>JAGQPR010000002.1 GCA_020426625.1 Planctomycetales bacterium
CTTCCACGTTCGAACTATCAATTCCACCCACAGTAAACACCCAAGCTATTTTTCCGCAGGTCCTAGCTAAACATCTGCCATTGGACGTGAGCCCCGGTTTCCGTTGAACCGGACGCTAAGCGTCGCGGCTCACTGTCGCATCGGCTTGTTCACTCTTCCTCCCGTTCGTCCTCGTCGTCGTCATCACCAGCAGCCCAAGCGGGATAGGCAATTGATGTCCCCTTCATGGCCCGCCACAGGATGCGGTTCAAGAGATCTTCAGGCGCTCGATCAACCTCCTGAAAATTCATGTCCATTGAAGCCAACGCATCGCGTCGCAGTTGCTCGTCTTCGATATCCGCCAATTTTGGATTCATCTGGTCTAGAGGTATGTTGCTGGGAACCGCATCAAAAGTCGCCAAATCGGCGACGTCCGTGAAACAGTCAAACATCGGTGTCGCGCTTGCGTCAAACTGATTCATCGGCGGAAGACCCAAAATCTGCTCGATGGTACGCAGCACACTGGTGGTATTGTACTGAGTCGATACCAACTCACCTCGTCGGGCGTAGGGGCTGATGCAGTATGCGGTCGTGCGATAGCCGCTGATATGATCCCAACCAGCTTGGGGATCATCCTCGATGCCGAAGATGGCCATTTCCGGCCAAAACGAACTGTGGCTGAGGGCTTCAACGATTCTGCCGAAGGCCAGGTCATTGTCGGCAATGCATGCAGCAGGCGTGGGACAACCCGGTCGCGTTCCACTAGCATGATCATTGGGTAAGCAAATGATGGTCAGCTGCGGAAACTCTCCAAGCTCTTCAAAGCCCTTGAGCTCGTTAATGACAAAGTCAGCCCGATATTGATCGGGCACCGACATCTGCCAACCAACGTACTTGACCGGCGAAATCTCCCGCAAACTTTCGATCGATGGCGAACACTCAAAGATGACCTCGTTCGATTTGCCCTGCCATGTGCGATAACACGCCAGGAAATCCGGAGTACCCTGTTGGCTGGGATCGCGGTAACGTACCTCGGGCATCATGAATTCGCCGTAATTCCGAATGGAAATCCCATGAGCCAGTGCGTTGTCCCAGATGAATCCAGATGAGGCATAAGCCAATGCATCGTTCTCGTCGACGCCCATACCGTCAGGGTAACTGCGTGGAAATCCCGCAAAGCTCTTTTCCATGTAGTCGGTGCTCATGGCAGTCGTGCTCCACTGGTGCCCATCGGCACTGAGTATTCCAGCGCAGTAGGTGTTATCCAGCAGCACAAACTGATCCACCATCTTGTGCTGATTTGGCGTGACATTGCGAGGGAAAACACATAGGTCGACATTACCGCGACCTTTCTCAATGTCGCCAAACACTTGGTCGTACGTTCGATTCTCTTTGATGACATAGACCACATGCTTGATCAAGCTCGGCTCGCCAATTCTCTCCGGAATAGCACGGGCTGCCACATCTGTTCTAGGTGGTAGCGCAGTTTCTGCGATGCGCTGCTGGCGCAAGTTTCGCGCAACCCGTTCGCTGAGTGCGGGCCAATCGGCTTGGTCGGGTATTTGGAACGTAGATAGGCTGCCGGAGTAATGGTGAGAATTGAATCCGCTGGCAGAGCTATTCGGCGCATCCCGAGGAGATTCCGGCAATCCCTTGATGTTCGCCACGTGAACGCGATTGCCAGCGTTATCCCAGACAATCGCCCCAGGGTACCAACCCACTGGAATCAAGCATTCCAGCTCTGATCCGCTCTCCGGCTCAAACTCGATGATTCCCACTGCATTTTGTGAGCCGTTGGCCACCAGTAGAAATTTACCTGAGGGTTCAAACGCCAATGCGTTGGGACTAGCGCCGAGCAAGTCCGCCGGGTTAGCCTTAGCCCAAATCGTCTCGACGATCGCCAGCGTTTTCACGTCGATCACAGACAACGTATCAGCCGCTGCATTGGCGCAGACGACAAACTGTTGATCCGGAGAAACGGCCAAACCGCTGGCATGCAGTCCCGTCAGGATTTCAACCGTGTTGGACGCAGCCGTGGAATCTACAGCCAGGTCGACAACGGAAACGGAACCCTCGCTGGCAATGTGCCGCACCGGATCGACGCGAACTACGGTACCGCGTCCTGCTGGTCCGGTTAAATCTCCTTCGCCGGGTATGCGTCCACCCCAATTGCTGACGAACGCTTTGTCGCCCACCAACACCACGTCGTAGGGAGCGACGCCGACTGCCCAGGATCTTAGCACGGAGGCGCTTTGCGTATCGATCTCAAACAGTCGATTAGAGAGGTTGCCGCACACATACAAACGCGAACCGTCGCCGGATAGTGCCAAGCCACTTGGTATTTCCGGCTTGCGTCGTGCAGCCTCGGCATTGGGCAAGGGAATGGAGTAGCCCGGATGGAACACTCCCTGATCGTCGACGCGGAACACTTTTACCGAGCCATTGACGTTGCTCAAATAGAGCAGACGGTTGTCGGGTGAAAACTGCAAGCCGGTGTAGCTGACTTGAGCAGACTTGTCGTCTTGACCATCGTAGGATTGATTGATTCGAGCGCTCTCACCGGGCATTCCCACCTCTTGAACGATGCCGCCAGTGGACGGATCGATGACGATAATGGAATTTGTCTTGCCCGATACAACCACGTGCCGACCGTTGGGCGATACAGCAACTGTCTGTGGACGCAAGCCTGGCAAATCCAAAAAAGTTCCGTATGGTGTCAGAATCTGGTTCACAGGAGTTTGCGTCTGCCCGTTCGCAAGTCTACCAACGGTAGTTTGCGATTCCTGCGAATACGTGCTTTGTGGAAAGAACTGGATAAAGACAATAACGCCGAGACATAATCGGGCGGTCAGATTGAAACGCTGTGAAGGTAAACACGGCTTGCCAAACATTGTTGAGATCCATCTAGGTTGCCTGGGCGTACAGGATTGGACACTCATTCTATATCAAACAAGCAAGGATTGTCGTGCCAGATCGCGTTGCATCAGTTGCATCCGCCAGGCAGCCTGACGGCGCTGAATCATCGCTTGAATCTTGACAATTCGTTGGGAGATATCCAGCGGCAATTCTCCCTGTCGCAAGCCGTTGCGAATCGGCTGAGTCAACCATGGCGCATTTTCGCGGATGAAGGTATCATCTGGCGAAAGATAAGTTCGTGCTGAACCCGGGTCACCCTGCCGCGCCGAACGGCCGACCAATTGCCGGTCCACCCTAGCCAAGTCATTCGGCTCGGAGACGACTACGTGTAGCCCACCTGCCTCTTTTGATTCCGAATGCAGTTTGATGTCCGTGCCACGTCCTGCCAGGTTTGTCGCGATGGTCACCGCACCGGGTTGGCCAGCCAGGTTGATCAATTCTGCCTCTTCCGCGTCCTGTGTCCCATTCAACAATTGAAATGGGATATCCTGGTGCCGCAGATAGTCGGCCATGTTCTCACTATCGGAAATGGTCCGCGTGCCAATCAATACCGGCCGACCCAGCTGGTGGATTGCGTGAACGTCGCGGGCAATGGCAGCCCATTTGGCCATGGCGTCCGGCAAGACTTGAGTCGACTGAATCTGCCTGCGGCAGGGCAGTCGCCTTGGGATGGCTTCGATCGACAATCCATAGACATGGAAGAATTCTCGTTCGCAACCAACTGCCGTTCCAGTCATACCCGACAGCTGACGGTACAACCGAAAGTAGCGTTGTCGCGTTACCTGCGCCAGTACCGCTCGCTCGCTTGAAATGGCCAGCCCTTCCTTGGCTTCAACGGCTTGATGCAACCCTTCGCTCCAACTACGGTCGTTGAAAATTCGACCAGTGCTGGTATCCACAATGCGGATCTCATCATTGTGGCGCAAGTAGTGTACGCCTTGTCGAAACATGTGTTCGGCGCAAAGCGCCTGCTGAACGTACTCAGTCCATGGTCGGCGAAGATGCCGAACCGGAATATGCAATTCATCTCGATGGATCTTTTCTGCACCCCGGTCGGTCAATCTTACGGTCTGAGCCTGGAACACAAAATCTATGTGTGCCGTGAGCTCGCCAACCAGCGCACGCGCTAGTCGGCAAGCATCCTCGTCTTCCGCCTGCCCTTGTGGCTCATCGCACAGTATCAGCGGCGAAAGAGCATCATCCAGCAGCACGTTGTCTATTTCGTCCACGATGGCAGTAAAGTGGCCACGCTGGATACCTTGTTTGTTGTTTGGGATCTCGCCACGTAAGGTGGCCAAAAGATGGGCGCCGAGGTAACTGGTCGTCTCTGCCGCTGTCCCGTCTGAGTTCGCTGCCGCGTTTGCCCTTGGTGAGCCCTTTGACGCAGCAACTTGATCGCGAAGAAAATCGAAACCAAACTCGAAACCAGTTCCATAAACGATGTCACAGTCATAGACATTTTGTTTTTCTTGCGTGGAAGGACAATTCGCCTGCAGCACGCCAGCGGAGATTCCCAGCAGTTGGTATGCGGGCAGCAGAGATTCGCAATCTCGCGTCGCCAGGTAGCTGTTGGGCGTGGCCACGTGTACTGACAGGCCCATCAAAGCAGACACGATAGCCGCAGGCGCTACCGAGTTCGTTTTGCCTTCGCCGGTCTGCATTTCGGCGATCTGCCCTCGAGCAACTGCCCAAGCAGCTTTCATCTGGACGTCATACAACTCGACGCCCAGTGCCCGGCGAATCGCTTCCACCGCCAGCCCCATGGCCTGGGCGACAAGCACAAGGTTCTCGCGATCAGCTGCAAACTGCTCGCGTAGATGTTCGGCGATATCCTTGAGCGAGCTATCGGCAACCGGCCTGACTTCGCCAGCTACCTGGCGAATCTCCGGCAAGGGTACCGCTGCAGCGGGTGCCAACGTTGCTAGGCGGCGTTTTAGTAATCCAGGCATGTCACCTCAACGCTCCAAAGTCCAAACAGCCCACAGCCATCAGAGGCCAACCCACCAGGTTCCTTGTCAACCATCGGCTGCCGACCCTTTCGCTGAGTGGAACTTTTTCCAACGAAGTGCCTAGTTCCCAGTGAGTGCCGGTGCAAATACTTGCTCCGGAATGGACGCGAAACCGCTGGAAGAAAAATCAGGGACAGCTACTTGACCGTTCGACCAACCTTCGTTCGGCTGTACCGTATTGAACGGTCTAGCTGAGTAGGGTGCGTTGCTTGACGGCGCTGGAACGGTCCATGGCTCAACAGGTTCCAACGACGGGAACTCCTCAGGCGTAAGAACATGTTCCCTAGAACTAGAAAACGATTGGGTTGACCCGTGGGTTTGGTCAACTGTTACTGGATTGCAATCCGGTCCAGCCAGCAGCAATGTTCCCATCGCTTGACGCAGCCGCACCAGGCTGATTGAGTAATTGACTTGAGCTTCCACGTAGGCAGCCTCTTCATCCGATTGCCGCTCCTGCGCATCCAGCAGGTCTTCTAGCAGCAGCGGAGCCGAATCGCTAATACCAGGCAGCAATTCGTAGCGATCACTGAGAAAAGCCGTTTCGGTCGAAGCTGCCAACATTGCCTGATATTTTCCCAGCATTTCCTGAAAGGTCGTCACAACCTCACGGGCAGCGATTTCCACTTCCGTCATCGAGGTTTCCACTGTGTTTGCAAATTGGCTGGTCGACTTGCGCCACTCCCATTCCTGCCGCTGTTGGCGAGCGCGTGCAGCTCGATTACCGCTAGGCAGTTCCCAGAGTATTCCCACCGAGAATCCCGGGCGACCATCGATGAATTGACGATTCCAAGCCGAAAATGTCTTGTAGCCACTATCCAACCCGGCCACATAGCTACTCAACAACAGATCCAGCTTGGGCAGCATGTCGTTGCGAGCGATTCCTAGCCGTACCGAAGTCGACTGGATGTTGCGAATGGCCTGAGAGACATCGCGACGGTTGGCCAAGGCCGTGGTCAAGCAGTCTGGTACCGACAGCGAAACCGCAGAAGTGAAAGGCACGACCAACGGCGTAAGCTCGTCGGTCTGTACCAACGACGGTGAGTTGACGAGGACTCGCAGTTGGGCTTCGGTGTTTTCGATCTCGGTCGCGGCCCGCGCGATTTCCGACTTCCGCCGCGCGACAGCCGCCTTGGCACGCAGTACCTGCCTGTGCAGGGAGTCGACTTGCTCACGACCAATCAACTTGTCGTGGATTAGCTCCGCAGCTCGCAACAAGGCTTGCCGCTGGATGTAGCGCGTTCGCGTGCGGTACAAATCCCAGTAGGCAATGGTCACTTGAAGCAAGTGCTCCTGAACCTGCTCAGCGAATTCGTCGCGAGACAGGTTGCGTGCAATATCAGCCAGCACGATGCGGCTGCGATTGTAGGCTTGGCCTGAACCACGCATGATTGGATGCGTGTAGTTCAGTTCCAGGCGGGCCGTAGCTTGTGGATTGGGATTGAGAAACCGCGAGTTATTGCGCTGCGTTCCGTAACGCTGGGCAATTTCTACTTGTCCACCATAGGAATTCGTACGGCGTACCCCGGTACCCGATCGGTAGTTCTTATCCTTGAAACGGTCATCAGCGTTACCCGTTGTCAAATCGCTTCCCACCGGATCATTGGCGTCGCTGTATGATGCCTCGAAGAATCGTGTCCAGTCGAAGGCAGCGCCTTCTTCAACCATGATCGTATCGTTGACCATCGGCTGCGCGGCGATAGATCGCACGAAGGGCGAGTGGTCCAATGCGCTTTCGAGCAGACCGTTCAGCTCGATAAACATAGTCGACGTTTGAGTTGGTCGAAGGGCAATGGGTTCCCACCATGGTACGAAATCTGTTGGGATCGCCGCTGGATTCGGTCCTTGGTTCTGTGAAAAACTCTGCGCATGCGAGGCGCGCTCGAAATAGCTTGCCAACATGGACGAAGCAGTTGAGCTGGCGTTGGCTGGTACGTTGACCAGTTGCGCGGTATCCAGCGGCTGCAGCTCGTTTACAGGAAACGCGACAGGTAAAGGATCTGACGAAATGCTTAGGTTGCCAGGTATAACGGAGAGCCACAGAACCAAAGCAGCACAGCTCCGCATTCCCAATCGTGTTAAGTGATTGCAGCAGAACCGTAGCAACGTGCGTACGAATACTCTACCCCTGATCCAAACCGGAATCCGAGGTTCGAAGTCTCGTCGAAAATGCGACTGCCGCCCTCCCAGGCGCGTCGATCGGGCACGTATCAAAGCTAACTTCCCTGTTTCGCATTTGAATAGATACAGGTCGCTCAGGTTCGGATGCTTCCAACAACTGTCCCTAGTGCTCAAGCATCCCTTCCGTCCGCGCAAGGCAAAAGGCATCGGAATTTATCGGCGGAAGCATGGGCGCATTTCACCGTATCCACTTGGCGGCTCGCTCCGGCTGCTCGGCGATTACGGCCTGGAGCGATCGTAACGGTTGTAGCGAATGTGGACTTGAGTCTTTCGCGGTTCAATGCCAGCATTCGGAGCAAAAGCAACCTACTCTTTAGACAGGTCGCGCCGCGCTTTGATGTTCTGAGGAGACTTTCCAGCATTCTCAGCCCCAGCCCTCGTGCGCGAACAATTGTCACTTTCCATTGCAGTGACAGTCAATCTCAACTTGATACCGCCTCAATTGACTGCACAGGGAGAAAGCACTTTGTTTCGCCGAGCAAAATTCGTGATCGAAGAGCTGCTAGGGGCAGCGAAACTCATGCGCTCCGGCTCGCAGATGGCAACCGCTCGGTCGCTTGAACTGTGCCAGTTGGAATCTCGAATTCTAATGAGCGCGAGTCCGGTCGAGGCGGCTCCCAGCCAGGCAGAGTGCGAGCCGGTAACGGAGGAATGTGCAGAACCTACGGAGAATCAGAATAATCGACAGCCAGTCAGCGATGTCGTTTTCATTGATGGTGCAGTTTCGGATTTGGAAACTTTGCTGGCTGATTTGCAGGCACAGCAACTAGCCGGACGGGATCTGGCTGTCTTTGTGCTCGATGCTGGTAGCGATGGCGTGGCCCAGATTAGCCAAATCCTGGACGGTTTGACAGACGTGGGAACGATTCATGTTGTTTCTCACGCCGAACAAGGGTCCGTCAAGCTGGGCAGCGTGTGGCTAGGGGCTGATTCGGTGGCTGGCTACGCTGGCGCCATTGCCGATTGGCAATCCGCGTTGACCAGCGAAGCTGACATCTTGTTTTATGGCTGCAATCTCGCCTCTTCTAACGACGGTTTGACTTTGCTCGAGTCCATCGCTGAACTCACCGGAGCCGATGTCGCCGCCAGTACTGACGATACAGGCAACGTTCGCTATGGAGCAGACTGGGAGCTTGAGTACGCTATCGGCTCTATCGAAGCCAGCCAAGCATTCAGCGCTCAGGCTCAAGCGGAATGGAGTGGAAAGCTGGCCACGATAACGGTGACCACTTTCGCTGACGTTGTTGACGGTGGCGATGGGCTACTGTCACTTCGAGAAGCGATCGACCTGGCCAACTCAGGAAGCGGCGGCGACACCATCATCCTCGCTGCCGGTACCTACACATTGTCTATCGGCGGTGCTGCCGAAGCCAGCAACGCCAGCGGAGACTTGGATATCCACAACAGCCTGACGATAGTTGGTGCGGGTGCATTTTCGACGGTAATTGACGCGTCAGGATTGGGGGATCGTGTTTTCGAAATTCATTCTGGCACCGTCAACGTCGAAGGCCTGACGATCAGTGGTGGAAGCGGTGTGACCGGTGCCGGCATGCTGACCAAGGCTGGTACCAATACCCAGTTGCTGGATGTCGAGGTTCGCGACAACAATTCTGTCGGACATGGTGGCGGTATTCAGGCGTTCGGTTTCATCGACTTGGAACGCGTGACCTTGGCTGACAATTTTGCGACAGGCAGCGGTGGTGGTATCTACTTTGTTAGCGGCAGCGGGGGCACGCTCACCAACGTAACTATTAGCGGCAACACGGCGGCCAATGGCGGTGCGTTGTTCAATGACAACAATAGTGTCACGATTACGAACAGCACTTTAGCTAACAACTCCACTGGTATTGGCACCAACGGTTCGCATTCGACCCAATTGCGCAACACGATTCTGTCCAACATTGGGCAGAATTCGGACAGTGCATTGACTTCACTTGGCAACAATATCGACAGCGACAACAGCGCTGCTTTAGGTGACCCGTTAAGCGGTGCTAACCCAATGCTGGGTGCTTTGGCCAATTACGGTGGGTCAACTCGGACTCACTCGCTACTGTCAGGTAGCGCCGCTATTGACGCAGGCTTGCTTGCTGGAGCACCAACGGAAGACGGTCGCAATGCAGTCCGCGACAGTACACCTGACATTGGCGCATATGAATTTCTGTCAAACCAAATCGCTGCCGCGTCGTCGAGCATCACCATTGACGGTACCGAGGATTCTCAGTGGAGCTCTGTATCCAGCAACAGCATCAACCACCTAATCATGGGCTCCGTCGATAACACTTCCGATCTGTCGGGTAGCTGGCGCAGCCTGTGGGATGCCAACTTTTTGTATGTGTTGGTGGACGTAAACGATACAAACCTGAAGCTGGACTCAGCCAACCCCTCGGATGACGACTCGATCGAGCTATTCATCGATCCCAACTATTCCCATGGTACGAATTACGATGGCGTCGATGACTATCAACTTATTTTCCGATTGTTTGATAGTGTCGTCCATCCTGGTATCAACTCGCAAACAGACACCACGGGCGTGGACCATGCCAGCCAGACGACAGCCGGTGGTTACGTCGTTGAAATAGCGATTCCGTGGACGCTGCTTGGGGTGATCCCGCAGGGTGGAACGGCGATCGGTATCGAAGTTCAAATCAACGACGACGACGATGGCGGGTTTCGTGATGGCAAGGTAGCTTGGCAAGGCACTGACGATTCGGCTGCCTCGAGCCCCAGTGCGTTTGCTGCAATTCAACTGGCGGCTAGCTCAATTCCAAACGCAGACGCGGGAACCAGCTATGTGGTCGACGAGGGAGGCACCATTACCCTGGACGGCACTGGGTCAACCGATAGTGACGGATCAATCACATTGTATGAATGGGATCTGAACTACGACGGTACCAATTTCAACCCTACAGCAAACGGATCAACGACAACCTTTGACGCCAGCGGAATCAGCGGCAGTAGCACGCGAACTGTGGCGCTGCGGGTGACGGACAACAGCGGCAATGTCAGCTCGCTTTCAACGGCTACCGTAACCATCAACAACGTCGCGCCGACAATCACGTCGCCCTTGACGGTCAGTGTCCAGGAGAATAGCCAGTTCGTACAAACGGTCACGGCCTCCGATCCCGTGGACACCGTTACGTATTCCATCACCGGCGGCGCAGATGGCGCAGCTTTCGAAATTGGCTCGACCTCTGGTTTGCTCACCTTCAAGGCATCGCCTGATTTCGAAGCAAACGCCGATTCCAACGGTGACAATGTCTATGAAGTTCAGGTGACGGCATCTGATCCCAGCGGTGCTGCTGATGTCAAAACAATTCTGGTCACATTGAACGATGTACCGGAGTCGCCACAAGCGGTCGACGACGATTCTCTGACACTGGTCGATACGCCCGTGGTGATCGATGTGTTGGACAACGACATTCGGGGCGACCTACCCAACCTAACCATCTTGGACGTTGGTCGCGCGAGCCATGGCAGCGTAACCGACAACGGCGATGGAACCGTTACGTATACTCCCGATTCAAGTTACGTCGGCCCGGACTCCTTCACCTATCTGATCACGGACGGCAGTGAAGGCTTGGTTCACTATTGGAATTTGAACGGGCACGCCGACGATGTGCTGGACACCGCGGACGGAAGCCTGGTTGGCGGAGTCGACACCGTCGATGGAGGAATCGGGTTTGCGCTCTCTTTCGATGAAGTCGACGATCATGTAGTCATACCGGATTTGACGTACTCGACCAGTTTTACGATCGCATTCGCCTTCCGCATAGATGACAGTTCAGGCAGTCAAGCGCTGACTTTGTACAGTCACGGCGATCACAGTTCGGCCAACAATCTGAACATCTCATTTGGTGAAGACGGATCGAGCTTTGCTGGGCAGCTGCGCACTAACCTGGCCGATGCAAACGACGTGGTTGATGCCGCTGCCTTGGATTTCGACGCCAGTGGCCTGGTCGGAGATGGCCTTTGGCACGTATATACGCTGGTCGTCGACGCAATAGACGGAGCCAAGGTATTCTTGGACGGTTCTTTGCAAGCGGTAGATGCAACGCGGGGTGGAGACGCCTTTGATCCTAATACCAATCTATTCTTTGGTGCCCGTCACGATTTGGCTGCTGACCAGTACCTGGGAGGCGCAATCGATTGGGTAGCGATATTGAATCATTCGAATCCACTGGCCACCTCTCCGCCAGCCGCGCAGGTCTCGGTTACCGTCAACGAGGCACCGATTGCTGACGCGGGCGGACCATACACCATCTCCGAAGGATCGCAGACGAATCTTGATGGTTCTGGTTCCACCGATGCCAACGGGACCATCGCTGCCTACGCATGGGATTTGAACTACGACGGCGTGAATTTCAATCCAACTGCCTTTGGCGAATCCCCAATCTTTGACGCAACGGCCCTGGATGATCCGCAATCGCGGATTATTGCCCTGCGCGTGACTGACAACGATGGCACCGAAAGCGACCTTTCGCTGACGACGCTTCATATCGTCAATGCAGACCCGCAAGCCAATGACGATACTGGTGTGGGTTTCGAAACTACCGAAAGCGGAACATTCACTACAGCAAACGTGCTAGCCAACGATAGCGATGTGCCGGGTGACACGATAACGCTCACCAGCATCGATACCTCTGGAACGTTGGGGTTGGTTACCAACCACGGTGACGGCACCTTTACTTACAATCCAAATGGACAGTTTGAGTGGATCTCGATTGGGCAGACGGCTACCGACACTTTTACTTACACGATCAGCGACGGAGAGGGCGGGACGGATACAGCAACCGTTACAATCACACTCGTCGGCGAAAATGATCTACCGACCGTCGATCCGCAACAACAGTTTTCAGTCAGTGAGCTGGCAACCAATGGGCAGGTTGTCGGCAATGTGATCTTTCATGACATTGATGCAACTGACACTTTCACCTGGACGATTGTTAGTGGCAACGACGACGGCGTCTTCGAGATAGATTCGCTCGGTCAATTGAAAGTAGTGGACAATAGCCGCTTGGATTTTGACTCCGGAACCCGGCAATACTCTCTGGCGGTTTCCCTATCCGATGGCACCACATCGACTGCGGTTGAGTCTATCGTTGTTCAAGTCGAGAACAAGAACGACAACAGCCCGACAGCTGTTTCAGAGGCCTTTACAATCGACGAAGGGGCAACGCTGACGGTTAGTGCCGCAGCGAACTGGGCAAACGCCAACTGGGATTTTCGGCAGAAGCTGACGTTTGATCACAGTTCCATTTCTGCGGACGCTGTCAATTTGCCGGTCCTGGTTCGTCTGCACGCATCTGCGCTGGATGCAGTTCAAATTGACTACAGTCAGTTGCAAGCCAATGGTGAAGACTTGAGATTTGTCGATAGCGATGGAACACTACTCGCCTACGAAATCGAATCCTGGGACAGCAGCGGTTATTCCTACGTGTGGGTCAACGTCCCACAGGTAAATGGCGGATCAAATCAAGATTTTATTTGGATGTACTACGGGAACGGAAATGCTCCTGCAGGCGAATCGCCAACTTCCATCTGGTCTTCAGATCTCTTAGCCGTGTTGCACATGGTTGGTTCGGCAACCGATTCGGGACAGCTGTCCAATGATGGTGTCGATAATACGACATTTACCCAAGATGCCTTTGCTGGCGGAGCCGCTCTTTTTGACGGTGTCGACGGCAATATCAACTTGGGTTCCGACGCCAGTCTGGATAACCTGTTTGCTGGCGGTGGCGCGATCTCGACATGGATCAAACCGGCCGGATGGGGAGAAAACGGATTTGGCAGAATTGCCGACAAAGGCAGTACCGCTTTTAACATTAATGGAGATGGTTGGGCGTTGCAAGTTTTTGGAGCTGGGTCAAGCGGCGGCCTTCGCTTTGAACATGGATTCTCAACCACCTACGGCATTTGGACAACTCAGCTTGGTTCACTGAATTTGAACAGTTGGCAACAGATCGTCGTGCAGTACGACAACAGCGACGTTAATAATACTCCACAGATTTTTATTAACGGTGTGCAACAAACGGTCGTTGTCAACCAAGTGCCTGTCGGTACGGTTAGCTCCGATGCGGCTTTGGATTTCAAAGTTGGCAACCAAAGCGTCTCGTCCGCTCGAACATTCGACGGACTGATTGACGAATTTCGCGTGGTGTCCAGGTTGCTCACCGCCCAAGAGGTTGCGTCGCTACAACTGGCAAGCTCGACCTCTTTCATTGCTTCCGCAGGTGTTGAGTCGGGCCCAGGCGGACTGTTGAACAACGATTTCGATTTGGACAACAACGTACTGACAGTTTCGCTGGTAAGCGGTCCAGCTCACGCAGCCAGCTTTACGATCAGCGCCGATGGCTCGTTCAGCTACGTACACGATGGCAGCGAAACGACATCGGACATCTTTGTCTACCGCGTTAACGACCCAGCGCAATCGTCGCTGGCCACGGTCTCGCTTACCATCAATCCAGTTAATGACGCTCCTACGGGCATCATTTTCAACCGTCTGTTCCTGGTTGAAAACACTGATTCAAGCTCGGGTCTCAAGGTCGGAAGCCTGGCAGCCATCGACGCCGATTTAACAGATCACTTTACCTATTCCATCTCGGGTGGACCGGACGCGGCCAAGTTTTCCATTGGCGGTGCGGCCCTGAACGAATTGCACCTGACTGACGGCATCCTCAATTTCGAGGTTCAGTCTTCGTACCAGATAAAAGTCATGGTGACTGATTCAGGCGGCGCACAGTTTGAAAGACCCGTCACCGTTTTCATAGCCGACCGCAATGATTTGCCACAAGGCTTGCCGGTGATTCTCGGCAAGCCACAGTTTAAGGAAACCCTGCTGGCGGACACCAGTCACATCCACGATGACGACGGACTGGGCGCGTTTTCCTTTCAGTGGTTCCGAAATGGGGTTGCCATCACCGGTGCAACTGGGAATTCCTACACGTTGGTACAGGACGACGTCGATGCAAGGATTCGAGTTTCAGTTTCGTATACTGATGCTCGAGGCACAAAAGAGGGCCCGATCTTCAGCGCTGCTACAACCCCAATCGAAATGACGGCACCGCCACCAGCCCAGCCAGCTCTTACAACTCTGCCACCTGCTCCCACACCTCAGCCGTCAGCTCAACCTCCATCTCCAACTCCCGTGCCGCAAGAAGCAAGCAGCGTCAGTGACAGTGCGGACACGATCGTACAAGATTCCGCCCCACTGGCAGCTCCACTGGCAGCTCCAGCAGCCGCGTCGCCCGATGCATCAGGTGCAGAAACTGAACAGGACCAGCGCGATGAAGCACTGCCAGAGACTTTGGGAGCGGAGCCATCATCTAGTGATGCCGGAACGCTTCTAAGAGATTTGCAACCCAGCAGTGCTGGGATCGAACGTTCAGCAAGTGACACCGATTCTTCATACCGTGTCCGCGACGGGCAGAGCCTTTCCAACAACGATCGGTATCGAGAAAATTCCACTTCCTTCAGCTTTACATCAACTGACTTCAACATGATGGCCGATAGCGGCGAACTCTGGCTGGAGCTGGACACACTCCAAGAGAACATTCAGGAGGATCTGAGTTTCGAGGAAGTTGTTATGGATTCAGTCCGCGCCGTTACCGGTAGCCTGACTGTTGGCTATGTCATATGGATGGTCCGCGGTGGAGTCGTCGCTTCGACGTTGATAGCCCAGCTGCCAGCATGGAAGTATCTGGACGCCATGGTGGTCATCGCAAATGTTCAAGTTGCCGACCAGGACGATGACGATTCACTTGAGTCGATCGTCGACCAAGGTGTAGATGAATACAAGTCGGTCGGAGAATTCCTGGCCAATACAGACGCAAACAATTCAACGAACTCATAATTGAGCCATTGCCATGTTTCAGATTTCAGCTCGCAACAGAATTTCGATCGCTTTGGTTGGCATCGTGGTCAGTATTCTTGTCGCTGGCAAAATGTTGGGGTTGATTCCAGACCACGAAGAAATTGCGCTCCGCGAACGGGCGAGATTCTGTGAATCACTTGCCCTGAGTAGCACGGCGTTATTATCTAGCGGTGGTGATAGCCGTGGTTTGCATTCTTTGTTTCAAGTGGTCGTACAGAGGCATGAAGACCTGCGAAGCGCAGGGTTGCGGTCTAGCAGCGGCGAACTGATCGTCAGCTCAGAAGATCATGATCAACTTTGGGAGTTACCCGAAGGAGAAGTATCCAATACGAATTTCATGTTTGTACCCCTGCGCGATAGCAACACCGATTGGGGACGCTTGGAATTGACCTATGCGCCGTTCAAGGTGCAGCGCGTGATGACCTTTGTTCCAGCCAATATGGTCGGGCTGGTGATGTTTGTTAGCTGCGTAGCCTTCCTGGCAATCAACTACATGCTGGGCAGGATTCTGAATCAGTTGGATCCGTCCGGTGCAGTTCCGAAACGCGTGCGCGAAGCATTGGATAACTTGGCCGAGGGCTTGTTGATCGTCGACAACCGCGACCGCATCCTGTTGGCAAACAACGCTTTTGCAAAAGTGTTGAATATGGATCCAGACAAACTCATTGGACACAAGGCCACAAAGTTTGCCTGGTGTGAGGATGGCCAATCCCTGCAAGGAAAGTTTCCCTGGCAAATCGCGATCGAGGTTGGAAGCGCTCTGTCCAACATGCCGATCCAGCTAAAGGACCATGCTGGCATGACTCGCAGCTTTGTAGCCAACGCTTCACCCATTTCGGGAAATGAAGGTAATTACCGAGGTGCCCTGGTGACGTTTGACGACGTGACCGTTTTGGAACAACACAAAATTGAGCTGGGGATTGCCAAGGAGGCAGCCGAAGCAGCCAACAAGGCCAAGAGCGAGTTTTTGGCCAACATGAGTCACGAGATTCGCACGCCGATGAACGCGATCCTAGGATTCACGGATGTACTAAGGCGGGGCTTGGAACGCGACGAAGAAAAACGCCAGAGCTATCTGAATACGATTCATTCCAGTGGCAATCACCTGATCGAACTGATCAACGACGTTCTGGATCTGTCGAAGATCGAAGCTGGAAAACTCGAACTCGAATTGTCGGAAACTCCGCCATTCGAAATAATGGATGACGTGGTGACGATTCTCCGAGTTCGCGCTCAGCAACAAGGGATTGACCTGACCTACGAACTGGAGGGCAAGATACCTAGCACAATCGAAACGGATCGTACGCGACTGCGGCAGATTCTCACAAACATCATAGGAAACGCTATCAAGTTCACTAGTGAAGGAGGCGTGTCGGTGACCTGTCGCTTTGCCACTGATGCTGGCTGCCCCTACATGGAATTCGACATTCGCGACACCGGAATAGGAATGAGCCCCGAACAGGCTGCGCGGATTTTCAATCCCTTCGAGCAAGCGGACAGTTCCGTGACGCGTCGCTTTGGTGGAACCGGCCTAGGACTTTCAATCAGCAAGCGGTTTGCAGAAGCGTTGGGAGGTGGCATAAGTGTTACCAGCCAACCCGATCAGGGAAGTTTGTTTACTGTGCGGATTGCCACGGGTAAGGTCGACGAAAATTCGTTGGTGGACCAAGAAACTGCCCAAGCCCTGCTGGAAAAGAACAAGAGAATGCATCAAAACATATCTCGCATTCACTTCAAACCAGCGAAAGTGCTGCTAGTCGACGATGGAGATAGCAACCGGGAGTTTTTGCAAGTTATTCTGCGCGAGCTGGGATTGACCGTCGAAGAAGCCGAGAATGGACAGATCGCAGTCGAGAAAGCAACGCAAAATACCTACGACGTGATTTTGATGGACATGCAGATGCCCGTCATGGATGGGTATGCAGCCACTCGCACCCTGCGCAAACTCGGCTTGAAAACGCCGATCATTGCGTTGACTGCAAACGCAATGTCAGAAGACCAGAAGAAATGCGATGAAGCAGGGTGCAGCGACTTTCTCGCCAAGCCAATTAACATGGAACTGCTGAATCAAGTCCTGTTGAATTACTTGGAAGAAGCTGCAGCGAATTCGGTCAAGCCACAGGCATCCGTCGCAAATACAAACACAGTCCTCGCTGCTCCCGCGGATGCCAGCCTTGCTCACGCAGATGTCGCTACTCGTGCTTCCGCCAAGCCGGTGTTACGGTCTACGTTGCCGACCGCGGACCCTCGCTTTAAGGCCATCGTGGACAAATTCGTTCAACGCCTGCCCGAAAGGCTAGGGGAAATGTGTGACGCCTGGGAAGATCGCAACTTCGCGCAACTGTCCGAGCTGGCCCACTGGCTCAAAGGAAGTGGCGGCACGGTCGGTTTTGCAGCCTTGACAGCTCCAGCCACGAAACTCGAACGTTTGGCGAAGTCGCAAGCGACCGAAGGAATCGAAACGGTGCTGGCAGAATTGGTTGAGTTGGCGGCCTCAATTGAAACAGATGCAGAGCCAGCGCTTTCCCACTCATGTGCCTGACCGTGCAGCTAATCTGGGCCAGCGGGCAGTCGAGCCCCCAGCATCCGAACAATCGCTACAAAGCCACCCACTATTGAGGACTTAAAAGTAGGATGACTCCTCAAGACGCTCGACTGAGAGCTAATCTTGCTAAACGCTGCAACTTGAAATACGCCCGATTGTATGCAAGCAATGAATTCCAGAACTCACCAGCAAACCGAGCAAATCCCCATACGTCGTGAACAGCCGACGGTGGCAGCTCCGTTGCGTTCCGAACGCCGGCCGGAACAAGCTACACAAATGCTTGGCAATCTTCGGCCCGAGCAAGCCACCCAAATGCTGCGCGGAAAACTGCGCGAGCTCGCCGACGCGACACCCCATGATCGCACTGTCGTTCCGGATCCGCCACTCGAAAAGCAAGTTCAGGCAATCGAGAATGCGATGGATGCCATCGCCGAACTGCCCACCCGCCGGGCAACGGACGTCCCGTTTAACGACCGGGCCCAGCAGCTGTTTCATCGCCGCATTCTGATTGTAGACGATGAGGAGACGAACATTCTGACCGTCCAGGCCTACCTGGAGGGACAAGGCTACCAGGAATTTGTGTCGACCACAGATGCTCGCCATGCTCTGCCACTGATACGCAGAGACCGACCGGACGTTGTGCTGCTGGACATTCGCATGCCCCATATCTCCGGACTTGAGATCTTGCGTTGTCTGGTTGCTGATGTGGAAACGCGGCACCTGCCAGTCATCATCCTAACAGCTGCCAGCGATCCTGGAATTAAGAAGGAGGCGCTGGATTTGGGAGCCATGGACTTTCTGCAAAAGCCAGTGGACCCACATGACCTGATCCCCCGCGTCCGCAACGCGCTGCTGATCAAATCTCACATGGACTATATCGCCGGCGAAAACGCAAAATTGGACGCCATTGTTCGACGCAGAACAGAGGATCTTTCCCGCAGCCGACAGCAGCTGATTCTCAGTTTGGCCAAGGCGGCTGAACATCGCGACAACGATACCGGCAATCACGTGCTGCGTGTAGGGCGTTATGCGGGCATCATCGCCCGACACCTGGGCTGGCCCGAACCACGCGTCAAAATGATCGAGTCGGCGGCGCAGCTGCATGACGTAGGTAAAATCGGTATTCCAGACGCCATTCTGTTCAAGCCCGGACGGCTTGACCCAGATGAATGGGAACTGATGCGCAAACATTGTGCATTTGGCAAGGCGATTATCGAACCAGTGA
Organism: Planctomycetales bacterium; assembly: GCA_020426625.1. Taxonomy (GTDB): domain Bacteria; phylum Planctomycetota; class Planctomycetia; order Pirellulales; family Pirellulaceae; genus Aureliella. The sequence goes on from JAGQPR010000002.1 coordinate 18,723, forward strand.
GTGAACCTGATCTTCAAAAGCTGCGATCACATACACGAATCGGGGCTGACATGCTCCATGTTCGCAGTTCACCGATGATGGTCATGGCGGCGCGCATCGCGCAAACTCACCACGAATGGTGGGACGGAAGTGGCTATCCGATTGGACTGGCTGGAAACGACATCCCCATCGAAGGTCGCATTACTGCGGCGGCCGACGTGTTTGACGCTTTGTCGAGCGAGCGGACTTACAAGAAAGCAATCCCGCGCGAAAAATGCTTTCAAATCATGCTCGAAGGTAGAGGCACACAATTCGACCCCCAAGTCCTCGAAGCCTTCTTCAAAGGCGCCAAGGAAATTGTCGAAGTGCAAATCGCTTTGATGGACCAACAAACACGCTAACGAATTCATCGGTCAGATGATCCTGTTCGCTCTTTCTGCAGGCCTGCAAGCGTGAGCTTCTTCCTGCCAAAGGGTGCTAAGCAAGATGTTCTGTCCGCCGTATGCAATCAACTGGTCGGGCAAAACAACTCTAATTTACTATCATTACGTGTCATTCTAGATGGTCGATTCGATTCTGCGAAATGATGGCAGAATCCGACTTGGGGAACTGCTTGATGACCTTCTGATAACTCCGCAGAGCTGCTGCAGGATCCTTCATTTCCTCCTGGATCATTCCTCTCACTAGATCTGTGGTAATTCTGCCTGACGTCGATTGGTCTAAACACAGCATTCCGAGAGAGCGCAATGCGTCGTATAGCAATCCGAGTTTTGCTTGAACGCAAGCCAAAGTGTGTAAGTGACAGTCGCTTACGGCTTGTCTGGCATGTTGCTGAGAAACCGATTCTCGATGCACTTCATGATGCTCTGCAAATGCGGCTCGGCGACGCGATAGTAGACTCGACGCCCCTCGCGTTCGCTGGTAAAAAATCCACAGCGCTGCATTAGACGCAAATGTTCTGAGGCCACGTTGTCTGGAACTGAACAGTCTTGGGCCAATTCCCCAACCGTGTATCGACCGCGGAGGAGCATGTGCACCATTTTCAGGCGAACAGGGTGCGCGAGCGTTTTTAAACACTCTGCTGCTTCGGAGAAGCCGTCGGAATCGCTTTTTGGCAAAATAGTTGGCTTGCGTTTCGCGGCCATGGCGAATCTCCAAACTGGATGATGGTTATCTCACGAGGCGACAAATTGTGGATTCAACGGTTTGAGATGACGGCACGCAAAAATTTGTCGCGTTGCCGTTTGCTCGTCCATTGCTGAATCGCGGGCGATATGCAGTTTATGCGAGGCTATCCTCTTGGTGGCAACCAAATAAATTCAACTAGATAGATCAACTATGAGGCGATCGCGTCTATTTTGGTATTGGCTTATCGCATTTTATGGCTGCTGGATAAGCTTGGTATTCTTCCTGAATCTATGGCCTGTGGTGCAAGCTCATTGGCCCATTGCGTTGTCGATGGCCTTCGGCTCGTACATTGCCGGTTCGACGCCCATGGGTGGCGGCACGGTCGGATTTCCAGTCTTGGTTCTGTTCTTTGGCCTACCTGGATCCTTGGGTAGAAACTTTGCATTGGCCGTGCAGTCGATCGGCATGGTATCAGCCAGCATCTATATCGTTTCCAAAGGCCGACCAGTCGAATGGCGGATCTTACGTCCTACCATGGTCGGCAGTCTAGTGGGTACGCCAGCGGGAGCAATATTCATCGCACCTTTAATACCCGATCTCTGGGTCAAATTGGTGTTCGCCGTGGTCTGGTGCAGCTTTGGCATCATGCATATCTTCAAATTGAACGAATTGATCGAAGCACGTGGAGAAAACGAACGATTTACTCGCTGGTGTTTGCCTATTGGGTTTTTCACCGGGCTCGCGGGTGGCATTGTCTCATCCATCACGGGAGTGGGTATCGACATGATGTTGTACGCTACGCTCGTATTGTTGTTTCAGGCGGACCTGAAGATTTCGATTCCCACCTCGGTAATCATCATGGCATTTACTTCGCTTCTCGGCATTGCCACCAATTGGCTCTTGGCCCAGCTGCAGCCCAATCGTTACATCATTGATCCCGAGGTATTTGGCAATTGGATTGCTGCGGCTCCAGTCGTCGCTGTTGGAGCGCCATTTGGAGCTTACGTGGTCGAATTGATTTCCCGCAGGCCAACGCTAATCTTGGTTTCCTTGCTGTGCGTTGTTCAATTCGTTTGGATGCTGTACAGCGAACGCGTCAGCGGCTGGGTGCTGGTGTGTGCTGTTGCCGCAGTGATCTTGGTCAACGGTCTGTTCCACGTGCTCTACCGTTGGGGGCGTGGGGAGCAAATCCTGTCTGGCAAAACTACTTGATCGTAAAGTCAATTTGGCCCAGCCCCCCGTAGTCGGCCGAATAATGTCCTGGCTCAGCGATATGTACGGTGCCTAACGCTCCCGCGATAACGATGTCACCAGAACGCAGTGTATATCCTTGGTCGACAATTTGATTGACAACTGTGATCAAGTGTGACCACAGCCCAGCGTTGATCGCGTCGCCCTCGACCTGATGCAACGGCTTGCCGTCCATTTTCAGGACAATGTGAAGGTCGCTTGGCCGATAGTCATCAGGACTGGTGGATGTGCTGGCGACCAAGTACTTCTTCGACCCAATATTGGCCGCGGCTATGTCGGCCGCACGAAGTTCTCCAGACATTCGCGACTTAAGATCGATCGGCAACTCAATCACTGGCACTATCGCGTCGAAGGCGCCCTTGATTTGCTTTTCGGTAGAAATGTGGGTTGCAATATCCAACCCACGGCTGACGATAAAACCCAATTCCGTTTCAATTGCCGTCGGCCCCAACGTAGACAAATCCAACTGCACGATTTCGTCCGCAGCGGTCCATCCCGAACGAAACAGCACACCAGTCATCGGGCCAGTCAGCCCCACACTCTGTTGAGCAGCGGCGGTTACAAAACCAGCTTTGTAACCCGCAATCGTGTCGGCGGAATTCTGTGCCTTGACTAACAAACGTTGTACAGCATAACCATTGTCCAGCGTCGCCAGCCGATTCAGGTCTGTCAGGGGTCTTAGGCTTGTCGCGGCGGGAAGGCGCTCGGCAAGTTCCATTGCATAGCTGGAGACAAAGCTTGGATCCAGGAAGCCCTGAGCGCGAATCCATTCAATGTAGCTGGCCTTCCAACCGCTCAATGGCAAGGCAGATTCTCGAGCGCCAAAACCATGCCCACCCTCGCGATAGATGTGCATTTCGCAGCCCACGTTCTTCTTCTTCAGCTCTAGGGCTAGTGCCAAGCTGTTTATGCTGGCATCCATGAACGCGTGTACGATGAACATCTCCGGCGTGCTACTAGCGTCCAATTTGTCAGCTATGTCAGCTCGCAGTTCTCCGGACCGAGAAACCAGCCCTCCCGGATAAACCAAGCACGCCGAAGCCGGACGGCAGGAGAATTGATCTGCTGCATCGATTGGCTCGTAGCCTCGCCTGTCGTTATGGGTCGCCAACAGGAGAGCCACTTCGCCTCCTGCCGAAAATCCCATGATCCCAAGTCGTTGGCCATCAATGTGGAACTCGTCAGCTCGACTTCGAATCAAGCCCACAGCGCGCTGCACATCCAAGAGCGCGGTCGACGACGGGCTCGGTACGCGGTACTTTAATACGAAAACCGAGATTCCAAGCGGGTTCAACCAGTCGGCGATTTCCACGCCTTCGTGTTCGTATGCCAGTCGCTGCATGCCCCCGCCCGGACAGACTACGACGGCGCTTCCGGTGCGTTTTTCCTCCGGCGCCAAAAACACTGCTACCTTGGGAATGGCAATGTTTGTGTACTGATCAAAGGTTCTTCTTCTGCTTGTTACCAACTGCTCACCCTGGCTGGGATCCGCTCCGGTCGCGCCAGGGGCTTTTCCTGGTGGCCAAAGTTCAAACAACTCCGAGGGTTGAGCGGCTGGTAGCGGATTGAGGCTGGTGCCTGTTGCAAGCGCTAACACGACCAGCGTGCTCAACTGCCGGAGAACAAAACGGAGGAAGTGGCATCTTGTGTGATTCATGTTACTCTCGATTGCAGATGGGAAAGAGGGAAAGGAGGCTGGCAAGACTGGGCGGGAGTCTTGAAATTGATCGTGGGAGCAATAGGAGACCTAGCGAAAGGTCTCGCTCATCAATAGGATAGCGTGAATCCATCTCAGCCGCACGTTTTGCAACATCTCAACCGTGTTCCAGAGGTTCTGGCAGGTAGAATTCCTGTAGTTGATTCGCAGGTCCGGCAGCGGACGCGCGTGGAGCTCATATCAAGTTTGATGAAGAAGAGGCCAGCCGAAATTCGCCGTCAGCAACTTCCTCAGGCCATCGTCACTCCCTGGGTGGATCTCATCTACTGCGGCGGGGCCTCAATCTTGGTCTTGATCGGCCTGTTTGTAATGTCTGCTGTTACACCTGAGAACCGAATTTTCAGCCGCGGCATCGATTGGAACAACCTGGTACTTTTCTCTTTACTGATCAATTTCCCGCACTGTATCGCGTGTAGCAGCATATGGAAAATTAGAAATCCGCAAGTACGAAAGCAGCTCTTTTCCCATCTGGCGGTCAAGTGACATGCGTGACCGCTGGAGAATACTCGTGATCATTTCCGGAGGCTTTAGCGGTGCGGCAAAGTATGCCGTCAACCAATCACTGTGGTTACATGAACGTGGGCACCAAGTCACTACCGTTTGCATGCCCGATACGTGGCCGGAAAAAGAACTCATTCGACGTGGAATTAAGCCCTGGTCATCCTCGCTCAGCTCGTGGGGGCCTAGTGAGTTTCGTCGCATGGCCAAGCTGATCGCCGAGGAAAAGATAGATCTGGTTCACACCCACAACACCCGCGCTCACGTTTTTGGGGCAATTCTTCGTTCTTGGGTTCGCCTGCCAGTTGTAGCGACCGCCCATCATCGGCATTTTCACTTTCACTGGCCGATGAACGACTTGGTCATCGCCAACTCGGAAGCCACCAAACGCTTTCATCGGCGCGCACATTTACTATCAGCTCGAAAACTACAGTTGCTTTATTGTCCGATCGACACCGAGACCTTTGACAGAGTCAATCAACTCGAGATCGACAAGACCCGCGCTCGCTGGGACCTAACTCCTGATGATCTATCGATTGCCATCGTCGGCAATGTTATCGTCAGAAAGGGACACGACATTCTCATTTCCGCCATGCCCAGAATCTTGCACAGGTTCCCATCAACCAAGCTTGTCGTAGTGGGCCCTAAACAGACCAAGTTTGCTCTGCACTGCCAAGCGATGGCCAGGAAGCTAGGAGTGGACCACGCTTTGCGCTGGGTGGGATTCGAGACCAATATGGCACAGGCCATGCATGCGATTGATGTATGCATTTGTTCTTCCCGTGAAGAATCTTTTGGCTTGACTGCCGCTGAAGCGCATGCGGCTGGGAAGCCGGTCGTGGCCTCTCGCGTAGGTGGGTTGACCGAGATTGTCGGCCATGAAACGACGGGTATCGTCGTGTCGCCCAAGTCCGCTGAACAGCTGGCCGATGCGGTAATCCGCTTGCTCGCGGACACTCAGCTCAGGCACGATCTGGGGCAGCAAGGTCGCGAGCATGTGCAGAGGTTGTTTCGAATCGATAAACACATTGATGAGTTGGAGTCGATATACGGAAACCTGTTAAACCATTTGCCGAACGGTTGAAGAAAGTTCAGCGGCGGGGGGCGCTGCGGCCACTGCTCTTTATCTCTTCCAACTTGGCCTTCAGCTCGGTTGCGATTTCAGGGTGCTGGCCAAGCAGATTTTTCGACTCTGCCGGATCCGTTCGCAAGTTGTACAGTTGGCTTGGCGCGTCCTGGTCCTCGCCAACGTGTTCAAGCGATTTCAGCTGACCACGTGAATAATCGTTGCCGCCAGAGCCACGATGATCGAGGTATTTCCAGTCTCCCTGGCGTATCGCCAAAGCCAGACTCATCGTTTGATGGACAGTAACTTGCCGAACCTCCGCCGAAAATGGATCTAGCAGTACAGGCGAAAAATCGACACTATCCTCGGCTGCTTCATTGGGCAGGTCGTAGCCAGTGATGGCAGCACAGGTTGCCATGATGTCGGTCAGACATACCGTTTGTGATGCGACGGTACCCGCTGGCACAGTGCCCGGCCAGCGGACGAGCATGGGAACGCGATGGCCGCCTTCCCAATTATCGCGTTTCATTCCCCGCCAAGGTCTGGCCCCATCATGTTGGTGTTTTTCGCGCATGTTCAGCACGGTGCCAACTTCCGGGCCGTTGTCGCTAGTGACGATAACCAGAGTATCATCTACCAAGCCTAGCTGATCCAGTTTCTGCAGTAGTTGGCCGACGATGTCATCGAATTCGAAAATAAAATCACCGTGGGGGCCCGCTGACGTTTTGCCAACGAAGTCGCGCCCTGGAAACGATGGTAGGTGGACAGCTTGCGTCGAATGAAACAAGAAGAACGGCTTGCCCGATCCGGATTGAGTGTGCGCGTCGAGAAACGAAAGACTCTTCTGCAAGAAAACCTGGTCGACCTCTTCATGCACAAAGTCAGGGGCGACAAAGCCAGGTCTGCAGTCAAATGACCACGCGTGTTGTGGCAAATTGTCCGTGTCGATCAGCCGTTCCGGCGGAGTGGGAATGCGATCCCCATCCATGAACGCGTATAGCCAATCTGTGGTCGGGCAACAGACTGTGCCAAAGAAGTGATCAAAGCCGCGATGGATGGGTCCATCGGTAACCGGTCGCGAGTAATCAATCCGCTTCACCGCCTCCAATCCGTTTTCATTGATTGGCTGACCGCTGTGATCTTGAAACGACATGCCGATGTGCCACTTGCCAAACATGGCGGTTTCATACCCCTGAGCATGCAGCATTGAGGGTAGAGTCAGCCGATCCGCGGTGATCAAACATGGACCGCCAACCCCGGTGAATACTCCTCGATAATTCAGCCGAAAGGCCATGCGACCAGTCATGATGCTGTAGCGCGTCGGAGTGCAGACCGTCGCCGGACTGTGCGCGTCAGTGAAACGCATCCCTTCAGCCGCCAGGCGGTCAAGGTTTGGCGTCGGAACGCGACACTCGGGGTTGTAGCAGCCCACATCGCCGTATCCGAGATCATCCGCCAGAATCAGCAGAATATTGGGCGACTTGGCGAATACACGCGGCGACGAATAGAACCCGAGAATTGCCAGCGATATCAGCTGGGCTGTCAGCCAGATTTTGTTCATGAATTCACCTTCAGGCAACACGTTTACACATCGTGATATCAATCTAGCACAGCTGGTTCAACCATATTGGCGTGGGAATGTTCGATCAATGACAGTCGCCTTTCGCGCCTCGATAGTAGCGCTTTTCCGACACTTCGCGCTGGGATTCCGACCCTCCCTTCCGCAAGTTGCGTGAAAGCAATCAAGTTGCGGGGACAGGGTTGGTTACGGTTACCCAGCGATGGCGTTCGCCGAGACGTGTCAAAAAACTCTCGCAAAAATGAGGGCGTCAGGGTTGCAGTTCCAGGATTTAAGGGTATTATCATTCACGCTGCAGGCAGGCTAATGTCGTCGGCGTCGCAATTAAGCCAAATCACCTCGTTTGGAGCGCGGTAGACACTCCTATCGAGCTGGATTGGCAACTTGAACGTAAAACTCGTGAGACATTGGTCGCAGCGTCTACCGGATCCCTCCTCCATCTTCACAACGTACAAAGTTAATTCTGCCACCCCCTGATAAACGAATTAACCTCTTCGATCCTGTCTGATATCCCCATCAGGCAACTTTAACTTTGTACGTTCTTTCCCTCTTCCGTCGGTGCAGTAATACTGAACTGAGCGGAACTGTGTAGATTTAGACTACTGCACTTTCCATATTGAATGCTCTGTCCATATTGAAAAGTGGCATAGGCATCTTGCCTGACGATGCAACTTCAGCAACCCAAACGCAGGCTTGAAGCCTACGCTATTGGCTATGTCGAACCCTAAATTTCAACCTGGACACAGCACTACCACCTAGACCATCGACCAGATCCAAGACGAAATATCCAGCGAGGATTTGAGATTGGAAATTGACGGCAAGAAAAGCGAGCCTGTAGCCGATGATTCGCGTCGCGAATTTTTGCGCGGCTCATCACTGTTGCTCGCTGGTGCGATGCCAGCAGGGTTCGCTCGCTCGCAAGCTGCCCCTTCCACGCCCGACTCTCCGCTGAAACTGGGCCTGATCGGTTGTGGACGACGTGGAATTTACCTGACCTGCCAATTGCTATCGCAGAATCCTGCCATGCAGTTGACTGCTGTAGCGGACATGTTTGGCGATCGCCTGCAGCAAGCAATGCGGACGGTCAATAGTCGACATCGCGAGCAGATTGCTGTTACGCAACGAACTCGCTTTTGTGGCTGGGATTCGTATCGTGAATTGATGTCCACCGACGTCGATGTCGTCATTCTGGCAACGTGCCCCGGCTTGAGACCACTGCACTTTGAAGAGGCTGTTGCCGCCGGTAAGGACGTTCTCGTTGCACGACCGGTAGCCACGGATATCGCAGGGCTACACCGTTTTCAGCGCGCATTCACTTCCGCTCAAGCCCAAAAACTGGCCGTGCGTGTGGACCTTGAGCACCGGGCCAATTCGACGATCACGCAAACGCTCGAGCGAATCCATGAGGGTCTAATTGGCATCCCCATTTTTCTGCGTGCCTACAGCATCAGCCCGATATTGGGTAGCAAGTCGGCCGATGGCAGTGGGGATGAGTTCAGTAATCAGTTGCGTCACTGGCAACATCACGCCTGGACGTCGGGCGGCGGCATGCTCGAGCGCCACTCCGATCGTCTCGACCTGTGCAACCTGGTCATGCAGTCACTACCTGTAGAAGCGCAGGGCGTAGGAACGGCTGGTACCGAATGCTCAGGCTTCTTCGACGAGCAAGCTCATCTGTCTGTCGAATTTCGCTATCCCTGCGGAGCTAGGCTGCAAAGCGTTTGGAGACGCAGCCAGTTGCCTTGGGGTGGATCAGAGTTGCTTGTTCACGGCTCCCAGGGAGCAGCTGATGTGCTGGGCGGTAGGATACTCAATCGCTCGGGTAAAGTGATTTGGCACGCCAGTTCCTCGGGTGAAGGTTTGGACCCTCCGCTGGCGGAAACTAGTGAATCGCAATTTGCATCAGACACTGCGATTTCTACCAGGCCGAGGTTTTCGACAAACCTGATCGAACCTGCGGAGGACAAGGTGGGTCAACGTGCGATCACTGGGACTCTTACGGCAATTCTTGGGAGAGAGGCAGCTCGACGGGCACAGCGCCTGCAGTTGAGTGATTTGCTGCAGTCGAATCAGTCCTTCCCTATGGCCTTGCCCAAAGCATATTGCTAGCAATACGGCCCACGTGTTGTTAGCAATGTCACCCACGCAGCTACTGGCGATCCACCGACGTCCTCGAAATGCAAAAGTGCGATGCGCGTAAGGCGGCTTGGCGTTGACCGCTTGCATGCTCTTCCTCCATACTTGGTTACTTGGGACATTCTCGCAAAACAAGCATTTACGTTATTAGTAGTCGGAAACCACAAGTGTTGGATGAAAGTGACCTGAAAAGCTACTGTGACAGCGTTGCCATGCAGGCGCGGCAGGCTTCTCGCGCGCTGGCTGGGCTGTCAACTCAATCCAAGAATCGTTGGCTCCTGGAAAGCGCCGCGTTACTCGAGTCATCGACAAGTCAGATTCTGTCTCAAAACGCGATTGACGTGGCGGCGGCGCCGGAATTCGGATTGACCCCAGCTGCCATCGACCGTCTGCGTTTGGATGAACAGCGGATCTCTACGATGGCAACGGCATTGAGGGAGATTGCTGCGCTACAGGACCCGGTTGGAGAAATCCTTGAGGGCAGTGTCCGCCCGAACGGTTTAGAGATTCGCAAAGTCCGCGTACCACTGGGCACGGTATTTTTCATTTACGAGTCGCGCCCGAACGTCACTGTCGACGCGGCCGCCATTTGCGTCAAGAGCGGCAATGCGGTGATTTTGCGGGGCGGCAAAGAAGCCCGACATTCCTCTGCTGTGTTAGTGGACCTGCTCTGCCAATCGGCAACATCCTGCGGTGTACCCCCAAATGCTGTGCAAATTGTCGGCACTGTTGACCGCGAAGCAGTTGGGCATTTCCTTTCGCTGTCCGATTACATCGACGTGGCTATTCCCCGAGGCGGTAAAGGACTGATTGAGCGCGTCGTGGCAGAAGCTTCGATGCCGGTCATCAAACACTTTGACGGTAATTGTCACGTGTTCGTCGACCAAACAGCCGACGAGCAACTGGCACTCGACATCGTCGTCAATTCCAAGTGCCAGCGGATGGGGGTATGCAATGCTTGCGAGAGTTTGCTTGTCCACCGCGCGTCCGCAAACCGCTTGCTGGTCAAATTGTGCAACCGGCTTACCGATGAAGGAATTGAGATCCGAGGTGACGAAGATACCTGCCGACTCGTGCCAACTGCCAAGCCAGCAACCGAACAGGATTGGTACGAAGAATACCTAGGACCTATTATCAGTGTAAAGATCGTCGACGATGTCGATGCAGCGATTGAGCACATCAACCATTACGGGTCCCATCATACGGACGTCATCGTCACCCAAGACTTGGAATCGTCACGACGGTTCACTGCTGGTGTGGATTCAAGTGCAGTGATGGTCAATGCAAGCAGTCGTTTTAACGATGGAGGCATGTTTGGCTTGGGCGCGGAGATTGGCATCAGCACCGATAAGTTCCATGCCCGTGGCCCGTGTGGCCTAAATGAACTGACGACGTACAAGTACATTGTCGTAGGCAACGGACAGATCCGTTCGTAGGGATGTGCATCACGGCGGTACATGGTGGCTACCCTAGAAACGACGGTATTTATTGTGCGACCGTTACCGCCGCACATTTCGACGCGGTAAAGATTTACAGGTTTGTCAAGGAAGACGCACATGGCAGACGATTCGAGAATTGAAGACATACTGAAGAATGCTGGCATGCCCAGCGAGTCTGCCGACGCCAGCGACGAGGATAGCATTGCCGAAGCGATGTTATCAGGTGGTAAAAAGCCGACCGCCGGCAGGCAGCGAGTAGTCGCCTACGACTTCAAACGTCCAGAGCGCGTAGGCAAGGAGCAGATGCGAGCTCTGCAATCATTGCATGAAGGCTTTTCGCGCAATTTTGGGGCATCCGCTTCCGCGTTACTGAGGACGATTGTCGAATCCAAGTTGATAAGCGTCGACCAGCTGACGTACAGCGAGTTTGTCTACAGTCTGGAAATTCCGACTTGCTTCAACTTGCTGCGCCCAGCACCTTTGGAAGGCAACTGGATACTGGACATTAGCCCCTCCATTCTCTTTCCGATTATTGATCGCATGCTCGGTGGATCTGCCTCCGGCGAGTCCGTGATGAAGCGTCCACTCAGTGATATTGAGCTACGTTTGGCAGGGCGGGTTACTTCGACCTTTTTGCGAGAGTTGACCTTGGCATGGAAGAACACGATTGCCTTGGAATTCGAATTGCAGCGCGTCGAAAGCAACCCTCAACTAGTGCAAATCGTGCCTCCTAACGAAGTTGTGGTGCTTGTCAGCTTCGAACTAATCATGGGCAAATCGCGAGGCATGGTTAACCTGTGCATTCCGTTCAACACCATTGAACGCATTGGTACCAAGCTGACCAATAACACCTGGATCGGTTACGCTTCCAGCAAGTCCGACGAAGGCATGCGGAACCAGATTTCAAGTCTGCTGGGCGAGTCACGCGTCGAGCTGGTTGTCCATGTGGCAAAATCCACCATTCGAGCTGTGGACTTGCTCAATCTGCAAGTGGGAGATGTAGTCACCACCGACAAAGACATCCATTCGCCTTTGGAAATTCTGGTAGAGGGCGTTGGCAAATTCGAAGGTCGCGCTGGAGCATTCAAGGGACATAAGGCGGTCGAAGTGCGCTCCGAAGCGCCCATAGCCCCAGGGCAAGCCAGGCATTAGTTTCTATCGAATGCCAACGTCACGATCGCTGCGATCAGGGCGCATGCTCCGGTTAAGCGGACAGCAAACACTCGCGGCAGAAGGCCTTTTTCGGGCACGCCAAGCCAACTGCCAAGAACTGCGATGAGAATCAAGCTCCACAAACCCCGGCTGCTGTAAACGACGTTGGCAGCGGCGGCTTGGCCCCAGAAGGCAACACTTCCGACGATGGCCATTGCTTGCAGTGCAAAGAATATCGCTGCCCCAGCCAGCGGAGCCCATGCGTGCCGAGGCAAACTGCGGAGTTTGCTTTCGAACATAGGAATCATCACCCACGACATGCCAATGCTGCACAGGAAAGTTAGCGGCAGGAATCCACCTTGATTCCAAGCTTGACTCCAGAGCTGCACGCACACGTCAAACATCGCAAAGGCGCCTGCTCCCATTGCCGCTGTTATCGCGGAGAACAGGGCGCGAGCTCGATTGCCGGTGCCTTCCGAATAGTTGAGCAACATCAGGGCAACCGCTGACAATAAGCAAGCAACCCATATGCGGGACGGCACCGATGCAATTCCTAGCAAAGCCAAGAACAGCGGCACGAAAATCAGCTTCAACCCCAAGACGGGCGCTGCCACCGAAATATCACCCTTAGTCAGTGATACGAGTGTGAGTATTTGACCAGCAACAAATAGTACCGCTACCAACATGGGTTGCCACCACAGAAAGAACGGAGGCAAACCCTCGCAAGCGAACCACAGCGGTTGGAAAGCGAGTGCGGTTACGACGTTGGACACAAAGCTGACGCGCCACACGTCAATTCGATGCTTGGCAGTCAACCGCAAGCTAACCGCAGCCATGGCAAATAGTATGGCAGCCAACAACGGGAGCACGAAGACTCCAAATACCGCACTATCGATGATCATGTTGTCTGTCTCGAACCGCGACGGCATTAATAGAGCGCCGACGACAACTTGCGCCGATATTCGCGAGTTACCTCGGATTCGCTGGGCAACACACGAAACACATCGACCATCAACTGCCGAGCGGATTCTCCCGTTTGCTTGCGATCGCGCATCACCAACGACAAACAGATTTCTAATGCCTCCACGTATTCTCCAGCGCCAGCCAAACCCTCTGCCAAAGCCAGTTGCATGCCAAAATCATCTGGATTCGCGTCAGCGGCTGCACGCGCGGCAGCGACGTCGACGCCGGCCTTGGCTTGCAGCTCGATAGCGGCCTTCAAGTTCTCTGCCTCAGGTTCTAAGAATCCGCGGGCTTCCAGAGCGGTGATTATGTCCAGCGCTGCTTGGCTATTGCCGACCTCCAATTGAGTTTGTGCAAGGAGAATTGCGATATCGGCATCCTCGGGTGCTTGGTCCCGTAGCATTTGCAGCGACTGTATCGCATTGACCGGATCAGTTGCGACCAATTGTTTGGCAGCCAGCAGATCGGCTTTTTGCGCTATTTGGGCCAACCACATCCGCACGTGGGCTTCCGGCAGGGCGCCCTGAAACATGTCGATCGGCTTGCCATCCAAAACTCCGTAAACCGCAGGTATCCCTGCCACACCAAAGCGCCCAGCGGCCTGCGGTGCCTGTTCGGTATCTGCTTTTACAAGCACAAACTTTCCAGCAAACTCTTCGGTTAGCTGTTCCAGGATGGGCCCCAGCGCGCGGCAGGGAGCGCACCAAGTAGCCCAAAAATCGACCACCACAGGTACTGTCTTGGAGCGCTCAATCACATCCGTATCGAATGTCTCGTCGGTGGTATTCACAATCCACGGGGAACTGCTTGCTGGATTCATAACCTATCTTTTCGTGTTAACTCGTTTGTCAATGTGAACCTGATTACCAACTTATACAGGTCGCGTCCAGCTTTGATGCTTTAATCATTAACGCATTATTGTGCTAGCCTCACACTCCACCGCGTGAAGTATAGATATCCACGACCACACAAATTCCATGCCCCCTCGTTGGGTAGCTTTTCAAGTGCATCCACGATACCTAAGCCATCCTCGCAGAAGTTTTTCCCATCATTAGCCGTTTTGGCGTTAGCCACGGTTGTTCAAGTATCAGAAAACTTGTGCGTTGGTGCCTACTTGCAATTGGCTACCTCAAGAAAGCAAGTCGTGAATAACATTTCCATGCACGTCGGTTAACCGAAAATGCCGCCCCTGGAATTTGAAGGTGAACCGTTCGTGGTCGATTCCCAGCAAATGCATGATCGTCGCCTGCAGATCGTGTGGATCCACCGGATCACGTGTAACGTTAAATCCAAAATCGTCCGTCTCACCGTGCGTGTGGCCAGCCTTGATCCCACCACCAGCAAGCCAGCTAGTAAATGCATATGGATGGTGATCACGACCAAACTTCTGTTTGTCGGAGATCTTTCCCTGTACGAATGGGGTTCGGCCGAATTCTCCAGACCAGATTACCAAAGTGTCAGCCAACAGTCCTCGTTGTTTCAGATCCCTTCATTCCAGCATCGAAGCATAAAAAACAAACAACTGCTAGCCAATGTAGCCAGCAGTCGTCAGTCCTCATCATCACCACGTAAAGTGAAGCTGGTAGATTTACAGCTACGGAAATCCTACTCAGCTTTTTCTTTGACCACTTCAAACTTGGCCATTTTGAACGCCTTTTCACCGAACAGCTTTTCGACCTTCTCGTCGTCCTTCATCTTTTCGGCGGTGCCTTTGCAATTTGTGCAACAGAAGCCAATCTCGGCGCCACTGACTTTAATCTGAGTGTCGTCTGCTACTGGCTTTCCTGAAAAAGGACACGCTTGTTGAGCATACTGCTTGGTCGCAACCAATTGATGATTGGCACTTGCAGCATGCTTTTCCTTTTCTTCCTTGGACATCTTTTCGTATTTGGCCAAGCAGTTGTCGCAACAGAAATAAACCTTGCCGTCCTTCCACTTGGACGCTTTTTCTTTCTTGGCATCATTCTTGGCAACCATCAGGCATTTTACGCCTTCGAGCGAAACGCCGCTGGCGGCAATACCAATGGAAGCTGACAACATGACCATCGCCGCCAAGCTAGTGACAAAGAATTTAGGGTTCATCTGGAACTCCCGTGTTGAGCTAGTGAAACGAGGGCCCTTACTTTCGCGCCCTAACCACCAACTACTCTAAGTCGTAGCCGCTAGACAGGCAAGGTGTTGCGATCACCGAGCGGGGCTACCACCTACCATTGGAGTACGCAAGCGTTCCAAGACAGCCCAACGCCAAATCCGACTAGTGCCAATTTGTGCCCTGGCTGAATTTTCCCATCCGCCAGTGATTGCTCGATGGCCAACGGAATGGATGCGGAAACCGTATTCCCCACGTTTTCCATGGCGTAGACAACTCGCGAGGGCTCAAGGCCACAGCAAATGGCCAGGTTTTCGATCATGAATCGGTTGGCCTGGTGGAAAACCCACCAGTCAATATCCTGCTTTGCCAGTCCAGCTTTGCCGAGCAACTCCGTCACAAGCTTAGGAACCTGGTTCAGCGCGAACGCAAAGATCGCTTGTCCGTCCATGAACAAGTGGTCATCGCTACGAATGCTACCAGTCGCATCTGTATGTTCAATAGCCGTCGCGTCGCTCTTTGGCAAGCGAAAGCCACCGCTGGGCACAGTCAGACATTGAGCGCCTGAACCGTCCGTACCAGTGACGAAGGGTCCGATACAAGTCTGCTCCGCTTCAGCGATGCCGACTAGCGTCGCAGCTGCCCCATCGCCAAACAGAGCCCGCACCGTGCGGTCCTTGGGATGCACGAGCTTCGAATACGTTTCGCCGGTGATCAGCAGCACGTTTCGGGCAGCTGACGTTTCGACTAAGGCCTTGGCAAGTTGCAATCCACAGACAAAGCCGCTGCAACCCAAGCGAAAATCAAACGCGCCTACGTGTGTTCCAAGCCCAAGGCGATGTTGGACGACGCACGCATCCGAGGGCAGCCAGCGGTCTGGGGTCTGGCTGCAGACTATGACATAATCGATGGCAGCCAATTCGACGATGTTTCTTTCGAGCAATCTTTGCGAAGCCTGCAAGCCCAGGTCCAAGGATGTCTCGCCATCGGCGGCTATATGGCGACTGACGATACCCGTCTTGCCAGCAATTCTCTGCATATCCCAATCGGGATTCTCAGCTGCCAAATCGTCGTTTGTCTCAACTCGATGTGGTAGATAGCCCGCAATTCCAAGGATTCTTGCATGCACCATGTTGCAGTAATTCAGTCTTAGTATGTGGCAATTAGTTGCATCTGTGCTGTGCTGGGCATTCAACGCATGGCCCGCTGCATAATATAATCCATCCAGCGAACAGGCAGCAGGTTGCTGGCGATGACTGCGGCATGAGTTCGCAGGCCGACGCGGTAATGACTGCGCGGAATCCTCGCAGTGAGGCAACGGCGAACTGCAGAAACGACCGTCGCAGTGGGCAAGCCTGTGCGTCCCATCGTCAAACTTGAGCGGGTAGCCGATCGCAATTGTTCCTTGTATCGGGCAGCCACTTCAGCCGTATTCTCGTCCGGCAGCTCATCGATTTGATGGCTCACCTTGTTCCATATTGGCGTAGCAATGCTGTCGGGCTGAATCAGCGATACCGCGATTTTCCATGGTCGCAGTTCCAACCGCCATGCGTCCGCCATGGCTTCCAGAGCATGCTTGGATGCGGCATAGGCACCATAGTACGGCGGGGTAACGCGACCGCTGATTGAACCGATGAGCACGATTCTTGCAGATCCAAGCCGCTGCTTGACTCGCTGTAATTGAGCAAGGCGGACCAATGGCATGGCTGCCCGAATGACTGTGTGCACACCAAAGACATTGACAGCGAATTGCCTGTGAAAATCTTCAGTCGACAGCAACTCCATGGGACCAGGCACGACGATACCGGCGTTATTGACAATTGCGTCCAGTCCACACGAACCCACCAGAGTCGATACCTGCGCGATGGCAGCTTGGACCATAGCTTCGTCCGTCACATCAAAGATCAACGGATGTACGTTTGCCCCCGTGGCAACCAACTGCTCCGCGTCGTGATCGTTGCGTACGCTGGCAAAAACTCGCCAACCAGCCGCAGCCAAGACGCGAGCGCAGGCAAGGCCGATACCCGATGAACATCCGGTGATCAAGACAGACGGACAGTACTGTTCCGAAGCGTCACTCATCGTCGTCGGTGTAGCCATATCGGTTAAAGTAGCTGGCCCAACGGTTTCGCAGTGCCAACTGCTGCGATTCGCTTAACTCGTAGCGGTTTTTCTTGTAACTGCCCGCCTCCCTGACATAGGCTTGCCAGCTGTTCATCACTTGAGTATGAACGGGCAAATTGAAGTGCGCGTATATACTCTTCAGGCTGGCAATGGGATCAGCGGCCACGTCCTCGTACTTTACTTCGAAGAATTGCTGGCTCTTGAGCAAGTGCCTGTCCGCGTCAAAGGCTTGATACATTTCACAAAACGTCTGCAATACTTCTTCTTCCAGATCTTCAAAACGGGGAACTTGCAGACCTTGGTACTGATACATGCGTTTCCACGTATGGATGGTGGATGGAAACAGATCCATCGGATTTCTGGAAATGTGTATGAAACGTGCGTTAGGCAAGATCTCCAAGAGCGCGGCCACGCGAAAAGTATGCACGGGCGTCTTCAGGATGATTCGCTTCGATTCGCGTGCAGTCAGCGCTTTTAACAGCCACATAAACTGATCTTGCCATTGTCGACGCAGCGGAGCGGGCAATCCCCGCAAATCCTGGTAAGCTCGGTCAACCACCGGCAGATTGGGAAACATGATTTTCAAATAGGGTGAGGGCATTCCCATGTTGCATAATGCCCACTCATCTTCTTGAGGCAAATTCCATCCAATGGCCATATTGTCCATGGGACGTTTTCGCGGCAAGAAAATACTGAGCAGCCCTTTCAGCCAAACCTCGCTAACCAAGAAGTGGTTTGGACTGAAACAAGCGTAAGTGTTGGGGAACGTAAAATTCTCATCCAACACTAACAATTCATGCAGTAAAGTCGTCCCCGAGCGCCAATGCCCCACCACAAAGATAGGATCGGCAGCCAAGTCAGTGCGTTCTATCTTCCGTCCGTACAGCAGTCGCTGAAGTACCGCCAGTGAGGAGTTGAAGGTGCTCATCGCGCCTAAGATGCAGGCCATCGGCACCTTGCTGGGTGAAACGCGAAAGCCATGCCGCCGCAGCGCATTGAACCAGCCCGAGAGGCAAATCCCGCTCCACGCGCGAAGATGCCAAGGTCTGTCGATCGCACCCGTCAAACGGGCATGTCTGGAAGCTTGACTGGAGTTCGCGGATTCCAACACGGCAAAGATCATTGACGAATGAGATAGTAGCGGGTGATGGTGCCAGCCATCCAAGATTCTGGGCTGCGGCGCTGTCCTACGACATTCAGCAGCCGACACAAGGAATATCAAGTTGTGTGTACGTCGGAATAAGCACCAACGCATGAGTTTTCTGATAATTGAACAACCGTGGCTAACGCCTAAGCGCTATTTATGCGGAAAACTTCTGCGTGGATGTTTACTAAGAAGCACGGCTTTGGAAACAAGCTCAGGGTCTGCGGAAACAATGACTTGGCTGTTTATCCGGTCAATGGAAACGCCCGAGTTGCTCCTCCACAGATCCTTATACCGCAGTGAGCGAATTCCAGCTACCACCATCGAATTCGAAACTGCAACCTTGTCAGGATACACCGGGTCAAGCACGCTGGATGATGCCGAAGTTAGGGAAAAATCGGCGTCCGGCTCAGTCGCACCATGGGCTTCACACTCAGCTGGGGACCCAGGTTCAATCTTTGCAGGGTATGCCATGGACCACTGGCCGCCTTGGCCTGTGCCGCAAACATGCCGGATGCTCTACAATAGCTTGGTCAATTCATCCGAAATGCCAAGGATTCTACAACCATGAGAATAATTGCCGCCCTTCTCCTACTGGGCCTTTCGACCCTGAGCGCACCAGCAGCCGAAATCCAAGTCGAAAACTTTGGTAAGACCAAAACTGGCGACGACGTCGAATTGTTTACTTTGTCCAACGATTTGGGAATGCAGGCCAAGGTCATGACGCGAGGAGCGACCTTGGTCGAATTGCATGTACCCGACCGCGACGGAAAAATGGCAGATGTGGTCCTGGGCTTCGACAATGTGCAAGGTTATGAATCGGACGAAAATGCCTATTTCGGATGCACCGCAGGTCGCGTTTGCAATCGAATTGCCAAAGGAAAATTCTCGCTCAACGGCCGGGATTACCAGCTGGCAATCAACAACGAACCAAACCATCTGCACGGAGGAGTGGAAAAGAGTCTGGATAAAGTCGTTTGGAGTGGCAAGTCTTTTGAAAATGACCGAGGTCAAGGAGTGACCTTGACCTATCTCAGCCCAGATGGAGAGGAAGGATACCCCGGCAACTTGACTGTGAAAGTAACGTACTTGCTTATGAAGGACAAGAACAATCTAAGCGTGCGATTTACGGCAACCACTGACCAGGCAACTCCAGTCAACCTGACCAACCACGCGTATTTCAATCTTGCAGGACATGGGAGCGCAACCATCTTGGACCACCAGTTGCGAATCAACGCCGATCGCTACACCGCCGTGGATGACACACTGATTCCAACTGGCGAATTGGTCTCCGTGGACGGCACGCCATTGGACTTTCGCAAACTGACGAACATCGGCAAACGAATCGCGGAAGTCGTTGATACTCCGACGCTGGGCTACGACCATAACTATGTGCTCAATGCTGCTGAGGACAACAAGCCGATGCGCTTCGCCGCCGCTTTGTTTGACAAGGATTCGGGACGTAGGATGCGGATCATGACCACTGAACCCGGCATCCAGTTGTACACAGGTAACTTCTTGGCAGGTGCCAGGGGCAAAGCCGGCAAGACGTACGCTCACCAAAGCGCCTGTTGCTTGGAAACGCAACACTTCCCGGACTCCATCAACCATCCCGCGTTTCCTTCCACCGTGCTTGAACCCGGCCAAACATTCCAATCACAAACGATATTCGCCTTTTCCACTGACAACCAGGACGTTGCCAAATGACGTTGCTGCCAATCGATATTAGCGTGCAAGAGGTCGAGGCAATGCTCGGACAACCGGATGTAGTCTTGATCGACTGCCGAGAACAATCGGAATGGGATATCGCCCACATTGACGGCGCAATATTATTTCCCATGAGTCAGTGGCAGCAGGTCTCCGGCAAGCTGGCAGAATATGCCGACAAACGGTTGGTGGTTCATTGCCATCATGGAGGCCGCAGCGCGCGAGTGACCCAATGGTTGCGCGAAAATGGATATCCTTCGGCGCAGAACATGCAAGGTGGAATTGACCAATGGAGCCTAGAGGTAGATACCAGCGTGCCACGGTATTAGCCCTCCTTGACTCCATGAATGCAGATCTGTCCCCGCTGTGAAGAATTCGCCCAGATTGCAGATCCAGCCCGGTACAAAGTCGACTCGATTGCAGGGTGGAAACTACGAGATAGTGATCGACGCTCCCAGCGATAGGTTCTCCGTGTCCAACCAGCAGTTTACGATACGTAACGGCCAGACTGTAGTGGCAACGATTACGCAGCGCCATGCATCCCCAGAACCTACCGCTAACGAGATAACATCGTCGCTGCGATCGACCGACCGGCGACTGGACGAAGTTGTTTACAACGGCGATACGTTAGACACCTGGCTGCGACGACTGCAGTTTGAACGCAGTCCCGACACCATCAATGAAGCTGTACAGGCGATCGACGCCATGGCTTCAGACCAAGTCGCCGACTTGATCGAACCGGTGCTGCTTGAGTTTCTGAAGAGTCATCCCACCTTTGGGCAATCTGCGTCTCGGGCGTTGAGAACGCTAGCGCGAGTTAGCGGCGAACACGGATTCGACAATTTGTCAGACATTTTGCGCGCACGAACGCCGCAAGAAAGCCAGATAAACATCGTGATTCACGCGAGCATGTTTACGGCTCGACGTCTCGAGAATATGCACGCTTTCTTGAACTGGTGTTCGGACGCGCTGCGTAACGAGCAAGATCTACGACTGCATGTCGGTGTTGCGCTTAGACACGTTTGTGATGCCCAATACCAAACGTGCCAGGAATGTGAGGCGGCGGTTTTGGACGTGCTGATCGCTTGCAAACAGTTGAGCAATGAAGAATATTGGTTGAATCCTTCGTATACCAGCGACATTCGATCTCCTTTATTGCGGCAGGAAATCTTTCGCCGAGCCATTGACGTGCTAGGCGATGAGGATGTGGGAGTTGAGCTGGCAACCAAGGCGGCGCTGTTCCTAGGTATGTACGCCCAGTACCGTGACAAGCTGAATTTGGAACAGCGCTCTCGTTTGGTTGAATCGCTGGCTAGCAGGTTTCTACTGGCGGCGCAGAATCCTCGGCAATCCCTTGATTTACTGGAATTGCCCAACAGTTCCGGAGGTGTCGCACCAATTCTTCCAAATGTTGTCTGGGGAAGGCACAGAAGTAAGACTGCAAACCCGCTGATCGTGTTGCTCAACTTGGTGAGCAGACTTGAACTTCAGCAAAATCTCGTCAACGCGCTCACGGAATTACACCGATCGTTCGCTAGCCTGGATTTGTACGCTGACGAGTATTCAAACGCCTTTCGTAGGGTAGAAGTTGGTTGGGACGTAATTGTTAATTCACCAGCAAAATATGATGAAAAGCATCAAGCGTTGCTGCAGCAAGTCATCTATGTGCAGAGCGGCCTTTTGATTGGCAAAGAGTATGAGCCGCTAGTAGCTCGCTTCAGCGAAAAGCTGCCCGTGGACTATGCCGCAGAGTCCCAGCGGCTGTTGGAGCAAGTGAAGTTTGGTGATGACAGTGCTCGAAGAAAAGCGCTCGATCATGCGTACCAGCTAGTGCCTGCAGCGTATGGCGAGCCTTGGATTCCTGAACTGGTAAGATTGTTGGCCGAACAGCCCGCTTGGTTGGACTTGGACTCCGCCACCATCCTATCGTCAAGATTCGCTGGTGATCAGTTCCTAGGGCACTATGCCCAGGCCCTTCAGTCCGCATCCACGGACAAGTCGGTTAAGCTGCTCAGCGCAGATAGATGGATAGATCATGAATTCGGTTGCAGCGATGTGGATTCCGTCACTCAATGGATGGTTTGGTGTGATTCGATCTTTGCATCGTCCCACGAAAAGTACCAGCCTATTCAGGCGGCGCTGACCAAGATATTACGGCAGCTGCTGCGCGATCGCAGCGAGTTACAAGCAGTGTACATTGAAGAGGGTGGACGGGTACAGCGCAAGGCCGACCTTGTCAGTATCGAATGCCAAGAAACCATACTTCGCCACTTGCAGTCGTATTCTCAGTTGACCGATGAGAACTTCTGGTTCTCTCAGCCTGTATCATGCTCACTGGACGATCAAGGCAAGCGTAATGACCAAGAAAAGATGGATGCGCCTTTCCGACGGATTGTGTTTGAGCGAGCGGTGGAGGCTTTGAGCTCAAAAAATCCCAATCAAACAGTAGCGCAGGTTGAGCAATTGCACGCCCACTCGCTCATGATGATCGGCGATGTTCTCTCAATTGATGGACTCTCGCAAGAACATCAGCGAGCCATCGTCGCTTATCTACGCAGCGCACTAACGGATGCATCTAAACAGCTGGATTCGAAGAGCGAGTTTCACGAACTTTACGGAAAAAAATTGGGCACCCTGTCAGCCCCCAAGCTGCCAGGGTTGTCGGTTTCAAATACTTTTGGCACATGCAACGTGCTGTTATGCAGCTTGAACGTGGTTGCTGAAATGGATCTTAGCGACGAACTTCGAACCGAATTGAAGATGCTGCAAGAAGCGGCGGCCGTATTTCCAGTCTCCCGCGACTATTCTGCAGTTTGGGTTGGAAGGGTGTCGGATCAATGGCTCCGTTTTAAAAGCGGGAGCGATATAGAACCACCGCAGATGTTTCTTCAAACTGTCTACGTTCAAGCTGGTCTGCTGCTGGGCCAAGAGTTCAACGATTTGCGATCCACACTGACCCGGCGCAAGCAGGAATACGACGAGGCGCGTCGAAGCTTGGTCGAATCGGGGGATACTTTGGCAGTCTATGTGCCCCATTTCCTTCCGCCGGGTTTGACGCCCACACCCGTCATTCAAGCCGGCAAACGAACTCCGGTAAGCGGATACCCGGTTCCGGTAAACAGCGAGGGTGAAATCTCGCTTCCATTGACAGGCACTTTGTCTGTTGCTGGAAAGGACTTGGAAACTGTTCGCGAGCTCATTGTCCAGCGTTTCGCGAGAAACGCTGCTCGCACAGAAGACGAGCTGGTGGGAACAACAGTGCAGTTCCTATTGCGTGCTGGCGAACAGCTGGAATTGCGGAATATCACTGGCCAGCCAACAACTGCCGAGTAGGCTTACGTTGCCGCGATCTACCTGGCCCCATCGACCAAGTCCAAGAACCCGCCGCTCACGCGCACGGTTCAGGCAGTATGCTTCGATGCAATGACACGCCTAGTGTCAAGAACTGGAAATTCAGTTCCACATAATTCTTGTGCATAGCCGCTGTGCGTTAGTGTCAGGACTTGGAAATTCAGTTCCACATAATCCTTCCGCAATATTAGCCGCTGTGCGCTAGCACGCGGTTTTTGAGAGGATCGCATGCTAGCGTGCTAGAGGATGATGTGGCATCGGAATTGCGTTTTGTGACACTAGCAAGGAACCGCACGCTAGCGTGTTGCGGCTGATGTGGTATCGGAATTACGATATGTGACACTAGAGTGCTGCAGAGCGCCTACCTATTAACAAGCTGATTACAAACAACACCAGGAATACAAAGAATAAAAGCTTCGCTATGGATGCCGCAGTTCCGGCCACTACACCGAAACCAAGTACAGCTGCAATCAGCGATATAACCAAAAACGTCAGTGCCCAACTCAACATAATAGTTCTCCTACTGGATTAAACATCAGCAATGCCCACTTGTTCATTCTTCGACAACTGTTGGTAGCGATTACCGTGCCAAGCCTAATCTTTTACGGCGGTCTCAACCGAGCGTGGAGAGGGTGCCCCTGCGATAGTCGTGAAAAGCATTCCATCCAGACTGTGATGCCAGATTGCGGTCGTATCAGAATCGTGACAGTCGCAGACTCCAGCGCACAGGCCGACGGACGACCTGCGCTATCGACGCGCATTGCGGTCGTAGAACGACCACTTACGAGGAATGAACAGCATTCGTTCAGCGGCCGCTTGGCAGTTGGCCTACGTTTTGCCGTTCGAAGATGCATGCTCACTGCCACAAGGCTGCATGAGCTTAGGTTCCAAGTGGGAAGGATAGAGATGACTTCTGAAAATAACACGTCAAGTTGGACAGCGCCACTTCCGACAGTGTTTCTGGCAAATCACGACCAGCAGCGGCAACAGTGTATTGGGGCGAATCGATGTGCGGCCCCTTCGAAAACCGAGGCTAGCAGCCAAACCGCTGATCGAAAGTGGCGCTGGCCAACAAGAGTTTATTGGCTTCTCTTCAGCACGATTATTGGGCTCGGCATGATTTGGGCGCTATTTCCGGCAATTCATATCTCGAAAGGGAGTAGTCAGCGCACCTTTGAAGTTGAAGTCGACTTCGATACCTTTCGCAAAATTCTCGTTAGAAAGAACGCCACAAAGGCAATTGTAAATCACGCGGGGATGCAGTTAGCTGATCAGCAGATCGACAACTTGTCCATCGAATTGCCACAGCAGGACCGCCCAATCTTGAGGGCCTTACTCGGTAAGGCAAATGCAAATTTATCCGCGACTAAAGAGATCGTCGTGATCCTATCGGACCCCAATGTTGATGCGAAGGAATTAGTGCTAACCCAACACGCTGATATTAGCCCGGAATTCATGGTCGTCCAGACCAAGTCGACGAAGCCGGCAGGCAATTTGAAATCCTTCGAATCGCGTCTGACAGCGAAGTCAATGGACGGTCGCACCCAAGTCGAACTCTCGATTGAACAGTCGCTTGAGTTTCGCATCCCCCGAATATTTGCTTTACTGTCAGACCGGAAAGTTCAAGAGGCAGCCATATCGGCAACCGAGGATCAGGAGCTGGCAATTCGAAATCTGATCAAAGACAATGATGACTCGTTGTTTGTGCTTCCCGATATCAAAATGTAACGTGCGACTCCGTGGCTTCCAAAGGCTTCTTGAGCAATATTCGCCTTTGCGGAATTCTCGCGTCGGGACATAATGTGGCATTCATGAATACCACAGATCGGCCGACCGAGCCCGAGTGTGTTTCTTACATAGGAAGTTTGCTGACTAAGGACAACGCTCACGATACGAAACGAACAACCTGAATTTCATCACTATCAAGATGGGCCAGATAAGTATCCACGCCTTGAACAAAGGGTCCGCCGCGATCACGAGTCCCGTCGCTATTCGCGGGACTCGTGATACCAAAGCGGATTGCTTATCGACTCTTTCCACGATGCCAGCCCGCTTCCAAGGCCATTAACCTGGAAGCCATGTCGGGGTGTGATGCCGATCCGTGAACAGAAGAACTATATCGGATCGCACGAGTTGTTTGTTCCAGCGTCGCTCCAGCGCGGGCGAGCACAAAACCCGATACATAATCTGCTTTCAACTCTTGCGTCCAGGCGTTAGTAAAACTCCCATAGAACGTGGCATCGCCATGAAAGTGGTGGGCGACTTCGTGGGCTAACACACTTAAAGAAGCGTATCGACCGTGGTTGCGGTATAGGTCATTCAGGAATGCGCCATCGTAGAGTATCACCGGGATGCGACTGCCATCCCAGGCGGTTTCCATCGTTGCCACGGCATTGTCGGGCGGCCCGGTGGGTCGCGTCACGATGGACGGCATTCCCAAATATCGGGTAATGCGATCGACCAATTCCTGCGCCAAATCGGGTGGACCGTGCTGAGAGGAGATTGGGGCACCGAGCCAATCCAACTTGACATCGGCGGTTACCAATCGTCCATCACGCCAATTCCGTAGCGTAATTCGCGCGAATCCGTTTGAATTTGCGACTGCCTGAACGACATCTCCCACCTGATAAGCTGGACGACCGTTGATTGCAAGAATGACGTCTTGCGGTTCCAGACCCGCGAGTTGCGCGGGTTCGTAGGGATCCACTGCCAAGATCATTACTCCCGGCACAAAGTTCCGCCAGTCAGCATCCGTAACGGTGACCCCCAGATTCCATTGGGCTTTCGCGGATGGCATGAACGTTGCCATGGCTACAGCGAACGCAATCAACCGCAACTCGCTGCGCGAATTAATGAATAGTCTTGCGAAAGACATGCTAATTCCCCTTCATCGAAAAACTGTTGTTGGACAATTGGTCGCACGTGCGACTGGTCGTCGAACGGGCGACGTGCGGAACATCCAGTTGCGTCGTCATCATTACACTTCTCGCACCGAGGTCCGCATGGAAAGGTCCCCGTCACTGCTTGTGGATTTAAAAAGTGCCGTATCTCCCGCCGCATTCTCGATAATCCCGCCATGGGAGATTGCGTTGCGTGCTGGCAACATGGTGGTTACCAGTTGACCGTCAACATTTTCGATGCGTACGAAGTACATTCCCATAAAATCGTCGACATCTCTCCCGGCTGCATCGATGGCCTTACCAGCTGCTGCGATTACGCCCGGTATGGCCTCTTTCGCATTGCCGGTGGCAATAGACGGAATCGCCGCGATCAGCCCCTTGCCGATTTCAACGACTGCATCCCAGGTAGCACTGTCTTGATCGAACAGCGATACAAAGAAATCCACGGACTCACCCGGCTTCAATTCGCCAGTCCACAGCGAAATATTCTTGACGCTTTCACCTGTGTTTAGAGACCAGACATCTGCCTTGCCGGGTGGATCCACGCGATAGGGTCCGAATTCGACGCCGTTACGACGTCCGGCCAACATGATGTAGATGTCGTTGTCGGAGCTGAACATGGCGTCGTCAGCAGAACGAGTCGAGAGCAGCTGGTCGAGCGTAAGGTTGACCTTGATCTTCTTCTCAATGGTGTCTCGACCAAGCTGATCTCCAATCACATCACGCATGGCTCCGCCATCGAGGTAATCATCTCCTAAGCCGCCGTAGAGCCGATCAGCGCCGTTCCCTCCGTAGATATGGTCGGATCCAAGTCCACCGTATAGGATGTCGTCGCCCGAGCCGCCATACACACGATCATCTCCGTCACCTGCCGAGACAAAATCATTCCCACCAGCTCCATAGATGGTGTCATTGCCCGCTCCACCGTAGATTCGATCGTTACCCTGCGAAGAGAACCAGTTGTCGCCGTAAATCGTGTCCCGGCCGTTTCCCCCATACAATTGATCGTGGCCACCATCGCCATAGATTTGGTCGTCGCCGTTCCCTCCATGAATTCTGTCATCACCATTACCGCCATAGAGTGAGTCGTTTCCGTTGCCACCGACGATTAGATCGTTGCCATCGCCGCCGATTACGAGATCATTCCCGTTGCCAGCCCAAATGCGGTCATTGCCCGCTTCGCCGTAGATCGTGTCATTTCCATTTCCTCCAACGATGACATCGTTGCCAGCCCCGCCGCGAAGCGTGTCATTCCCGTCGCCTCCGTAGATGTAGCTCGTACCTCTGCCGCCTTGCAGATCGTCGGGGCCACCATTGCCGAAGATGTAATCCACGATTGCTGTGTGGTTCTTGAACTGGTCGGCACCCTCACTGCCACGAAACACAATCCGCTGCACGTCCGCTTTGCTGAACGATTGAACTGAGTTCTTTCCGGAAGCATCTTTGGAAGTGACGATCACACGATTCCAAATATCGTAGACACCAACATTGGCCGGATTCGCCCCGGCATCGATTTCCAAGGTTCCTTGCTGCAGTGAGATAACGTCTCCGGCCATTAGTTGACGGCTTTCGAGCGATTCCAGCTGCAGCGTGTTTCTACTTTTTCGAGTTGCCTTTTTCACGACTATCTCCCCAGTTAATGATGTGCATTCCGGATTCGTCCGGCTTCTACCCGAGTAATCCAGCTACACACGCCAAACCGGAAATGCTTTTCCGCGAAAAAAGGAAAAAAAGTCTCAAGTCTGGGAAGCGTTTGCCCGCAGCAATCGACCGACTAGTAGTTCCAAGGAAATCAAGCGGGCTGGATACCGCCTGTAGGTTCAGAGAATTCGCCCGTCGGGGTTTCATGGGTTAAGCAACGACACAAGAAGCGCTGACAAACTATGCCTCAGCGCAATACCAAACTGGGGCTGAACAGGGATTACCGCTGCGTTGCCTGTGGTGGTCCGAAAAGGACCAGCGGTGCCCAGAGATACGGAAATTCGCCTCCGGCAGAATGCCGCACTGCGGCCTTGGCATCGCGCAGCGCCCTGGCATAATCGACAGCTCTATCAGGCCGATCGATTGTCCTCGTGAGAAACTCGTCCACGATGCGACTGCCATGCAACGCTTGGACCGGAGAGGCGGAAGCGAGAACGCGGCGTGCCCCAGCTTGAAGGTAAGCAGTGCAAATTGTCAGTGGCATATCGTAAGCGTACTCTTGTTTGCCGTGCAAAGTGCTGCAAGCTAACAACGTTACCAGTTCGCAGGCGGTCAAGTCTTGCTTTTCAATTTGTTCGACGGTCAGGCCAGCGTCACTGCCATCTTCCGATTCCAATATCAGAGCTGGACCGTCTGTTTGTTCATTGCCATGAGTTGCAATGAGCAAGTGGTGAATTGGCTTAACGGATGCATCAGAAACGTTGGCAACTGTCGGCCGCTTTTTCGTCGGTTCGACTGTGTCATCCAGCAGAAGATCTACAGTCCCGCTCCACATCGCAGCCACCCGCCGCGCCACTTCAGTCGTTTGACTTACCTGGCCAAAGTTGCGCGTGCTAAAGTGTGATTTGGCAGCTACCACCAGGCGCGATTCCTGGTCGTTAGCAAGATGACTCGGATGTGAAATCGTCTCGCAATACCAGGCGATCGAGGGTTGATAGGCGATCGGAGGCAAACGGTCGATGACAAACGAAGTATCTGCATCGGCATCGGGAATTCGCAGGGCTTCGAGAGGGAGCCCATAAAGTGTGCTGTCGGGGAAGACAAGTATCGATATCTTGGAATCAGCTTTCAGCAGGAGCGTCCGCAGGTCATTGGGAAACAACCATTCTCCCAATTGCAAAGCAGCTTGATTGTAGGTTTGCCACCACACAGCTTGCTCGTCCTTTGTTGTGGGTGGCGATAATGCACTGCGATACTGAACGATTTGCGAATTCAATGTGCCAGCCAAGCCAGCGCGACGCCCTGCAGGCGGACGGAGTTCAAAAGAACTCACCTGTCCACCAAAAATAAGGAACGCATATTTGCCTGTGCCGGACAAATGATAGTAGATAGCCGACCTGCCTGGAGCCTCACTGGTTCCGCTGAGTAGGATCAGTTCGTTGATGGCGTTTTCGACGGCTTGCTCCTGCTCAAACGCGGTTTTGCGAATCTGCTCCTGCAGCGTCCTCTGTCTCGTTAAAAGTAAATGCTGAGACTCTTGATCAGCCGCTCGGCTGGTATCCTGGCGATAAAAAGAGTGTTGCAATTGGTCGCGAACATTGTGCAGCTCTGTCTGCAATTTTTGCCTAACCAGAAACCGTTCCGCGGTACGATCGGATAGCATGCGGTTGCGTTTCTTCTCGGCGTACAGCAAGGCCTTCTTGTCCGTGGCAGGTTCTGACTGGACCTTGTGTGCATAAAAATCTATCAAGCGATCGAAGGCAACTGAGAAACGGTTCCAAAACCGAGCGCGCTGCTGAGGTGAATCTGAAATTTCCATGCGCACTTGGTCCAATAGCTGAATGGCGCTTTCGAACGCGGGCAATGCCATATCACTCTGTTCGAGAGCGAGCGCAATTTCGCCAACATTGCACTTCACCGCATACGACAAGAGAGGATAAACACCTCTTTCGTCGAGTATTCCTCTGGCTTCACAGGCCTGATTCAAAGCTGTCGTCAATTCATTGTTCTCTGTCTCGGACGCATATGGATTGACTCCATGACCGCTTATTGCAGTCCACAGCAGTTCCAGCTGCTGTTGTTGCTGTTTCAATCGCTCGAACTCGCGATTCAGTTGTTCGATGCTTCCCTCAATCTCTACTCGCTCGGCAGACGCCACGCTACGGAAGGTCGTAGCCAAGTTGCTACGAGCATTTCTGTATCTGCCTAAGTTCGCTTCAAACTTACGCATCTCAACTTGGTACTCAGTCAGTAGCTGCCGTCGCCAACGTTCATAAATTAGCCGCGACCGAAAATGAAGAATTCTCGCATGATCGACCGGCGCAATTTCGCTGGATTGAGTCAACAAGTTGTCCCAAATTGCGGCGGCCCTTTCTGCGTGCTTGTTCGCGTCTTCCGGCGAGCCCAAGGGAACATAGTCAAGGAAGCGATTGAAATAGAACATTGCGTCCAAATGCGCGACCTGCGTTTTCAGCCGAACGGGAACCACTTCAGACTCCTGACAGATCTTTAGCGACGCGTCCAGTTGCCGTCTGAGCTCTCGCCAGGTGACTTCTTGTTGGTCCAAGTCGTCTGACTCGACCGTTGCGATTCCTGACCGAAATCCCAGCAGCGCGAACAAGGATTCCGCTCGACATACATGGAATGCAAGTAGATTCGAATGATCATCCGCGATCTGGCGGCGAAATCCCAGGGCTTGTGCGCTGAACGTCCCTGCCAAGCGATATTCCAGCGTGGTACGATAAACTGTAGCCAAATCGAGCAGTGCCAGGCTGAATGCTTCCCGATCTTCAAAGTTGTCCAGTGGCTGTGGGTTCAACAGAAGACTATCTACCAAAAGAACAAGCTGAGTAGAGTGGAATTCTTGAAGTGGTTTGCCCGCAGCCTGCCAAGCTACCATGCCCAATGTTCTCAGGGCGATGGAATACTCGCCACTGGCTAGTTGCAGTCTTCCGCGAGAAAGTTCCATTTTCAGACGCAGTGATTTGTCTTCAAAATGTGCAAACGCTTCATGTGCGCGATCCAGCCAGCGGGCTGCCTGGACGACGGACCCAATTTCCCGCTCAATTTCAGCGTGCAGAATCTGTGCGCGAACTTGCATTGGTAAATCTGCGGGTTGCAGCTCGGCAAAAAAGGCCGCCGCCGGAGGATGTTTGTTGTCCGCTGCGTATTCGCCGGTCAAGTTTTGTTGTGCCAAGCGATAGTCACCGAGGCGCACCTGGAGGGCAGCCAACATCACGCGGCATTGCACCAAGAGCGGATCATTCGGCAATCTCAGTTGCTTGAGTATGTCGAACTGAGCTAGCAAGTCATTCACGTTCTCATAGCGGTGGGTTCCGCTAACTTCATCCAGTATTCGGCTAATGTCGACAATTCCCTGCTGGGCGATGGAAAGCCACGCTCGTTTCTCAGCAGGATCTTCCATGGTTTTTTCCAGCAAATCTCTGCTTTCCTGATAGCCCTGTTCTGAGCGCTGCAAATAAACGATGGACGCAGCTCGACTAGTGGCAACGCTTTCGCTGGCTGCATCTCGCGCCATCCAGATCACCTCCCCCACAGCGCGAAGGCACTCTGCCCGTTCCAGCCGATGCTTGATCTGGCTTTTGCTTTCTGCTTCGGCCCTACCTTCACGCATTAGCTCGGTCAAATCTGCCACAAATCGCTCGCGCACAAGTCGTTCCTGCACCAATTCTGATCGCATGCGATAGAGACCAGCGATTTCCCTCCTCAGCTCAGACGCATTTGCATGGTCTTTGGGAAGTTCGCCATACAAGGTAAGCAGCAATTGGGCTGCCGCCTGGGCATCACCGCTTGCTTCTTTCTCGGCAGCCAGCGCCTTGCGAGCAGCGATATAGGCTGCTTCGTCTTGCTGGGGATTCGCTGCAACAACGATGGCCTGAGCTCGCAGGAGGATATCAGCCCAAATCTCAGCGGCTTTGGCGGGGCTATCCAGCGCGAGTGCTTGCGCTTTGAGCACCAGGAAGTCCATTTCAGCGGCTCTATACCGCTGCATACTGGCCAGCTGGATAGCTTCATTGAGCACGATTCGCAGCTGGCGTTTTACCGAAACGCGTTCGGCGCTTGATGGCATGGATTGAATTCGGTTGAAACGAGACAAACCCAGAATTCGCAAGCTTTCCAGCTTGCGTTGCAGGGTGATGTCTTGTGACACTGACGCGCTCAGACGACCCGGTAGCTTTTCGTCCGCTAGCAGGGACAGGCCCTGAAGAATATGGGCTTCAGCGTCAAGATACTGTCTCGAATGGAAAAACAGGTCCCCCAACAAGAGCAGCCGCCAGGCTTCGTGCGATCGCCACTGGCTGTTATCCTGCGTATCAAGCAAATCGGCCGCGGGCAGCAGCGCGCCAACATCAATGTACCGGTGTACCTCGCGAATCTGATTCTCTTTCGCCAGGGAACTCGATGGCTGGGCAAATCCCGAATCTATGGTTGAATTCATCAAGCAAGCCACAATCGCAGCCGCAAGGCAAAAACGCAACAAACACTGATTCAGAAAAAAAGGCCTTGGCACGGAATCTATTCCCAATCGTTATGAGCAAACATACGCATGTGCCAGCAGCCATCCTCAAATAGTTCTCGTACCAACTCAATAAGTTTGTGGTCAATGATTGTGGGGTTGGTTGGGCTGCTTCCCAGATCAATCCATTTGCCAATCGCCTTAAAACCTTCTTGCGGAACTGCAAGACCGAGATTCTCTACAGTTGGGAAGTTTGGGTCAAACGCTTTCAACTCTGCCAGCCTTTGGGAATCCACCTTCGTCGAGGCGGTTCCAACTAGGACCAGCACGACGCCTGGCTCGTTCGACCGATTGAACATGTAGTAGTGGTCGTAGTCGGTATCCTCCGCTGCAGGAAACAATACGGATGTTCCCTTCTCCACTGGATCGTTCCAGAGAGGGCTTTGTCCCGATGAACTAAAGATCATCACATAGAAGAAGCTGGAACTATTGGAACGCGCATACACATTAACTCGATCTCGGTTGCCGAGCTTTTCTAGATCCTTGCTGGGGAACTCGCCAGCCGCTAGTCTTCCATCGACTCTTGCTAGTACTTGTACGTCGTCAAGCAGAGGTGGAGGTAGTGGATTGATGAGTCTGCCAACCCATCCTGGGACACCCGTCGATGCTGCCGCCAAGAATAGGATGCCAGCGCACAGCCCGAACCAAGCAAGCCATGTCTTTTTTAAAGGCGGTTTCTGCTGCGTGAGTCGCAAGGCTTCAGCCATCCTGAGAGCGTTCTGGGGACGATCGCGTGGTTCCTTCTCCAGAGCTTGCAAGCAAATGTCGTCGAGCGTCTTGGGAATGTCACGACACAAAGTGCCAGGTGCGGTTGGACTGGTTTCCAGAATCAGCCGCATCACCTCAGTCGCATCACTATGTTCGAACGGAAATTTTCGGGTCAGGAGGGCGTAAAGCACGACTCCCAGTGAGTAGATATCGGTCTTTTCATTGGCTTGGCTAGCCCGTCCAGCCGCAACCTCTGGGCTCATATAGAGCCAACTGCCCATGCGAGTCTTGTCATCGCAGAAAAATCGGCGATCAACACTGGCCAGTCCAAAATCAGTTAGATAGGCCTTGCCAGAATTGTCGATCAGAATGTTCTCCATCTTGATATCGCGGTGGACTAGATCTTTGGTGTGTGCCAAATGAAGCCCTTCAGCGATGGATGCGACCCAGTCTACAGCCTGGGCTATACTATATGGCCTGGACCGGACGAATCTCGCCAGCGACTGTCCTTCGATCAATTGAAATACGATGTACGGGCCCTGCGGGCAATGCCCTGTATCATAGACGCGAACGATGTTTTCATGTTCGATGCGCGCTGCTGCCCGCGCCTCGTGAAGAAATGCCTTTGCATACTCAGCGTGACTCGACCCTGAGAGCTGTAATTTGACGGCGACTTCGCGAACAATCAGTGTGTCTTGACATCGATATACAGCACCAAAGCCCCCGGTGCCCAATTCTTCCAATACACGGTAGCGACCGTCAATCATCTTTGGTTGACGCGCTGTCGAAGCGATGGCTTCACTCACGTCAGCGCCGATAGCTTCAGCTGTCTCCGGCGGGAAAGTTACTTCACGATGCTGTTGACGAAACTCTTGCGGATTAAAAGCTGGATCATTATGAAGTCGGTTGTTATACTCTGCCAATGTCAGTTCCAAGGCGGAGTTTGGCTGATTGGCAAGCTCAACGTACTCCTGCAAATAGTCGATCGCTGCTCGGCCTTGCTGCAATTGCCAACGCCTTTCCATGTCAACTAGAGACAGTTCCAGCAGAGCCGCATTGCGGAACTCAGGCGTAATGTCTTGAGTGATTCCTACCAGGTCGGGGAAGCGAACTCCTTGTTGGAATTTGGATTCGTATTCTTCCACGCATTTTGCTAACTCCTGGTACTCCTCAGACAGGAAACTACTTGGCGAGTCTTCATGGTCGTTGTATGTAGTCATCAGGTTCAGTCCATTTTCAATTGTGCGCTGCGGACGAGCGGTCAAGATCGACTGGCGCAGATAGAGGAGCGGTAGTGTCGTCAAAAGACAAGCGTGTATCTGAGTCCGTTGGAATCTGCCAGGGACTACGCAGGCCCGATTTCTGCGACGCTTTTCGGCGACGGAAAACCAACGCCATCAACGAACCGAAGGTCAGAATAATTCCCAGCACAACTACGATAAACCAGGGCCAATTTGAGGCAGATTCGGGTTCGACAGGCGACGGCGATGCGGGTGTCTTTGACGACGGTGGAATCAGATCCTCAACCGTTGGCGGTGCTTCGATCTCATGGCGCAATTGTTCGCCTGGATCAAAGGCGGCCATACCTGGACCAAGCATATCGTCCAGGAACAACGCATCGATATCGGCAACTGGCGGTGCAAGTCGAATCATCGGTTGCGACACCTGAAGCTGGGGAGGAATCGCTTCCATGGGGTCGGTTGATGTAGGGCGCTGGATGGCACCTGCACCAATGACAATAGGTAACGGTCGCCAAACGGGAACCGCTTGGGCCAGGGGTTCATGACGACGTGGCACGTCATCGGCATCTATCGCGCGTTCCGGCTCATCGGCTGCGGTATAGAAATTCACGATTCCAAAGAAAGCAACTGCGATTTCCAGTCGTGACACGGCTCCGCATGTTACCTGAATAACATTGCTTTGAACTTTGGCTGGCACACCCAAGTGCGCATCCGCTTGTACGACGATGAGGTATCTTCCTTCTTTGATGTTGTCAAAGCGGAAACTGCCGGAACCTAGGTTACTTTGCGTTGTCGGATCATTGTCCAGAGTAATTCGCAGGGGTTCACCTTCGTCCCAGATGCCGTTAGCGTTCATGTCCAGGAAGACCACGGCGCCTACCACGCCTGCCTCGTCATCATCCCTCACGTTGTCAGCATTCTGGTCATGCCAAACATAACCTTCGATACTACCCAAGGTTTGGACTCTAACCACTAATTCTGCACTGTTGTTGCCGGCATCCAATTCGAAAGTTGTCGAGGTGACTAGCGCTGTAACGCTAAAGGGAGATTCCAGGTCGCCTTGCAGAATGATTTCTATGGTTGCAAGCCACGAGGACGTCACGTCCGGTTTTAGCGCGTCCAATTCAATCCAGATGGTATCCCCCAACACGCGTGTGAAGCCAAGAGACTGTACCGACACAAATTGACCGTATCCCTCAGGTAGATCAATTCGCACCGTGACATTCTGTGCCTCGACGAATCCTTGGTTTTCAAGCAAAACTTGAAAGCCCACGTTTGTTTCTGAGCAAGTGAGACTCGCAGGACCAACTAGATCAACAACGAGATCAGCCCAACGTGGCTGTACCAAAATTTCGGCGCGATCGTCCTCCGCCTGCTGGTCGCCAGGGACCGAATCTGGATCGAAAGAAGTTGAGGACGTGATCTCTGCTACCAAGGTCGTTGCGCGTGGCGAAAGCACGCGAGCTACAATCTCCAATTGCTGACGTGCAGTATCAGCAGGCACCGTCCACAAGCCTGTCGTAAAATCGTAAACGCCATTAGTGGCAATTGAGGTGAGAAATTGGTATTCATGCATTGGAAGAGGAAATTCGACCAAGACGCTATCGGCCGGGTCAGGACCGGAATTCAAAACTTCAATAGTAAACGTGACTTCATCGCCGACACTGGGTCTGTCTTCGGAAACAGCGCCGACGAGCGAAAGATCTGCCACCAGCGGATCTAACAGCAAGCTACTTTGATCATCCTCGATTGTTGAATGGTTTCCAACTGTGGAATCTGGGTCAAACAAGTTGGCTTGAATCAATTCGACGACAACTTGTTTGTCTGCGGCATCCTCAACGACAATCTCCCACACCAAAGATTCTGATTTGCCGACGGCTAACTGCGGAATAGGATAGTCCTTAACGATCAGCGCGACGTCGGTAGCAATATCAATCAACGATGCTCGCAGAACAATGTCGTTTACCTGTGAATTCCCATCGTTGCGAGTCACGATAGAGAATTGCACCTTTTCGTGACTCATGGGCCGGGGGCGGTTTGTAGATACTTCCACCGAAAGATCTGCCCAACGCGGTTGGATTCGCGTTTCAGCACGATTGTCGGATTCAAAGTCATCACCAGACAACAAAGTTGCCACGATTCCCACTTCCCCAGTGACGGTCGACGTGACCAGTGTAGCGTCGGTTCCAATTGTCAATGGAAGCGTCAGCGAACGGTCTGTTGGCATGACACCCAACCTGTCAATTGTCCATACTCGCGTTGCCTGGTCATACTCCGCGGGTGCAGTTAGGACTGTCATGCCCGCAGGAAGATCGAGCTGAACTTGCACGTCCTGCATTGGGAACCAACCTGTGTTTTCAACGATGACCGAAAGCGACAAGTCCGACTGGATATCAACTTTGCTTTCGAGAGCATCAATTGCCAAAGCCAAGTTTGCATATCGCGGGGTCACATTTACGCTATCCCAATCATCTTCAGCTGGCGATCCGTTGTTAAAAATTGAATCGGGGTCCAATCGATCGGCATCGACGATTTCAGCTGTGACCGACATTTCAAGAATTGATATGACTCTTGCCTGGAACCGAAATATAGTAGGTGGATCGTTGAACATGGCTGAACTAGCAGACAGAGTCAGTTGCTGCCCCTGCAAGGCTCCATCCCATTCTTCGAGTTCCAGACCGGCAGGCAGCTCCACCTTGATCTGCACATCGCTTACGTTGCTGATACCGTGATTGGTTAGCGATAACTCGAATTCCAATGAATCTCCAACTCGCGGAGTCAAATCGCTGGCACTCAGCTCAAGCGACAGATCAGCCCATTGCAAGTAGAGCGCTTGCACCGACGAGTTGTTGTAATCGACAGGATCGGGTAGATCGGAGTTGATAGAAACGTCGAAGGTCTCAAACGTGGGTGGCGACTGCGATAGCAAAAGTGAGCGATCCGATCTCAACGGCAGTAGTAGGGTCCTTTCTTGACCTACCTGCAGAGGACCGACTTGCCATTCATCGCCTGCCAGGGTTGAATCATTCAGATCTGCATAGAAACCAGTTGGCAGACTCCAATGAACCACGGCTTGTTCGACGTTGTTGGGGCCAGCGTTGCTTACTGTGATTTCGTAATGGGCTGTCGAACCAACAACGTGATCGATCGGTCCATCGACCCGAACGCTGAGGTCTGAAATTGGCACGGAATTGACGAATTCTGTGTCGATTTCAATTCTACCTATCGTGTCTACTTTGGTGATCGCGCCCGAAAGAGACGCTACTGGGCTCAGGTCTGCTGGCAGGCTGGGCAGTATCTCCAGCTCCACCGCACCAGCGTTGGCAATCACTGATTCAGGTATTTGTATCAATCCTTCATTTGCAACAGAGCGAAACGAGTCGAAGTCAAACAGCAAGTCTGAATTGCCTCCGGGCGACACAAGCTGCTGAGCGCGATACACCGTTCCGTCAATTGCATGGACCTTCATTCGAACAAAGATTTCTCGCGACAGTTCCGGTAGCTCAACGCGAAATCCCCTTGCGTCGCCAGCGCGGAGATCAACGCCTCCCAAGCCGCTTTGATCGACTGCCAGGTATTCGCCTCCTTGGCCATCCCAAATAGCGCGCCAATTAACAAATCTGGCCGGTTCCGCACCAAACATCAGTCCCGATTCTTGGGAAACTTGGAGGCTTGCAATGGTTTGTAAATCATCGACCGTAAGGGAAACATCACGCTCGCCTCCCAACACTTTGCTGATTTGCAGTGAGCGAAACGCACTTTCGGTTACGCCTGTGAGCGACACGTCACCTTGATCGAAGCTGTCGACTATCTGCTTGGTCGCCGAGACAATGA
Source organism: Planctomycetales bacterium (assembly GCA_020426625.1). Taxonomy (GTDB): domain Bacteria; phylum Planctomycetota; class Planctomycetia; order Pirellulales; family Pirellulaceae; genus Aureliella. The sequence continues at coordinate 56,907 of JAGQPR010000002.1, forward strand.
TTGCGTCTGAAACTCGCTCGTCGAGTTCCAGTGGGCCGATTGACTGTTTCAGTTGCCTGAGCCAATACACTCCTTCGTCCAGCGCGGAAAAGACTATCTTCCCCAGCTGATCACTAGAATCCGATGTTAACCATTCATCACCTTGGCCTTCTTCCGCTGGATCGAAAACGCCGTCTCCATCGTCACGAAACAATTCGACGGTTGCATTGGCGACCGCTGACTGTTGAACCATGCCAGCTTCGTCGATGGTTTGATGCTGGACAGATACTGCGATGTTGCCTAGGTCTAAGGCGAACAGGTGGCGGCCCTCAAGCTGCTCAAATGTCAGCGCGTCGCGTCGCAAACCTGTCACAGGCCGACGAGTCGTCGTTTTTTCGACGAAAAATGTGTGGCGTGTCATCAGATTCCCAGCCGCAAACGGTACAAACCGCTTGACATTTTACACCCAATAGATCCACGAATATACTCTGAGCTATTCCCATTCGGCCGTAAAACGTTGCCAGCGCGAGTCCGCAGATTCGATCGCTTCAAGCGAGAATCGTCGCGACAAAGCCACAATTGCACGGCGGATGCAGCGTTCGATTAGATAAGCAACCAGAGTTGCCAAGGTCGGAAGCGCTTTTTGGGAGATTTTCTGAAGTTTATTGAGGAACGCGCATGTCAAGCAAAGCGGATAACAATCAGCCCTCCGACAGCCAATTGCTGGAAAGAATCCGCAACGGCGATGAATTGGCTTCCGCCGAATTGTTCAACCGCTACTACAATCGCTTGGTCAGGTGGGCGGCGACCAAGATGTCGTTGAACCTCCGTAGCTTTGACGCGCCGAGCGACATCGCGCAATCGGCCATGAAGAGTGTGATGCTCGGAATCCCCATTGGAAAATTTCAGCTTGAGAGTGGCCGCCGCCTGTGGGCGCTGCTTGTGACAGTTACCATTCGCAAGATCATCAATCGGTCCAAGAAACGGCGACCGGATCGATTAGATCACGAAGTCTTGTCCGAACCAGAAATAGAACATTGCCAGCTTGAGTTGGCGGAAATGCTTGATGTCGTCGCTCGCGAACAAAGCGAGCTGGACCAGCAAATTACTCGCTGTTATCTCGAGGGCAACACCAAAGTGGATATTGCTCGAAAACTGGACGTAACCGAGCGCACGGTTTTTCGAGCCATCAACGGACTCGAATCGGCGTTGCAGCGGCTGTTGCGTCGAGCCGAACATCCTCCACGTCTTCCAGGTACCTAAACTCACCAGGTGTTCTGGTCGGCCGGAATATACGGCCAGCTGGATGCGCTGCTTAAAAGCAAAATGTCGAAAATGTTGAAGCGAAACGTATCGACCGATATGTATTCTTTGCTCGGTAAAGAATGAGGCTTACGCAACTATGCCTGCTTTGCCAAAGCATCAGAGCTGGACGCGACCTGTATAACCTGTGGATATTCGCCTTTGCGGAATTCTCGCGTCGGGACATAATGTGGCATTCATGAAGAAGGGGTTGTCTACGAGCATGGAGGCCAGAAATGCAGTTTCCACAAGCGTGCCGAGCAGAATTCTCCAGCGGCGATCGCGCGCGGGGCGAAGAATCGCGGTTTGGAGATAGAATTCGGTTTCTCGATATTGGCCACAAGGGCGTGCGCGCTAATGCCAGTGGGTCATTCGGTGAATCGTACTTGGTGGAGATAGACCTGCAAGATATCGCTGCGGGAGGACTGGGCGTCTACTGCGGCTGCCCTCGGTTTGCTGATGGATTCAATTGCAAGCATCTTTGGGCCACGATCAAGAAGCTGGATGCAACCGTCGATCTCGCGCTACCGGTTACAGAGCTCAGTTTCTATGAAATCGAGCCCGGCGAAGTGACCATAGGCCATCCCAGGCAGACACGCCAGGCATCGAGCCCTTCAAAAAAAGCCGCAACTCGAAACTCTAGTAACAAAAGACATGTGGCCCGTGCTAAGAGCCCTAGCATCCGCAAAGCAGCCAAGGTTACTTCGTCGCAGCCGCTTTGGAAGCACCAGCTTCAGCGGATGCAGGGCAACCGATTTGCAGGGCAGAAAAAGGTGCCATCGCTCTCTGTCCTGCCGGGCGCGTTGACCGAAGAAAAGCACTGGTTTGTCTTCTCGATCATGGGCAACTCGGATCAATTTTCGCTCGTTCTCATGCGCAGTACCCGCAAGGCAGACGGCTCATGGGGACGGCCAGTGGCTGTACAAATCGACCCCCAAAAGCAAGACACCATCACGCTACCCGAAGACCGACGAGCCGTATCACTGCTTGAGCCAGTTCAAGAGTATCGATCCCGCTCGTACCATTATAGTTTTCGCAGCGAAGCGGCTACCCGGTTGTTCCAGATCAACCCGGCGATCTTGGAGGAAACCCTACATGCCTTGGCGGAAACCAAACGCCTGGCGTGGAAACTGGGCGATTCACAACAACATTTCGAAGACGCTCAACCTGTACAACTAGTTGACCTGGGGGCACCTTGGCTGCTGGTGTTTGAACTTAATCCGGACGAAGAAAAGAACTCCAATGCAGTGCTCTCCGTTGCGCTGCATCGAGGTGGAGATGTGATTGGTCTCGATTCGGTCATGTGGAGCAACGCATTGGGATGCGCTCTAGTTCAGGGGGAAAGTAGCACAGACTCCGCTCTTGACCAAGAAGGCGCTGAAGAATGCGCTTCAACAGAAGCGTCTATACAGTCGCCACTCGCTAATCTCAGTTTAGGCGAGCTTGCAGAATCGGAAGCAACGATTTGTACGAAACTGGTTCGAGTTGAGCCTTCGCATATCCCGCTGCTAGTTTCCTGGCAACAGACCAAAAAGATCTCTGTCCAGAAGCGGAGTTTGCCCTCTTTGCTTGAATATCTGAATGAGAACTTTTCACATATCGAACTACAAATTGCACCTGCGCTGGGCGTCGGTTCTCAAACTTGCATTCCGCAAGCTAGATGCCAACTTTCCCAAGCCGAATACAAGGGAACTGGATTCGCAGCTTCTTTTCAGGCTATCTACGCTGAGAAGGCCATTGAGATGGACTCGTCGCGACGCTGGTGGTTCGATCGCGGCTCCTCGCAAATATATAAACGTAACTTGTCTCACGAAGAGCAGTGGCTTCAGTCCTTGCCTGCCGACGATTTTGTAGTTGGGCACAATCGGGATTTCGCCAGGGAATTGCAACTCAAACCTGATCGATTTTTGCAAGTCGTTTCACAGCTGCGCGATGCCGGATGGGAAGTGGTAGCCAATGGAGCCGCTATCAAAATCGCCAGCAATTTCAACATCAGTGTGACCAGTGGTTTAGACTGGTTCGATTTGCAGGCAAATGCGGAATTCGACGGCTCCCAGGCATCACTGCCCGAGTTGCTGAAGGCTCTGAAAGCTGGTGAGCGATTTGTGCGACTAGATGACGGAACTTGCGGCATGTTGCCCGAAGACTGGTTAAAGCGTTTCGTCGATCTACATTCACGCGGCGAAGAAATGGATGGTGCTATTCGCTTTAAGAAATCTCAGGGATTGATTCTTGATGCGATGCTCGAAGAGCACAAAGATGTAGTTCGCGATCGAAACTTCAACCGTTTCTGCACCAAACTGAGAAGTTTTACCGGTGTTCGGCCAGCCGAGCCGCCCCGCACGTTTAGTGGTGACTTGCGAGAGTATCAGAAGCTTGGCCTGGGTTGGTTCAACTTCCTGCGAGAATTTGGTTTTGGTGGCTGCCTAGCCGATGACATGGGTTTAGGGAAGACGATCCAAGTGTTGGCCATGCTGGACAGACGTCGCACACAACGTGGCTCCAAATCGAATCCCAAGCAACCGATGTCCATGGTCGTCGTTCCCAAGAGTCTCATATTCAATTGGATGGACGAGGCTGCCAAGTTTGTGCCTGCGTTGAAAGTCATGAACTACACCGGGCTCGACCGCCGCCAACTCTGGGACAACCGAGATTCAGATCCGGACCTATTGTTGACAACCTATGGCACGATTCGCAATGACATTGCCTTTCTGCGAGAGATAAAGTTCGATTATCTCATTCTCGACGAGGCCCAGGCAATCAAGAATCCCGATAGCCAAGCCGCCAAGGCATCGCGTTTGTTGCAAGGCGACCATCGTCTAGCGATGACGGGGACACCTGTTGAGAACCACTTGGGAGATCTCTGGTCGATCTTCGACTTCCTCAATCCCAGCATGCTGGCCAAGTCCAAAGGCTCAGCCCACAAAGCAGCGACAGCCTACATGGAAAGCGATAGCGAACGCCAGGCCGTAGAACAAGTCGGTCGTGCGCTACGACCATTTATTCTGCGCCGAACCAAACAGCAAGTCCTCGCGGAGCTACCTGACAAGGTCGAACAAACGCTCTCTTGCAAGATGAATGGACGCCAACGAAAACTGTACGAACAACTTCGAGAGCACTATCGATTGCACCTGAGCAATAAGGTTAAAGAGTTGGGGCTGAAGAAATCCAAAATACATGTTTTGGAGGCTCTCTTGCGGATGCGTCAGGTCGCTTGCGACCCGCGGCTAGTCAAACCCGAGTGTGGTATCCGGGGTGCGAAACTGGACTCGCTGCTGGAACAACTCGGTGAGCTAGTCAACGAGGGCCACAAAGTACTGATATTCTCGCAATTCACCAAGCTCTTGGGATTACTGCGGCGGGACATCGACGAACGTTCTTGGCAGTATGAATACTTGGATGGTAAGACTACCAATCGTGCCAAGTGTGTTCAGCGCTTTCAAGACGACGAAGCTTGTAAACTTTTTTTGATCAGCCTAAAAGCTGGCGGCAATGGTCTGAATCTCACTGCAGCTGATTATGTATTCATCTTGGATCCATGGTGGAATCCCGCCGTGGAAGCGCAAGCCATCGATCGCGCCCATCGCTTGGGCCAGACGAAACCGGTGATTGCCTACCGCATGATTTGCGCGGGTACCGTCGAAGAAAAGATCATTCAACTGCAAGCCGCCAAGCGAGAACTGGCGGACGCGATCATTTGCCAAGAAAAGAGTTTGATTAGCGACCTAACCGCTGACGATCTCCAAGCTCTCTTGAGCTAAGCTAAGCACCAACACAAGTTCACCGATTCTTGAGCAACCGTGGCTAACGGGCTAGTGCTCTGTCAACATTAAGATTTAGGGTGCAGTGTCTAAGTGGGATAAGGCTTCCAGCTTGTCAATTCCAGGTGACGATGCTCATGGCAAGCAAGATGCTTGCGCCACTTCTTAATGTTCTTAGTCTTGACAGAGCACTAGTGTCAAGAATTGGAAATTCAGTTCCACATAATCCTTCCGCAAAATTAGCCGCTGTGCGCTAGCACGCGGT
>JAGQPR010000300.1 GCA_020426625.1 Planctomycetales bacterium
GCGAGGTACCACTGACCGCAGTAGCGTCTTGTCACGACACGACTTACTGGGTGATTTGTATGGTTCAAGTCGGGCCCCCCTGCTATTGCGCGTTCGCCGCAATGCTTTTGGAACCAGCGCCAGTCCGGCGACCTTTCCCATTCCGACAGCCACCTACCCTGAACTTTCCGGCGCCCATGTTGAACGCCCGCTGCTGCTGGCAGGCAGATTTCTGCGTCTGCCGATCGTTAACGCTTCTCACGCAATCAATCTGTCTATCGGCCTGGACAATGAATCCCCCGACGATAACCCCGCGACGCCGGTGAATGAGCTCTTGCCGCGTGAGAATGACGTGTGGGTCGGACGAGTCGTTACCTTCCTGGACGGACCTTTGACACTGAAGTCCGCCCGAGTCGTGCGCTACATCGGTGACACTCGCAATTCAAATCCCTCGGCTGCCACGCAGCAGTGTTTTTCAATCTTAGTCGATCTCGGAGATTTGGCCGACGAATTGCTAACGCATAATGCGACGACAAAGAGCTTGTCCGAGTGGGCCAACTTTCCTTCGTCGACGCCAGGATTGCAGGGCTTGAGTTTTTGCTACGGCAATCCAGCTGGCAGTCCGTTTGGCGTTGGTTCGCGGTTGTTGCTGAACGATGCGCCGTACAATTCTTTCGGTTGGGGAATCCAGGAGAATGGTGGCACGGAAATGAGCTCGACAACGTCGGCTCCTATGGCGTTTCAGCCAAATTTTGTAGGTGTACCTGCGGTAAGCGGAGATGCCGACGAGGATTGGGACGCTGCCGATTACGCGAACATGGCGCTCAGCTACACACACCAGCCTGTCAGTGGAAGCGTTCTAACCAGTGATGATATTATTCCCAGCTTTCATCGCGCGGCCTTGGTGAATTACTTGGCCAACTGGAAGGATCCCACTCAATTCACCGAAGCGGAATTGATCCAAACGATGAATGCGATCTCGGCGGCGGTGTTGCGGCCACTCTCGTATCGCGTCATTACGAGCAATGCCACTTTGGTCAGCAATTTCAATTTTACAGGCGGCAATCGCAGCAGTGCGCTTGCCGACCGCACGCCCCAGCTGGATATCGTCTACGACAATAATTGGGCCAGCAACGGAGCGGTAGAATTCATTCGCTGGGTTCAGTGGCTAACACGTGGTGAGTGGGATGTGGACAACAACGCGGATGGCGTCATGGACAGTATTTGGATTGACCCAAATTTGCCCATCATCACGTCGCGGGAAGGAAAGCTGCTGAAAGCCCTGGTGAGTTACTACATCGAGGACATGGATGGCAAACTGGATATCAATGCGGTAGGTAACCTGAACCAAACGCTGGCCGCTGGCCAGCCGTACTCGGCGCCAACCTCAAATTGGTTTCAAGTTGCGGGCACGACGCTGTCACAGGGGTTCGGCTACGGTCCAGCTGAGATTTCGATGCAAGCGGCATTCGCCAATCCGGCTGAGTATCGCCAGTTTCTGCTCAATCGCTACGGTGTAGATGGTTATCCCGGCGAGGGATTGAGAACGGCAGGTTCTCCACCCAATGCTATTCAGTATGCTCGCAGCGAGTTGGCCGAACGTGAACGCAACACAGTGTTTCGGCATGGTTTCTTGCCCGGCCTACCGATGGCCGTGCGAGGTATGTTAGCACTTGGTTTCGATCACTTTGGCAACCCTCTGCTGAACAACAGCTATCAACCTACCGCAGGGGCACTATTTGACCCCGTTTACGATCAAGCGACCAAAGATCCTTACGAGGCTCGTTGGCGTGATGGTGCTCGCGGTGATTCACCGTTTACCCTCAGCGATTGGGAAAAGCTCTACCGACGCGCCGATTGGGATCGATCAGCCATGTCGAATGATTTGGCGATCAGTCCCTCGACAGGGAACTGGTTTAGTCCAAACTCGCGACTTTCCGGGTTGGGAACACAAGTTGTTGCACCACGCACGTCGCACTTGAGACATCCTGCATTGGCGCATCCGAATTCAAATAATGCAATCGGTAGCAGCCTGCGTGATCTGGTGCAATCGATCGCTGCTCGGCGAATGCTGATTCCGACAAGCGGTGCGAACAATAATGCCTTTGTGGCAGGGAATTACAATCTCGCGTTCAATGAATTGTTTCCGCTCGAGTTTCACCGCGCCCAGCCCATGGACTTAAATCGCCCTTTCGGCAATGGCAAGGACAACGATGGCGATGGCCAGATCGACGATCCAGACGAGATCTCTCGACTTAATGCGGAATCCGCACGACGAATCCAAGTTCCCGCCGATGGTTCAGGTCCGCCAGTTGAACAAAATTCTGCCATAGCAGCAGACTACACCTGGGGTATTCCCGGAATCGACCCGCAACTTTCTTTAGAGCCAGCGGGGATTCAGGCAGCATACGGGGGCGCTGCTTCAAGGCAATTGTACGCCAGACATCTGTATTGCCTGGCCATGTTGATACTGCCTGAAAAACTGTATCCATCGGGCAGACCGGGTCCAGTGGAGGGTCTTGATCGCGCTCGTTTATTGGCGCAGTGGGCTGTGAATGCAGTTGATTTTCGTGATGCCGACCATGTCAACACTCGATTTCCCTACGATCCTGATCCCTTTAATCGTGGGAACCCAAGCGAAGACTTCTGGAACCCTCGCTTGGCCACCGGCACTAGTGCCGCTACCGTCGTTTGGGGCATGGAACAACCCGAGCTGTTATTGACTGAATCGCTGGCGACGCACGATGTTCGCGCCAAAGACTTGGAAGCGGACGGCGGCACACTGCAGGCCAATCAGGACAATGGCATGGACTTGGACCAGTATCGTACTCCGGAAGCTTCGTTGTTTCTCGAGTTGTTCAATCCAAGAACAACTGGGCTAACAAGCGATCCGCGTGTTCCGGGCGTCGGAGGCAGTCTTTATGCAGCCACGGCGGCCGGTGTGGGGGCGTTGAACGTAAGCGCGCTCAGCGGGGTCAATCCTTTTACGGACGTTCCCAATCTGCCCAGCCCAGTTTGGCGTATTGCAATTTCCAAACCTCATGGCAAGGCAACTGAAGTCATGGAAACTCCGTTGGCACGAGTGACGGACGTTGCCAATCGACACAATTTTACCTATCAGCTTTCCTCAAACTATCTACAAAATGGACTGGCCTGGAATCAGGCAACACCGCTGGCGCCAGCTCCAGACGCGATGGAAATCGACAGGGTCATTCTGTTCGCAACCGGCGCCAATGCGGCTCAGCGTCGCAACATCGCCGACACGATGGCAGATCTTCAAGTCCCAGCGATCGAACGCCGGGGACGAGTGTTTTTCAATATCGGGACGAACCTGCTGGTCCAGGGCGGGCAATACTTGGTCGTTGGTCCACGGGGGATAACGTACTTTGGCTCCAAACAGGAACCTAGCCCAATCCCTACAGCAGACCTGCACGAGCGCCGGCCGAATAACCATCGCATCGTCTTGGGGGATGGCGGCGGGCAACCCAATACGCCTCCAATCGTAAATTCCAATTGGGCTACCGTTTATCTACACGATGGCACCAGGGTTCCGCAGTACCAATTGCGAGACTGCGTGACCATGGTGGCAGGTATCCAGGACAACGACACGACCGCTGGTGGAATTGACACGACCGTGTACCCGGAAGGATTCGTGGGCGTGAACGTTTCTGCGCCGCACGTAGATCAATACTATCCAGAGCCAACATCTGTCATCAATTCCGACAATACGGACGCCGACCCGGTGAATGGGGCACTTGGATACGCGGACTTTGTCATCGACGGTTACGACGATTTTAATTCCCCAGTCGGTACCTCTCCGGGGTCCCCATTTGACTCTGGCGACGTCAATCGCTATCCGCTCGGTGTGGACCCAACCGACCCAGATGATCCCAACCTGCGAAACTGGCAAGCAGGCTTGGATACCGATTTGGGAATTCCCGTACCAGGCACTCAACTGAACTGGTGTACGGCCTTTCTGCAGCGTTTGGCGGATCCGGAACGACCCTTCCACGCGATCTACAACCCCTACATCACTGTCGACTGGCATTCGATTGACTTGACTGTGTTTTCGGGTGAGGAAGACTCAGGTGTAATGCCTAGCTCTTATATGTTCGGAACGCGAACCAAAAACGGTGCGCCAGCCAGCTCCGCTGGTTTCAACATAGCGCAGCGAGGGCGAACTTTTCTCTCATATGCATCCGACGAACCTACCAAGTTCACACCTGCAGGCAGCATTAGTGGTACGAATTTTACGGAAGTGCTGGCGACCGAACCGCCCACACCCGCGACCGGCACTGCCAATACGATGAATCACATGACTCTGGGATATACCAATTCCAGCTACACCTATGATCGGATGAATGGGAGTGCTTTGCCGGGGCCTTTTGTTTGCGCTCCGCAGGGCATCTCTTCGGTTTTCTGGGCAAATCGGCCCTTCGTAAACGCCTACGAAGCTGCGCTGGTCCCGTCCTCTTCGATTGGCCAGTTGATGCAGGAGTTTTCCATTCCGACTACGGCCAGCACAGTCTATCGCGATCCGATTACGCCGCATCATTTTGGACATCTGCTGAATTTCTTCCAGGAGATGGCGGATCCAACGTCTGTAGCGGTACCGGAAGCTCGGCGGGCCATGTCACCCGCGACGTTGTTTGAGTTGATGAGCACTCCGTCTCCGTGGTTGGACACCGATGACTATATTCCACCTGCAGCGGTTGACGTAGCCAGCAATGCGTCGCTGCCACAGGTCATGCGAGACGCCATTTCGCAGCAATTCTTTTCGTTGCGAGCGCCGTATAACTTTGTATCCAATTTCACCGAGCCAGGCCGGATCAACCTAAACACAGTGAACCAGGAACTGGCCTACAATGCGCTGATGGCTAACACCAACGGACAACTGGCACTTGACTTCGTGCAGTTCCAGAATAGCCGACGTGGGTATCCGGTAGCGCCAGCCACCCCACATCCGTCGTTCCTGTCGTCCCCAAATCCGCGTTTGAGTCAGAATTATCCAACGCAATTCGCTGGAGTGTTCAAGTCGACGTTCGGGGCCGGTGCTGTGCCGCAAACGCGAGAGCCAGTAGAGTCTGGCGATCCGCTGGCGCCTCGGTATACCGGCGTCGGTGTGTTAGACACCGATGCGAGGATCAACCCGGTACAATCCACTATCATGCGCAGCGCTCCCGAACAAGTTACCGGCGCGGCGCGGGGATTCCCTGGTTCCTCCGTCACATTTTTCAAACCCTCTGACAGTGTGACATTGTTTCAGCCGCCACCGCAGGCAATCAAGCGAGCCTTTACGGATTACTTACCGTTTTCTCGTTTGGAAAACCTGACGACCACGCGTTCCAACGTCTTTGCTGTTCGCGTTACGATTGGTTTCTTTGAATTCAATCCTTCGGCAGGGCTTGGACGCGAATACGGCGAAGACCAAGGGACCGTCATGCGACATCGAGGATTCTATTTGATCGACAGGTCCATCCCCGTCGGCTATCAGGAGGGGCAGGATCTGAATACAGATGATTGCATTATTCTGCGGCGCATCATCGAGTAGAGGTTCCGCTTGCCGAGCGGAATCCAATGTTCGGCTGGAGCCACTTTTCCAGGAGCCATCCGGCACCTGCTGTCTTGGCAGCCTTCAACTCAGCGTGCCCGCTGCGCAAACGCCGAGTGGCTTTCAGCTTTCAGCGAGAAACATAGAAAAAATCGCGGCCGACCGGAAAATCAGCGAACGAGCGGTGACAACTAGATAGAAGAACCGAGTCTGCTGACGCTGGAGCCGAACCATCTCACCGTGAATATCATCGATAGCGATCGGTTACGCGAACTATTCGATGCTCACGGAGCAAGATTAATTCTGTTCGCGCGCCAATGGTGTACGTTACCCGACGACGCTGTCCAAGAAGCCTTCATCGCCCTGGCTCATCAGATCCCAGAGCCTGATGAGCCGGTTTCCTGGCTGTTTCGGGCAGTAAAATTTCAAGCGATAAACATTGCCCGCTCGGAGGGTCGCCGAGAAAAACACCATCGTCGTGTAAGTCAAGAACGAGAGTCATGGTTTCAGTTACCGAGTCCAATCCCAATAGACACGTGTGAGCTGGAAAAGCAACTTAGTGAACTCAAGCTCGTTGAGCGAGAAGTATTGGTAGCCCGTATTTGGGGCGACCTGTCTTTCGAGGCGATCGCGGAATTGGTCGGCTGCTCGGTTAGTACGGCTCACCGTACCTATCGCAGGGCCTTAGCCAAGCTCGAAGAGGCGTTCAGCGATGAAGTCGGCCGTTAATGCACATCACGAGACCAGCAAATGGATGATTCCGCTCAATATTCATTCGATGATTCTGACCGGGGTGCCGACCATGATTCCGAACCTCTGTCCGCAGACCAGGAGAGGCTGGAAAGCTGGCTGCGGCAAGCCGCTCCACGATCGCCAGCCTTCCGCTTTGAGGAACTACAGCTTGAATTGCAGGCAGTTCAACGTCGCGCTGCGCTTGGGCACGAGCAACCTGTGCTGCTGCGGGGAAGATACGCCAAGCCGCTGTTGGCGGCAACATGGCTGAGCGGCGCGATAGTTGGGGCAGCTGCCGCCGTATTAATTGTCTGGCTAACGGCACCGACGCTCGAAGCGACTCGCACAATCACTTTGGTAGCGGATGCCATTGATGGGCATACGGAGCCAAGCTCGCCTGCCTATCCCCAAGGGCATGGACAGGAACATGACTTGCCAAGTCAGTTCAACGCACTGCCAACAGCAGTTGTCGATTTGGATGCGATCCTAAACGATTCTCAACGATGGCGAAAGTTGGTGTTACACCAGTCAAACTCCAAAACACTCCCTTCGCGACCGAGTAATCAGCAACTCCAGAACCAAGCGTTGAGTGTTGGAATTATCCAAGTCCCACCCGGTCAAGAAATGCAGATGAGCAGGTATCAGCTGCGCAGTCAGATGATCGAGGAATTGAATGAGGTTCAGTAATCAAGGAGTACTCATGAGAATGTTCATAGGTTTCAGATTCATTGGAGTCTTCGTAGCTCCATTGCTACTGTTTTCACTGACATGTCGGTTCGCCTTAGGGATTGAGCCGGAACGCGACGGTGATTGGATTCGCGACTTTGAGGAGCACTCGGGTGTAACCACACTTACCATGCAACTGGAGCTGCATCCCAGGGCAGAGCCAGTACCGGCACTCGCGTACCGCCTTGTTCCAGACGACTTCGATCGACGCGATGGCAATGCCGCTCTTTTCTATCTTAAGGCGATGGGTTTCTTTGAGCAAAGCAATAGCCAGGCGGCGCTGCTGGAGTTGTCCAAGAAGGCTGCAGCCAAAGCTGAAGAGTTGAACATCGATATCGATCAAGTGGCTCCGCATGTCTGGCTGACCACGCCTCCAGGGGAATTGCCAAGAGATGAAGTCAAGGAATACCTTCGGCTTACTTCATTTCAACCACCCTTCCTCGTAGAGGCGACTCGTTGTCGAGATTTTCAGCTCGATCGAAATATTCGCAGTGTCGAACACCCTGTCGGTTACTTGCTGCCTGAAATCCAGTCGTTCCGACAAATGGCGCGCACTCAGAGTATTCGCTGTCGGCTGGCGATTACCGAGGGTCGCATCGAAGATGCAATCAGCATTTTGGGGCAGCAGTTTGCAATGGCAAACCACCTTGGCAATGACGACTTCATTATCTCTGCTTTGGTAGCTGCTGCCATTGAGAGCATCGCCTGGGTGGATGCACTATACCTTGCACAGCACACAGAAGCTCCGAATCTCTATTGGGCATATGCAGCGTTACCGTCTCCGCTAGTCCCACTTGAGCGAGCTTATTCCTACGAGCGTCAGTTTCTATACGAACAGCTGAAGGTACTTCGCGAAGTAGGTCTCTCGCCCAAACCTGCTGCATACTGGCAAGATTTTATTGATCGCTTATCGCCTCAGATGCAAGGACTTGATTTTGGCACTGGCCTAGATTTCAGCTTCACACCTGGTATCGACCGTGCAAACATGGTTGCCTTTGTAGCTGCGGCTTACCCTGGAGCCAAGAGGTACTTACTTGAAGACTTACAATTGGAGCCTGAATTGGTGGAGAGTTACCCGACAGCACAAGTCGTCTTCATCGCGATGGCTCGTTTCTATGATCGGCAGCGTGACGAACACTTCAAATGGCGGTACTTAACCCACGCCCAATGCAATCAAAGTGAACAATTCTCCCAACTGGATACTCGCTTTAAAGAGCGGGCCGATCGTTTGGGTTTGGCCAGCCTTCCCACCACCGAGTTTCTACCAGCCATAGCCGCAGTCAGAAATGTGCACAGTCGCGTGCAGTTGACAGTGGCAATGCTACAGACGGTCGAAGCTATTCGCGACTACGCAGCATCGCATGGCGGTGACCTACCGCGTACTCTGGCAGATTTAGTTCTACCCGCCCCACTTGATCCGTTCACGGGAGCTCCAATTGCCTATGAATTCAACGGAGATACCGCGGTTCTATCAGCTAGGGACAGCAACTTGCGTTATCGATTGATTCTGCGCACGGCCGAGTAGTTGACCTCTGCTGCGAATAGATGCTCATTCCTTCACAACGTTCGAAAACTTGGAGTATTGTTTCCATGGCACTGCAACTAGTAACCATTCCTGCGCATGCTTCATTAGGGAAGCTAAAATTCGTCGCGCTGCTGACTGTGTTCTTTCAAGTTGGCAACTTGTTGGGTGCTCAACCCGCTCAAGAATCGTCCACCGATGTGAATCAGTTGGTCCATAACTCCACAGCCGTGGTCTTACGGCTCCTGCCAGAACAAATATCCGTACCTGAACAATTGGTGTCCTGCATAGCTCGAGCTGCAAATAGCGATGACACGGAATTGGTAGCCGTCCGCATACAAGAGGGAATCGCTTGGCTCCGTGAGGCAGCCGCGGGCGAAGCTGTCGTCTTGACGATCGATCTTCCACAGTCCCCCAATCGACTTCCGCTCAAAGTGCACTTTGCCAAGCGCGATACAGCAGCGATGAACTCGCTATCCGAACAACTTAAGAGCCATGGTTTCCATGGTCCTGGCGTTGGCGCCAATTTCATTAGCTATACGCAGCAGCAGGAAACAAACCCAGCCGGCAACGCGATCGAACCGGAAGTACGAGCTGGCATTCAGGATGCGTTGGCCACGATCGAGAATTTTCCCGTGCAATTGCTCGTTACGCCTCCCCCTCATGCCATAAGAACGTTTCGGGAATTGATGCCCGAGTTACCCGCCAGTTTTGGCGGTGGTCCAAGCTCGGTGATCACTGAGGGATTTCAGTGGCTAGCGATGGGGGGCAATCTGGAAAGCATGGAATTCAAAGCGATTGTGCAGTCGACGAATCACGAGTCTGCTGAGGCGATGGCCAAGCGAATCCCACAGCTGTTGCAGGTAGCCATCGATCAGTTGCCCGAACGGAAATATTCGGTTGTCAAGCTAATGGCTAGCACACTGACTGACCTGATTATTCCGGAGGTGAAAGGCGACCAAATCGTCATCACTCTCAAGGGAAAGAAGGAGTTGGACGCGTCAACGACCCTATTTGCCAGTCTTTCGGAACAGTGGGTCGAGCCAATTTTTCAACGCGTCATGATGGACCGATTCAAGCGTTTGGGTCTGGCCCTGCACAACTATGAGAGTGCTTTCAAGTGCTTCCCACCAGCGCGGCGAGTTGGAAACGAGGAAGGACGCGGCAACTTGAGTTGGCGTGTGCATGTGCTACCGTTTCTTGGCAAAGAGGGGGTTCAGCTCTATCAGCAGTTTCATCTGGATGAGCCTTGGGACAGCGAGCACAATCTGACGCTATTGGAAAAGATGCCTGATGTTTATAGCAGCCACGCAATCAAGCTTTTTGCCCCTGGCACGGTTCCTGCGGGACATACACGATTTTTGGCGCCAGCTGGTCCAGGTTCCATTCTCGGCGGTGAGGAGGGGGTTAGAATTGGCCGCGTTGTCGACGGCACGAGCAATACACTTTTCTTTGTCGAAGTCTCGCCACAATTGGCTGTTCCCTGGACCTCACCTGCAGACTATCAATACGATCCAGCCGATCCTGCAGCAGGATTGGGGACACGCAGCGACGAATCTTTCCTCGCCGCGATGGCGGACGGTTCGGTTCATCACATACCGAGAGATTTGCCTGCGGCAGCCCTGGTTAGCTTGTTCCAGATGAACGACGGCAACTCAGTAACGTGGTAGATTTCTAGCTGAATCGCCAATGGCAAATTACCTAGTGATAGGCCACGGTCAATGCGCGATACCGGCTACTTACGCGTCGCGGCCCACATAAAACAACAAGCCGATTGAATGTGCGTGAGTTTGAATGCGTGAAGCTCGG
>JAGQPR010000301.1 GCA_020426625.1 Planctomycetales bacterium
TCGAAGGGATCGCTTTCAGCCAATTCTATTCCTGCTGCCTCCGCTATTGTCGGGTAAAAGTCTGTAAAGTCGACTAAGTCATCACAGACGGTGCCGACTGGGGTGTGACCCTTCCAATAGGCGATCAGAGGAACATGGGTACCGGTATCGGTCAAGCCAGCCTTACCGCCACGTATCTCACGACCATTCCAACGCGAAGTTATGGATGTGTTGGTACCATTGTCCGCAGTGAACAGGATGATGGTATTGTCAGCTATTCCAAGTTGTTCCACTTTGTCCAAAAGACGGCCGACTATTTTGTCCATGTACTGGACCATTGCCACAAAATTCTCTTTGCCCCGATCCTTGGCTGGCAGATTTGCGGACTGATCACGCGTCGCCTTCCCGTCATCGCCTATCGTGTCCGGTGTCGGTACGAAGGGGTCGTGAACCAATAACATCGGATAGTAGACCAAGAATGGCTCGCTACGGTGTCGTTCCATGAAGTCGCAAAGAAACTCGCACAAGATGTCGGGACCGTACAGATTCAAGTTGTCTTCAGCGGATAAAAATTGACTGTTTTTCTCCAGCGGAGGGCTCCAAAATCGCTCGCCGCCCCCATCGGTTGGCGCTTTGCCTTTCGTTAGTTGCCAAAGGCAGAACTCGTCGAAGCCAGCTGCGTACGGCCGCGACGAATCCAAATGCCGAGGTAAGCTGTTGTAAAGTCCGTTCAATTGCCATTTGCCTGCTACGACTGTCTTGTATCCGGCAGCCTGCAAGAGATTTCCGAATGTCTTTTCCTGTGGTGCCAAGTAGCCAAAGTGTGTGTAGTTTCGAAAATTGTATTTACCGGTCATCAATTGCACTCGCGACGTGGTGCAAATGGGCGTCGAATAGCAGTGATTGAAGCGCATTCCGGCGCTTGCCATCGCATCGAGGTTCGGCGTTTGATAGTCTTCCGCACCGTAACACCCAAATGCTTCCCAGCTGACATCGTCAGCCATAATCAGCACTATGTTTGGATTCGCCGCAACCGCATCCAGCGCGACGGAAGCTTGAAACATGAGAGAAACATTGAGTAATAAGACCAGGATTCTCATGAGTACAGTGCCGCCAGTTCGAAGAGGGTTCTTGATCCTCAGTCCTGAAAATCCGCGCACAGTCCCAGCCCGCTGCCAACTTGCGCAACACAAATAAGTTTCGCATAGGTGAACATCCATAGCGTCAATTTGGGCTGGATCTCCAAGCACTGTTTCATTTCTTGCCGTATACGGTCCAGGTCAGCTCGACCATTAAGTAGGTTTTGTTCACGATAGACAGTGGGCCAGACGCAATTCCATACCATGCTTATCCAGGGAGCCAAACTTGTTGACTCGCGGGAGAATCTTTGATGTAGCGGTTCCAGTCTAGGTTCACTGCCATGCCAGGTTTGTGCGCGCACATCCATGGCTGCCGGCGCAGCTGCCTTAACGACAATTCTTTCGTCAGCGGAAGCAAGCGCCCAAAACAAATGGTCCTCAATCGACTGCAAGCTTGGACGGTTAACTTGTGCTGGTCCCTCGTATTTTGCGACCAACCAGTCCAACTGGTCGAACTGAACACTCCATGCGTCGTCAGACCATTTGGCAGCACAGGGCAAATGCAATGTGTTGCCTTTGGGGACGGCATTTGTGTTAAGGGACTTGCTCAGTCGCATCGCTTCGGAACGCACAAAACCCGTCCAGTCGCCGATGTAGACTTCTGCGATCAAGTTGACCGAACATGGGCTAAGTCCGATCATCTGCCCCCAACTTTCGAAGCTGAGATCTGAAACGTTCAGATCCTTATCTTGGTTCTGGCGATATACGAAAATATCAGAAGATTTGAATATCCACTCGTCACCGCGAGTGGGCAATAAAGTCAACAAAGCAGTCAAGCCGTTGGATTGGCCGTAAGTCCACAATTTTTGCGCAGCTTCTAGACGTGCGTCCTCAGGCCCGTTGCGGTAGAGCGCATCAATCAATTGCAGCTGTGGGCTAATGGTCCTCGCGAATGGATTCGCTGCCGACAGAGTGAGCGCTTGAATCCAATTTGAAGTGAAAGGCGATCCAACGCCTTCGGCGGACGCTCTGTTGGTCGTCGGGCTATTCATAATCGTTGCTTGTCCGCTGCCAGGAATCGATCAGGGCAAATCATACAGCATGGTTCACCGACCGGGTGTATGCGCGCAGGTGAGAGGTTTGGCGCTAGTCAGCACCAGTTATTATTGCCAGACCGGGCGCAGAGTATTCAGGCCCTAAGGGGCAACACAATTCAACACCTTGGGGCAAAATGTTGGATCTTACAGCCTTTCAGTCCGCAATTCACACCGTGAGAACCCGGGACCTTGGCCTACCGAGCCAGAAACCGGGGCCTTACGGCCTACCGAGCCAGAAACCGGGGCCTTACGGCCCACCGAGTCAGGAACCCAGGGCCTTACGGCCCACCGAGTCAGGAACCCAGTGCCTTGCGGCAGTAAAACCCCCTCGGAGATCGTCTTCCCTCAGCAAATCGCCGAGGGAAGCAGGAGCAAGGCCCATGTTCCATTAGCGTTTGCTGAACTGGGTTCCGCGTCGAGCACCGTGCAAACCGGGCTTCTTGCGTTCCTTCATTCGAGAATCGCGAGTTAGAAAACCGTCATCGCGTAACGGCTGAAAATTTTCTTCGCTATGGCTGCACAGAGCGCGAGCCAAAGCCATGCGGATGGCACCGGCTTGGCCAGTTAGTCCACCGCCAGCGACGCGCACAACGACGTCGACACTATCGGTCTGCTGAACTCGAGCCAACGTTTGAAGAACCGCCTGTTGGTGTTGGTCTGTTGGGAAGAACTCCTTGAGATCTCGCCCATTGATTGTGAATTTACCGGTTCCTGGGCGGAGCCGAACTCGAGCTACCGAGCTCTTGCGACGTCCCGTGCCGAGCGAGTCACCGTTAATTTTGTCTTTCTTGACGAATACCATGGCAATTCAAATTAAAAGAAGAATCGTAACGAAACTGAAGCAGAATTCGCATCGCGGCCTACTTCTCGCGGAGCAGCCATCCAAACTACCTCGCTTCTTGCAATGACATATCCCGAACAAAATTCAGGAGGCAATCTTTTTGCCAATTTCAATCGTTTCCACTTGCTGAGCTTGATGGGGATGCTCTGGTCCAGCATAAACTTTTAGCTTGCTGAGCATCTGAGTCGCAAGTTTGTTTTTCGGCAGCATGCGTTTAACAGCCATGATCACCAAGTCTTCGGGCTTTCGCTCTTGGCGATCCTGGTAACTCTCCATCTTTTGACCGGTATAGCCGTTGTACCAGGCGTAATGGCGACGTTCCATCTTTCTGCCAGTCATGCGAACCTTTTCAGCATTCGTTACGACGACAAAGTCTCCAGTGTCCACATGTGGCGTGTAGGTCGGGCGATGTTTGCCCATCAATATCATGGCAATGTCGCTAGCCATGCGCCCCAGAATTTGATCATCAGCGTCCACATGGAACCACTTCTTGGGCAGTTGATTGGGCTTAGCGACTGTAGTTTTTTTCGTCAGCGTCATTACAGGTCACGATAGAGCAAGGTGAATTGGTGGCAGTAACGTCTCCTAACGTTACATTTCCTGGAGCAATCAGCACTCCTGGTTCCAATGGGCCAAGCCCAGGAGTTTATCGCTGGTAAAGTGTTTCTGCAAGCCGTTTTAGCGCGCGGTCGTGGATATTACGAAGATGCCGTGTCTGCAAACTGCTGAATTGAACCTCAAGGCCTCTTGAAAGGCCATGGGTGGCGGATAAAACCTATGCAAAGCGGGGCGAACCGCCGCGTCGACGCCTGCGTAAATCTGAAATAGATTTTCCGGATAGTGATTTTGGGGTCTTTCTGACGTGGCGATGCCGACAGCGATCGGCGGATATAGCAGATATTCCAGTTACTTTCTGTGGGTTATTTGTAGGTCGCTCCGAGTAGTTGCTTACCTGACCTTTCGCCGACGTTAGCTGTCGATGCTGGGGAGTTCGCGTCGCTAAACGGACTGAAATCGATTTTACAAAGTGTATTCAATTGAAGGGTCAGTATCCGCGCCGAAGTTTTTCATGCATGATAAGTCGCTTTGGCGTTAGCCACGGTTGTTCGTTTAGAGAACTATATGTGTTGTTGCTTATTCGATAATTCGGAGGAATTTCTAGCCAATGGCAAATACTGAGACGCAAGGCTCGCTCGATGCTCGTCAACCGATGATCGAGGCGGTTGGGCTTTCGAAATTCTACGGACCATTTGCCGCAGCCCGTGATGTCACCTTCCAGGTCAATGAGGGGGAATTGGTGGCTTTCCTGGGACCCAATGGAGCGGGCAAGAGTACGACCATGAAGATGCTCACCGGCTATCTCTCTCCCAGCGAAGGCTCAGCTAGGATCGCTGGCCACGACATGTTTCACGATCGGATCGCAGGATCGCGTCACTTGGGATATCTGCCAGAGAACGGTCCCCTCTATCCCGATATGACTCCAGTGGCCATGTTGGATTTCTTCGCTGAAGCGCGAGGAATGGATCTGCACTACAAGCGTCAGAGAATTGAAGCTGTTATCGATTTGTGTGACTTGAGAACGGTCGCCCATAAGCCGACTAGCAAGCTTTCCAAAGGATTTAAACAGCGCGTCGGTATGGCTCAAGCCTTGTTGCATGAACCCGATGTGCTAATCTTGGACGAACCGACTGCTGGTCTGGATCCCAATCAGATTCGCGAAGTACGGAAGACCATGCGCAAACTCCGTGAAACCAAGACCATTCTGTTGTCTACGCACATCTTGCAGGAAGTTGAGGCCATGGCTGATCGCGTGGTCATGATCAACGAAGGACGCAAGGTGTTTGACGGCGACGTGGCTGAATTGCAAGCCATTGAAAACAACTTGGATCATGCGTTCCACAAGCTGACCGGCGCTGTCTAGCTTTTGATTCCATGTACGATCGCATGTCGCTGGCCAAAGCTGCAGCGGCATTTTGAAATCCAGTTTTTGACGTTGCAGGTGGACACATGCCTTTGCTCTTTGAATGCTGAGCTGGCTGTTCCCCACGAATCAGTTTCGGCAACCCGTCGTTTCACCCTCCATCGAATGCAGTCTTAGCAGCCATGACAACTGAACTTCTCAATCTGCTGTTTCCGCTGGTCAAGTTGATTGTTATTGACCTGATCTTAGGCTTGGTCGCATTCCTGTTCATCGGTCTATTGGCGTTACGCAAGCGAGCGGCTTACGCAGTTCTGAAGCGCAACTTCATGGGCTACTTTAGCAACCCGACGGGCTATGTCTTCTTGTGCCTGTTCGTGTTGCTTACGTCATTGGCAGCTTTCTTCCCACATGACTTCTTCAATTCGAATTTGGCCAACCTGGACCAACTGAACTACATCTTGCCTGTCATCATGCTGTTCTTCATCCCGGCCATCACGATGAGCATTTGGGCCGAAGAGAAGCGGCAGGGTACCGATGAATTGTTGCTCACGCTACCAGCAGATGATTTTGATATCGTTTCCGGAAAGTATCTGTCGGCCGCGGCGATTTATAGCGTGTCGCTGGTGTTTTCGCAGGTCTCAACTTTCCTCGTGCTACTCTTTCTGTCCAAGGGAGGAATCGACACGGGGCTGTTTGTGGCCAACTACCTGGGGTATTGGTTCATCGGCTTGGCCATGCTGGCCATCGGCATGATCGCTTCCTTTCTCACCAGCAATTTGACAGTGGGCTTCATCCTGGGAGCGTTGTTCAACGTTCCATTGGTGTTCGCGTCCTGGTCGGACGTGATCATCCCCAACAAGGATTGGGCTCGCGCAGTATCAGTCTTCAGTATTCGCGGGCAGTTCGACAATTTTGGTCGTGGTGTGGTTAGTATCGCGCCAATCGCGTTCTTTACGCTTATGCTACTTTTCGGATTGTACTTTTGCATGGTCCTCATCGGTCGGCGGCATTGGAGTGGTGGACAGCGAGGAAACTCGATGTTCTTGCACTACCTGACGCGGGTCCTGCTGATGGTTCCAATCGTCTTTGGCCTGAGCTATTTTCTTCGCAATAACGACTGGCCGAGATACGATGCAACTGAAGGCAAAGTCAGTTCGCTCAGCCCGATGACCCGCGAGGTAATTCGCAAGTTGGCTCCCGAGCGTCCCATCGTCATCGAAGCCTACTTGTCAGCAGACATTCCCGAACAGTACGCCAAGACTCGCTACGAATTGATCAACCTGTTGAAAGAATTTCAGGCGATCGCCTCCACACGCAAGGTCAAGCTCCAAGTCCAGATATACGACAATCTGGAGCCGTCAGGCGAAGATGCCATGCGGGCAGAAAAGCAGTACGGTATCCGACCGGAATTGGTGCGAGTGAAGGAGCGCGGTGTTCACCAAGACCAGGAGGTGCTCCTGGGTGCGGCCGTGCGAAGTGGACTCTCAAAGGTGGTGATACCATTCTTTGAAACGGGCATTCCGGTTGAGTATGAATTGGTTCGTTCAATTGACACGGTCGCACAGCCCAAGCGTAGAAAACTGGGCGTTGTGCGAACGGATGCTAATATGCTCGGTGGCTTTTCGATGGCTGGTGGGAATTTTCAGCAGATTCCCAAACAGCCGGTGATTGATGAGCTTGAGAAACAATATGACGTAGAAGAGGTCGATCCCAATTCGCCAATCTCAGTGACCGGTTACGACGTCTTGCTTGTCGTTCAACCCTCTTCGCTCAATCCCCAACAGTTACCAAATTTGGTCGAGGCTATTCGAGCGGGTGTGCCGACAGCCATTTTCGAAGATCCTATGCCCGCCGTGTATGAAGGGATTCCTGGAACCGGCGAACCCAAGCCAGCTCCTGGTGGAATGATGGGCATGGGGGGCGGACAGCCAGAACCGAAAGGCGAAATGCAGCCGCTTTGGAAAACGCTTGGACTGGATATTCCACAGCAGCCAGGATTCGCTGGCATCAATCCGGATATCGTCTGGCAACAATACAATCCGCATCCAAAACTGCAGTACTTGATGAATGCCAACGACGAATGGATTTTCGTTACCGATGTGGCTGGCGAAGAAGAGAAATTCCTCAGCATAGAGAGCTCGGCGACGAACGGACTTCGTGAATTGATGTTCCTCTATGCCGGAGGAATCAAAGAGGAAAGTGGTCGGGATGACTTGAAAATCACGGAACTAGTCAAGACGAAAGGCGAGCTTTCTGGGCGAGTTAAGCTGGAGGAGCTTCGCAATCAGTTGCAAGCTCGAGCATCGCAGGCCGAATTGCGCGTCCTGCAAGGCCCCCCCATGGGTGAAGAGCAAGTATTGGCCGTACTTGTCGAGGGCACCGAAGCTGCCAAGCCCGCTGCCGCTGAGGACGGTCCGAAGGATGATGCAGAGGGAGGTGCGGAAGCGAATGCAACGGGTAGGCCAATCAGAGCCGTTTACGTAGCCGACGTAGACTTTATCCACCCCTTCTTCAGCGAGAATCGCAAACGTCCCGAACAGTTTGCCGATTTGGATCTGCGCGTTCAGAACATTACGTTTGTGCTGAACTTGATTGATGAACTGGCGGGAGAAGATCGCTATCCGACCATCCGCAGCCACGAGCCTCAGCACGTGACCTTGGCGTTATTCGAGGATCAGGCGGAGCAGTATCGTATCGCTGAACGGGATCGGCAAAAGGAGTTTCAGGAAAGTTTCGACCAGGAAATTCAGGCGGCCCAAGAGGAAAATCAAAAAGCTCTAGCGCGCTTCGAAGACAAGATTCGCCAGATGCAGAAGGACGGTGCTGTCGATGCCTCGAAATTCGAGGAGCTACGTGGCTTGATGCAGCAGTTGGACCAGCAACGAGGCGCGCTGCAGCGTAAGCTTGCCGTAAAGCGCGAGAAAATGATCGCAGAACGCGATGCCAAGATTAAATCCAGTCAGCGCGAAGCGGAACGCAAAATTCGAGAATTGCAGCTTCGATACAAGATGATGGCAGTTTGCCTGCCGCCGATCCCGCCGCTTCTCGTCGGAGTTGGCGTATTCGTTTCACGGCGAGTTCGAGAGCGTGAGGGTATCGCCAAGAATCGGTTGAGATAGTTTCAAGATCGTTTACCTACATCAACGAGACATCTTTTTTTGCGGGACTAGAAGCCAAGCAAGCTTTCGATTCAGTTGCCTACAAAATAAAGATGCATAGAACAAAGTCATCCAGACTTGCAGGAGTTTCATTGTGAACGAGGGTAGAACTACTGCCATTTTTGCTACGGTAGCCGCCGTATCGTTTGGCTTGGCGATTTGGTCGCGCCCGAGCGTGGTTATCGACGAGTCCGATCTCGTCGGTGAAAGAGTCGGCTCGATGGTTTTTCCAAAGTTCGAAGACCCTGCCACGGCTGCCTCCTTTCAGATTGTCAAGTACGACGAAAACTTGGGGCAATTGGA
Source organism: Planctomycetales bacterium (assembly GCA_020426625.1). Taxonomy (GTDB): domain Bacteria; phylum Planctomycetota; class Planctomycetia; order Pirellulales; family Pirellulaceae; genus Aureliella. The sequence continues at coordinate 8,379 of JAGQPR010000301.1, forward strand.
GCGTTTCGAGATTGCCAAGGATCCAGCGTCCAATCTTTGGAAGATCCCTAGCTATGATGACTACCCGGCAGATGCGACCGAGCAAGTGCGAGATGCTACCACTCCATTGATCGGCTTGCAAATATTGACCGTTGCAAGCGCAGATCGAGGTGACCACTCGCTGTACGGCGTTGTCGACCCCGACCAAGAGGATTTGAGCGTTTCGGAATCTGGCGTGGGAATGCTTGTGCGAGTTCAAGACGCAGAAGATCAAGTGCTGGCCAGTCTAATTGTTGGCAAGGAAGTCGAGCAGGCGGAAAATCAGCGCTACGTCCGCGTCAAGTCAGAGGATCCCGTCTACGTCGTAGAACTTGATACAACGCCGTTTACGACCGAGTTCAAGAAGTGGATTGACGACAAACTGCTGGACGTCCGCAGCTTTGATATTACAAGTGTTGGCCTGCGCGACTACGCTGTGTTGCCCGTCCAAGGCGGATATGGCTTGGATAAAAAGTTTGACGCCGACCTGGCTTATGATGCCAGTTCCAGCAAGTGGTCACTCGATCGCTTTGTGGTTTATGACGGCAAGGAAGGCGTCGAGTCGCAGCTGGCAGAGGGAGAAGAAATACAACAAACAGCACTGAACGATTTGCGCAACGCGATTCAAGACCTGGCGATTGTCGGCGTCAGACGCAAGCCCGCTGGATTGGCGGCAAACCTTAAAGCGGACAAATCGCTGGTGGAAAACCAGGAGTCCATCACCAGCCTGCTATCGCAGGGTTTTTTCCCACAAGAACGAGTGGGCGGCATTGAGCTATTGGCCACGGGTGGCGAAACCTTGGTGGGTACCGATGAAGGAGTGCAATACCTGCTGCGCTTTGGTGAATCGGAGTCTAGTTTGGCCGATGTCGACGATGAAGATGACAATGGCTTGCGTCGGTACTTGCTCGTGATGGCTCAGGTCGATGACTCGAAGTTTCCCGCGCCGGAATTAGAGCCGCAACCGGAGACTGTGGAGGAGATGTTGGCCATGCGCAAGGCGCAGGAGACATCCGATGCTCCGGCTGATGAAGCCGAAGTTACTCCAGACGCACCTCCCAGCGAAGAAGCGTCTCCCACCGACCCAGCTCCAGAAGCCACCGCAGACGCTCCGGAAGTTTCCTCCGCGTCCGAGAACAACGGCTCCGAAGAAGCGGCGGAAACAGACGCTGCCGGAGACTCCCAACAATCGAAAAATGAGGATGTACCAACAGCGGCTGAGGGCGATAACGAGACTCCAGCAGACACCACTCCTGCACCTGCAGACACAGAAGCGGCAAATGCTAATAGCGAATCATCGGAAACGGCTGAGGAATCTGCGGGGGCTCCTGCAGACGAAGATGTAACGGCGCCAGAAACGGCTGCCGTGCCAGCCTCTGATCCGCCTGCGTCTGAGAGCGAAACTGACGCAACTTCCGCAGCGCCGACCCAAGAGGAATTGGAAGAAGAATTGCAGGCGGTTCGCGAGAAGATCAACAAAGAGAACCAGCGGAAGATCGATGAACGCAACGAAAGTCGCGACGCCGCTTTGAAGAAGGTCCAAGAGTTGAACGCTCGCTTTGCCGATTGGTATTACGTGGTAAGTGACAGCGTTTACAAGAAATTAAAGATTTCTCGTGACCAGCTAATCAAGTCCGCTGAGGCTGCACCCGAAGCGACGGGACCAGACTTCGGTAATGGCTTTCCCGGCCTGGGAGAGTTGCCTGGTCCTGGAGGACTTCCCCCAGGACTAAATTTCGGGAACGAGAATAACTAGTGTTTTGCCAACATTAGGAAGTAGGGTAAGTATCTTGCTTTCCATGAGCATCTCCACCTGGAATTGACAAGCTGGAAGCTAATAGCACTTAGACACTGCACCCTAAACCTTAAGTTAAGGACCTGGGGAAA
>JAGQPR010000302.1 GCA_020426625.1 Planctomycetales bacterium
ATGACTACATATTGTTTACTTAGGAAACCCTATTGTTTGTTTAGGAAGTTCACAAGGAGTAGGACATCTATAGGGGCTAGGAAGCTATCGCCATTCACATCAAGATAGGGAGGCGAAACAAGTGACGTGCCACGCAGATCGCGACTTCCTTTGGCATTGATATCATTGACGATCAATAGTACATCTATGGGAGCAATGAATCCGTCATTATCGACATCCAGAGGTTGGGCTGGATTCTGCCAAGGGCTGGCAGATGTTTCAAAGCCGAAGTCAACATCCACAACTGGATTCACCCCAGTGACTACCACTGCCTGAGTGTCTCCGGTAGGCTGCAATCCGTGATAGCCACCAATGGGAGTGATTTTCACCTGGTAATTGCCCGGAGGGATCGATGGCAGCGCGTATCCGCCTAGGGAATTGGTAGTCGTGGTCGTCTCGGGTCCGTACTTCAGATTGTCCAAACGCACACTCGTCGATGCGTGTCCGCCGATATTGACAAACGCGATGTCATTCGTGGGGCGAGAAACCTTCATGGTTTCAACTTGCCCTGTCGTCAATTCACCTGAAGTGTAGCGTGCGATTAATTCGCCGCTGCTATTAAACGCCTCCAGGCGACCGAAGGACGCGGTATTCGCGCCAATCGCGTCAATCTCAACCACGCTGGTTGGAACGCTGAATGTCACCTGCATCATCCTGGTAGAATCTGTCCAAGTCGCCAAGTACGAGCTGGAACCACGCGAAAATCCGCGGAAGTTCTTGGTTCCGGTACTGACGAAATTGTCGTCGAATACGCCGACTTTTCCGTCTGCATCGGTCCCAACGGAGTTAATCACCAGATCCGGGCTGAAATTGCTAGCTAATTGCCCACTGGGGTAGTCGTCAGGTTCGATGGAATCGCGCAATGCTAGCGCTGCCCCAGCTTGGTCCAGGAGCTGGACGGTCCAACCGCCGTTTCCGAGTTCATCCACGTCACGCAGAGTGTTCTTATTGGCGTCGATCCAAACATGACCATTGATGCCAGACGCCAGTGTGGCATCAGCGCGACCGATTCGCCCGCTAAAGACGTTGCTCGTGACAGTCGTTTTTGAGTCTCTAGCTCGGATTTCAACGACGATCGCGTTCGAGGGCACGTCCAAGCTCATGTCCAGCGTTACGGAATACGCATCAGGCTGTGAATACAACTGCCATTGACCGTCGTCAAAGCGGTATTCGATTTCGCGGATGCGATTGAGAGTAATATCGTTGACTTTTCCTGACGAATTGCGATTGGGCAACGCCTGAACAATTGCTTCACCGGAGAAGAAATAGGTACTTGTGGAACTCGCGAAATAGCCGGCACCGGTCAGTCGATGTGGGACGTCCAGAACATCGAAAATACCGTCGCCATCACTATCTTGCCAGCCAACCATAGCAAGCGTACTCGCTGGCGAAGTGTGTGCATCATAGGCAGCGTCCAACAAGCTGGCTGACGTCATAATGCTGGGTTGCTGCACAAATCCCGGTGTTGGGTTGTCGGCTGCGTTGTCGTTTTGCGTGTTGTAATAACCTCGGCGGGCGAAGTAATTACCACCTCCGATGTACTCGTCACGCGCCCAAAAGATATGCCCTGTTTCATGTGCAAACGTCGATGCAGGTCGCGTCGAGGGCACAATCATGAACAGGCCGCCGGCGAACGCGAATGCGCGGTTGAACGAGCCGCCCGCAGCAAAGCTGCCGTCGCTATCGTTGACCGAAGGAACGACAAACATGGTATACGACCAATCCGTTCCAAGTTTCTCTCGCTGCGCTTGATTGAAGCTGCGAATGTTCGATTCCAGGTTTCCCGAGGAGAACCCTTGTGACGTAAGAAATTCAGTTACATACAGCGAGTAATCGTTTGAGCGGCGGCTGATTGGTTCATAAATGGTTTCTGCCGGGGTCGTCGCGAAAGTCGTATCTACGACAAAACTCAATTCATGAATCGTCGACTTCGTCGCCAGCGTGTCCACCCACCAGTCCAAGCCCTCATTGATCTTTCCCAACACTTCGTCGATGTGTGACGCCGACCAGTTTTCGCTGCTTGGATCCAGTTGGCCATTGCTCTCAAGAAAGACCGGCGTAACGGCCACGCTACCAAGCATGAACTCGCCCAAATCCTGCTCGCTAGCTCCGTAGGGCAGGGCAGCCAACACTCGACGCTGTTCCAGCGATTCAAATTGCAACCGATGGTGTGGCTTCTTCCGTCGGGCGCGTTTTCGAAGGATTTCTTGCCAGCTGATGCCCATTAGGGACATGCTCCGTGCGAAATATCAAAGAAAAGACGACTCATTTGACTCTAGACAGGCCGGAAGGTTCCCTCAACTGAGAATCCTCTCGCGGCCAGACAAAGTACTGAAAGGTCCTAGAACAGTCCCCCCAGGCCTTACAGGCTATCCATGTAGCATCGTATCAATGCTAGCCAAGCTGGCAAGTTTTTAACTCCGGCAAGCTCATCGCCGATCGCCAGCGCCAGCGGCAACTTGACCGAAGTTGTCATGTCGCCGGGCAAATTCTTGGAATGTCCAGTCACAATCCATTTCGGACGGAGCAGCACGCTAGGCTGCCGGATGGCGTTACGCGCGATCGATTCTGTTCGCCTTCCGTCTCCCTGGAATCGTGCCATGCGATTCTCATTACAGTCAAATCACTGGAAGACGTTCGTTGCGAATATATGTTCTGGCGCGATGATGCAAAGAGAATTGCCTGTCGCTGCCAAAACCGTCAGAGAATTCGCGACCTTCGTCCGGGCGACAAGATCGTCGTCGACGGCTGGCTACGCCAAGTGATTTCCGTGTGCGTCTACCGCTAGCAGTCCCAATCCTAGCTGGCAGTTGCCTCTGGCGCCTGTCAATATTCCAGAGCCTGAACTCTGGCATGTCCTATACCGAGATTCAAAATTGAGTTGGACCAACCAAGTTGTTGATCCCTGCGTATTTGGCTGCGTCCAAGTTTTCGCGGGCGATTGATAGCAGGGACTGACAAGCAGACTCCTCAGCAGCCATCAAAGTCGCAACGCCCAGGCACGCTGTCACGTTTAGTGGGCCGCCGCCGGTTAGGCAGGCTTTTCCCGACACCGAGTGTCGACACTGTTCGGCAAGAGCCATTGCGGAGATCAGATCCGCCTCCCCACACATGATCGCAAATTCGGACTCAGCGATTCGCGCCAGCAAATCGTCCTCTCGCATATGTCCTTTGAGGCGTAAGGCGACCTCACGCAAGACTTCGTCACCTGCAAGTTGACCGTGCTTTCGCACGATCGATTCCAATTGATCAACATCCAAAAGAATTAGTGAGAGCGGACGACGATGCCATTTCGACCGGCAAACCTCTCGCTCCAAGTATTCGTGAAAGAAGCGGTGATTGTGAACTGAGGTCAGACCGTCTCGCGTCAGCATGGAGTACAGTGTCTCTAGGTGCTGGGCCTCAAGATCACGCCCAGACAGGAAGCGGAATATTCGCTTGCCCAATTGAATGATATCGCCACGACGCAACAGACGCGCCTTGGTAATTTGACCATTGATCAATACACCATTCGTACTGCCGGAATCCAAGATCGTGTAGCCATCGTCGGCACACACGATGCGGGCATGCTGCCTCGAAACGGATTCGTCGTCGAGCACAATATCACACTCATCCGAACGCCCAAGCGTGACACTTCGCCCGTCGAATTTAGTGCACTTCTGTTCCAGATCGAAAGGATAAACCTGTACCAGCCAACCCGAAATTGGTTCCGCAGTACATTCACCGCTGGAGGTCATCATGGGAAGGGGTAAGTTCATTCGCGCCGAGTTCCTACAGTCATTCGTGTTGGGCAAGATACCCTAAATGCAAATGGGCCGTACAGAAAAAACAATCTGCTATGAAAGGTAGGTCGGTCGCAGGAACGTTAGCGTTTTCCGCCTAAGAGAAACTCAATTTCCCTACCCTAAAAGTTCGTCTGTAGGAATTATTCAGGTCGCGTCTCCATGTCAGCCACAACGTAAAAGCTACACGGCCTCCGCAGACGTTGTGGCCTCCGCAGATGTTGTACAGCTTATCAATAGAGGCATGCTTGAGACCTGGCGACTTTCCCCGCTCGTGCTAAGCAGGCGCTCGAGGGTTGGAGCGAAGGGACTGGTGCGGAACTCCGCGTAGAATCTCCAAGTCGCGTCCACGATGCTCAACTAGCCGTCTCCGCGCGCCAACAGGTACATGGCCGCCTGCAGAAAAAACATGATGCCGATCAACAGCACGGCACCGACTCCACAGGAGACGAACGCAATCGCGGTGAACAGCAGCCACCCACAAATCGTTGTGCCCAAAACGGTCAAAAAATTGCGCCCACAGATCGATAAAGAGATCTGGACTGAGCCCAAGAATCCATGCCCATCCAGCATGGCAAACGGAGTGAAACCGAAGAACATCTGCACCGCCAGCTGCAATATGACCAAGAGCACCAGGATTCCTATGGCCGACACGCCAGCCAGATGCTGCAGGCCGATACTTGTAAAACCAAACGCGACCAAAGACGGCAGAAACAGCTGGGCAGCGAGAAGAAGCGTCCAGCCGATCATCAGGATCAGCACGCCACCATAAATCTTTCCCGTTCCGAAAAGGACCGAAGCAGGCAGCTCCCGCTGCCGTAGCGCGCTCAGAGCGGTGTTGCAAGTCATGCATACGGTCGCTGTCCAAATTGGCACGGAGAGGATCAGTGATACACCAACAGCTAACAATCGCCTATTGGCTGACAATTCGCCCGCTTGCTCGACAATCAATCCGGCTAGATAAATTAGTCCCATCGCAAATAGAGCTGCGTTCAAGAACAAGGCTGGGGCAATAAGGCACGCGGGAAACGAACGTTCAAACAGCAAACTGAACGCATTGGAAAAACTCAGGTTGCGATTTACCAAACCAGCAATGGGAACTAGCCAGGAATCCTGGCTGGCCATGGTCGGAGCCAAGTAAGCATTTGTTGGCAAGGCATTGTCCAAGTCGCCGAAGTCCTGTCCAAAGAAGTCGTTTGAACCTGATGGAGCGAATGTTGTAGGCTCGCTGGCCGATTCTGGCTTCCGCAGTGGACGGGCTGCTTGCGTCGAGGGCGGTGCCTGTGAAGGGGCCACTGTCTTCGTCGACGTGCGAAGCGGGGCAGGGGAGGGGGCCAGGAATGGATTGTTACCTTTATCAGAGCCTGGCTGCGAGGCGGAGTTGGCCTGAGTCCGCCCATCGTCCGGTCGCGGGTCACTAGGGATCTCTAGCAGTTGGTTGCACTGCGGACAAAGAGCTTGCATGCCAGCAGCAGACGGCGGCACTTCCATGAGGCAAGAACAAGCTGGACATGACAAGCGAATGGCTGCGCTACGAACCGCGCCCGTCGACGACAATGCCTTGGGTGAGCCGCTGCCTATCTGTTCGTTAGCAACTTGATGCACCCCAGAATTCGACGGCGCGGACTCGTCACCTGAAAGCTCCAGTTGCTTCAACTCAATTGGGAAAACTTCACCACATACATGGCACTTTCCTTTGCGGCCGCGCATCTCCTCTGTCCCGTCGAACAGCTGATTGCACTTAGGACAATGGAACACCAAGTTTGTTTGTATTACTTCACGGCTAGCCCGCGCATCCGTGGTAATCAAGAAAATGGACTTACAATGCCGGCATTGCCCCTTGGTTCCAACCAGATGGGCAGGACAAACCAAAGGCTTGTCACACTTGGGGCAAGCAACCGTCAAGGAATTGCTCGATACTTCGTCGGTTACTACTTTTCTCTGGCTGGTTGGAGTTGGCCCCGGAATCGTAAGCAGTTCTCCGCAGGCAGGACATTCACACGCTCGTCCTTCAGTGCCATCGGGTACTTTGAGCAACTTCAAGCACGACTCGCACTCAAATTCAATTGGCATAATCGCAACAGACCGATGGCGTTACAGGAGTGTGTATGTCACAGGTCAGACGCTCAACCCGCGCATTTCAAACAGACACGATCGCTTGCCCGCGTTCAGTTGACTGTGGTTACTAGGCTACTTGGATTGAGAAACATTGGCAATAATCGGACTTGAGCAATCCACAGCGACAACTCTTTAACTACGCATTCAAACTACCACGGCTCAAAAAATGACCCTTGAAGCAGACACATTGGCTAACACCCGCGATCAACTTGCCCAGCTGGTGCAAGCTAATGATCGAAACAGCATCGAAACCATCTTGGAGAACAGCTCTACATCGGAATTGGCTCGGGCCGTGGCCATGCTGGATGAGCATGAGCGTGGCAAGCTGCTTGACTTGATCGGCGCTGAGACGGCTGCGGACCTGGTCGAACAACTGCCCTCAATCCAAGCAGTTCAGCTGTTGGAGGATGCTCAGCCGGATCAAGCTGCTGCTGTCGTCAACGAATTGCCTAGCGATTTGCAAGCGGATTTGTTGAGCGACCTGGATGCCGAAGATGCCGAAGCGATTCTTAGCCGCATGCAGCCCAATGAAGCCGCTTCAGCCAGGCGTTTGCGGAGCTACGACGAAAATGTCGCTGGCGGACTGATGATCACCGAGTTGTTGCACTATCCGGCGGAGTGGACGGTTTCACAAGTCATCGACGATCTGCAGCTGAAAGCCGACGAGTATCGAGACTATCAAATCCAGTACACCTATGTTTGTGGCGAGGACCAGACGTTAATCGGCGTGCTTCGCCTGCGCGATCTGCTGATCGGCAGCCGTACCCGCCGGTTGCAGGACATCATGATCCCCAATCCGCTTTCCGTCCCAGACACGCTTTCACTGGAGGCGTTGCATGGATTTTTTCAGCAGCATCATTTTCTAGGAGCACCAGTCGTCGGGGCCAGTGGCCAGTTGGTCGGCGTTGTTCAACGTTCTGACGTAGACCAAGCTTGGATCGAACAGCAAGACCGCTCCTTTCTACGTCGACAAGGTATCGTCAGTGGCGAAGAGATCCGCGCTATGCCTTTGCTCGAACGTGCCCGTGGACGATTCATGTGGCTCTCGCTCAACATCGTGCTCAATTTGCTGGCGGCCTCCGTCATCAGTCATTTTGAAAGCACGCTCGCAGCGGTGATCGCGCTGACAGCATTCCTGCCGATCATCTCCGACATGAGCGGTTGTTCAGGCAATCAAGCGGTTGCCGTTTCCATTCGCGAATTGATGCTCGGTTTGGCCAAGCCGAGTGACCTGTTGCGAGTTTGGCTGAAGGAAATCTCGGTAGGTTTGCTCAATGGCCTGGCAGTTGGTGCCATCATGGGCTTTATCGCCTGGTTCTGGAAAGGAAATATCGTACTGGGGCTTGTCGTCGGTGTGGCACTGGCGCTCAATACCATGGTCGCCGTTTCGATCGGCGGCATCGTTCCGCTGGTACTGCGGCGCCTCGGCCGCGACCCTGCGGTGGCCTCCGGCCCCCTGCTGACGACGGTTACCGACATGTGCGGCTTCTTCCTAGTCCTCAGCTTGGCTACGGTTTTCATTGACTATCTCATTTGATGCACCTGTTCGCCGGCGCAATTGGTGCACGAGGGCTAAGCGAATTGATGCACCGGTGCTCAGCTCCAAAGCTCAGCTCCAAAGCTCAGCTCCAAAGCTCAGCTCCAAAGCTCAGCACTGCGGCTCACGCCTCATCTTTTGTCAAGCCTCAGCGAAAGAGAGCCGAACTCGACTGTTTCAGCAACTCGAAACACTTTTTCATACCTCAGTGCTCAGCCGGCTGTCCGTACTTGGCACACTGATGGGCGATCAAGCCCGCCACGTAACCACCTTTGAATCCGGCGTCGATATTGACCACGGTCACGCCAGCGGCGCAGCTGCTGACCATGCTCAACAGTGTGGTAACACCTGCCAAATTCGCGCCATATCCAACGCTCGTTGGCACCGCAACAATCGGGCAGGCGACTAATCCGCCCACTACGCTTGCCAGTGCGCCCTCCATGCCAGCGACGACAACAATGGCGGCGCAGCGACGGAGCGTGCCCAAATGGGCCAACAAGCGATATGGTCCCGCTACGCCAACATCGGTTATCAAATGGGCAGAGAATCCCATCCAAGCCAAAGTTTCTAACGCCTCGGCTGCTACAGAGATGTCCGTACTGCCTGCAGTGACAACTGCGATTTCCACGCGGGGCAGGGCAGGGGGGCCGCCGACGCTTTCTGTGCTTGGTTCTCGGATGGGAACACGAGCGAGCCGAAGCGTTTGACCACGCACGTCATACTTTGAGAATTCAAATTTCCTTACGATCAGATCTGCGTCTGCCCGCGGCACGCGAGTCACAAGTACTTCCTGCTGCCCTTGCTGGAGCAGTCGCTGCACAATCTCTATGACAGCGGCCGGTGATTTGCCAGAACCGTAAATAACTTCTCCAAAGCCACAGCGTCTTGCTCGGTCGACGTCAGGGCGATGCTCCCCTGCGACTTGGTCCTGCATCAGAATCTGTTCGGCAAGCTCATGCCAGCTGATCTTGCCGTCCTGCGCTTGAGCTAACAACAGTTGGATATCCAGGGAAACCATATCAAAGGGATCACTTTCCGTGGGCGTCTTCAATGTTTCCGACAATGGACCTGGCCCATAGCTCATTGTCTTCCAGGCTACGCTGGAGTCCAAGCTGGATTAGCTTCCAGCTTCTAATTCTCGAACTGAATCAGCACAGTAGGCTGGAACCTTCGAGAAACTGGGTTGTCAACTCTTCTAATCGAAGTGACAATTCCGTGCTATCAGATTTCTCATTTTGATGGCAAGAAAGTTATAAAGCTATGACCGTCTGTGTTTTGGCCTATTCGGGTGGACTAGATACTTCCTGCATGCTTGGTTGGCTTATCGACCGTGGCTATGAAGTTCATGCGGTTTACGTGGATCTTGGCCAGCCGGGAGAGGACCGTCAGGTCATGAAGGACAAGGCAACCAAGATTGGTGCCAAGAGCGTGCGCATGATCGACGCCCGCGAAGAACTCTGCCGAGATTTTGCTTTTCCTTGCTTGATGTGGCAAGCCAAGTACGAAGGTCCCTACCTACTCGGAACCAGCATTGCCCGCCCGTTGATCTCGAAAGCCATCTTAGAGGTTGCCGATGAAGTGGGAGCGGAAGTCTACGCGCACGGTGCCACCGGCAAGGGTAACGACCAGTGTCGATTCCAATTGGCTGCCGAAGCGTTGCGCCCCGAGATTAAGGTCTACGCGCCCTGGCGAACTCCCGAATGGCGACAATCGTTTCCCGGACGCACGGAGATGATCGAATATTGCCAAAAGCGAGGCATCCCAGTCAAAGCCACTTCTACCAAACCCTATAGCTCCGACGAAAACGTATTGCATATCAGCTACGAAGCCGGTGAGCTGGAACGATTGGATGTGTGCGGGGTCGACTTGGTCGACTTCACCATGACCTGCAGTCCACAGGAAGCTCCCGAACAATCAGAGGAAGTGACCATCTCCTTTGAAAAGGGTCGGCCGACTCATGTTAATGGTCAACCTTGCTCGGCCCTCCAAGTTGTCGAGCAACTCAACGCCATCGGCGGACGCAATGGAATCGGTCGGATCGACATTCTCGAAAACCGATTTGTGGGCATGAAGAGCAGGGGAGTCTATGAGGCGCCTGGCATGACCCTGCTGTACGAAGCTGCAGCGCAGATCGAACAACTGACCTTGGATCGCGACCTAGTCCATTTGCGAGATAGCTTGTCTCCCACCGTCGCAGAAATGGTTTATTACGGCTTCTGGTATTCAGCGAAAATGAGCGCGCTGATGGCCTTCATCGCCAAGTCTCACGAAGTCGTGACCGGCACGGTGAAACTGCGTCTGTACAAAGGCAACATTATCATTCTCGAGCGCAGCAGTCCCAACAGTTTGTACGACGAAGGAATTGCCACCATGGAAGCTGGCGGCACCTACAATCAAGACGACGCTGAAGGCTTCATTCGTATCCAAGGTTTGCCCTATCGCGTGCAGGGACGCCTGCGAAACTTGGGCAACTGATCATTGGTCTTTCAAGAGAAAGCCTGTTGCATTTCAGTAGGGCAGGTGGTAATCGGATGGATTCACCGGCTCGCCACCGTTGGGCGTGATCATGGCTTCCAGCAGTGCCGGTGGCAAATCGGCGGGAAGAAAACCGGGGGTCCCGTCGGCAAAGACCACCGTTGCGCCGCCTGCATGATTGCCGCCAATCGAAGTTGGTATAATGGCTTGCCCACCCGCTCCACCGATTCGCGTGTTCATCTTGCTCCGATCCAAATCAATGGGATTGGTCCATTCCAGGTTGGCGTTTTCCGTCTCGACCACAAGCAG
>JAGQPR010000303.1 GCA_020426625.1 Planctomycetales bacterium
TATCGTTCAACATCCACCTTGGCCCCTTGTCCCCACAAACTGCAATACCAGCAGCTTTTCTGAGGTTCGTCCACACTCACGGTCACTTTGCCGCTGTGCCCATAATACGTGCTGATCGCTTTGGGCTGGCTTCCATCAAGCTCCAGCGAGACGCCCTCGACCGCTCACACGACGAAGTAGCCGACTTGGCAAGCAGAGTTTTTTGGAACTCTCGCAAACCCTTACCCAGAAATGGCTTAGCGCAGATGGCTTCGAAAAACGTCGAATCCTCGAAATCGTGTTTTTGAACTGCACGCTCGATGGCGCCACTTTAGCGTTAGCCAAGGTTATTTGAGCAACAGAAAACCTGTGTGTTGGTGCTTAGTAAACAAGCGGAGAGGACAGGATTCGAACCTGCGGTTCAGTTTGACCCGAACGCTTCATTAGCAATGAAGTGCTATCGACCACTCAGCCACCTCTCCAGATGGTTCGCCAATGCTCGTTTCAACCGGCCCTAATATCTAACCAATTAGCAGCGATCCTTGCAACACGTCCTTCCATTTTTTCCGCGCACCAATCCAATGTCAGTTTCGTTATTTCCCGTCTGGGGAGACCTGCATGACCTTACTTCCCATGCGGTTTGATGCAATTGCAAGCTCAGTCCGTGTTATAATTGGCGGTTCTAGACTTCGAGCTCCAGCCGTGGCAGCGGTTCGTCACTGGCCAAGGCAACTGGCGGTGACCATTGGAGAATTGGTATTGCCTTGTGGGTGCACGTGTGCTGGCGAACAACGTATGATGAAATCAGGAGTGTCCCAGATCGCCAACTGTAATCTGCAGAATATCGCATGTTTTTAGCAATTTGGATGTTTATAGTCCCGACTGTCTCGGACGTCACGGTGGTTGTCCGCACCGAAGCCGGTGTTGAACTATCTAGCAATCTAGTGTCATTGAGCCAAGAAGAGCTGGTATTGATGGAGTCCGGCCAGCGCAGATCTTTGCCAGTGCCCGAAGTCGCCAGGTTAAGCTTTCTGGCCGAATCAATAGGCAGCCCCAGCAACACTCCAGGTGATTTTCCGCAGCTGGAAACGCAAGTCACCTTGATCGACGGCACGCGTTTCAAGGCTGCCGAATTTGAAAGCGACGGCGCCACTTCGACTTTTGCAATCCATGACTCGTTCTCCATAGAGCTCCCCACCAATTTGATACAAAATGTGCAATTGGCCAAATTGACGGATACTCAACAAGCTCGTTGGCAGGCGATTTGCGAAAAGACGGCATCGGCAGATATTGTTGGATTGCTTCGCCCCGAAGGGACACTGGAACCGATCGAGGGCATGATTTCAGCGGTAACAGCCGACGCGGTCAGATTTAAGTTTTCAGGCCAAACAATCGATGTACCTCGCAGCAAGATTGGTGGCATCCGCACATTTACAGCTCAGCAAGCCAGCGTATCTCGCGTCCTGGCGGTCGTCGAAGATGCCCTGGGAAATCGTTGGCCGACTACATCGGTCGACTGGAACGAGGATCAATCGTCGCTGGCGATCAAGCTGCCTTGCGACTGGTCAGTTGCAATTCCACTCTCGTTGACTTCGACCATTGACTTTCAAATTGGTCGATCCGTATATCTGACAACGATAACTCCGCTTAGTCGAACCAGCGGCCTGGATTTGCCGTTCAACCAACAAGTCCCTGGCCTGCTGGGCGTGTTCGCACCTCACGTGTATTCGTACCGCGCACCCGACAGTCGCCGTGAAGTGCCTAGCATCCGCTTCGACGGCACGGGCACGTCCGTCTATCGGATCCCCAGCGGCTACCGTCGACTGACCGGTCACGTTGTATTGGCTCCCCAATCTTCCCAGTTCATTCCTTGCAGAGCAATTGTGTTGCTGGACAATCGACCGGTTTGGGAAGCGGTCTTGTCCACAGCCAATACGCTCAACGCGGTTGATGTCGCAGTACAGGCAGAACAGCGATTGGAGCTGCACGTTGAATCGAAGTCTCCATTGAACATTGGGGACTCAGTGATTTGGATTGGGCTGAAGCTGGAAAAATGATGAATCTCACCAACTTGGCAATGCCGCCAGTGGCGAACAATGCATTCCACTGGCTGCTTTCTCTAAAAACAACTAGATGCACCATTGCTACCGTGGCTGTATGTAATAGCGGCCAACAATTGACGCGAGCAATCATGTGCGCAGTGGCCTTGTGGCTTGCCAGTAGCCCGTGCCACAGTGCCGATGCGGTGACGATTCCTCAATCTGTCCGCGATGCGCAAACACAACGAATCGAGATTATGCAAGCAGCATCCGCCGCAACGGTGGCTATCTTTGGCCCCGACGGCGGCGGAGGCGGCAGTGGCGTTATCGTTTCTTCCGACGGCTTTGCGCTTACCAACTATCACGTGTCCAGCGCCTGTGGTGATCACATGCGCTGCGGCTTGAACGACGGCCGCGTCTATGACGCTGTAATTGTCGGAGTCGATGCCACCGGAGACGTTTCACTCATTCAGCTGTTGGGACGAGACGATTTCCCGACCGCCGCGTTGGGCGACAGCGATTCGGTGCAAGTTGGCCAATGGTGTTTCGCTGCTGGTAATCCTTTCGTATTGGCCACTAATCTGCAACCGTCGATCAGCTTGGGTATCGTCAGTGGCGTCAATCGCTACCAGTATCCGGCAGGTACCCTGCTGGAGTACGCGGACTGCATCCAGACCGACGCGGCTATCAATCCAGGGAATTCCGGGGGACCACTCTTCGACTTGGCGGGAAATGTAATCGGTATTAATGGCCGCTGCTCCTTCGAAAAACGGGGACGCGTGAATGTGGGTGTAGGATACGCCATCAGCGCTCGTCAACTGGACTATTTTCGCGGTATGCTCGAAAGTGGTCGGCTGGTTGACCATGCGACGCTCGGTGCCACCGTTTCAACTGATGATTCTGGACGAGTGCTGGTCAGCAATCTATTAAGTAGCAGCGATGCATACCGTCGCGGCTTGCGGTTCGGCGACGAAATCGTCAGCCTGGCAGACCGCGATGTGCGCACGACCAATATGTTCAAAAACGTGCTTGGAACTCTGCCCAAGGATTGGCGAGTTCCAATGTCGTTCCGCCGCAATGGCAATACAACCAGCGTGCTCGTTAGGTTAGATGGCGTGCATTCGGAGCAAGAGCTGAACGAACTGGTCAACGCCGAAATGCAGCAGAACAACCCCCATCCGCCGGATGATCCCGCCCCCCCGCCGGCAGCTGAGGAGCCACTGCCCCCGTCCTCAGACGCCGACTCATCTCAAGTTGGGAAGATGATCGAACCGCGGTTGGGATTTGCCAATTACTACTTCAATCGGCATCGCAAAGAGCAGGTTTGGCAACGCTCATCGGCGCATGGCGATTTTCCAAACAGACGGAATACCTGGAGGTTTCGCGGCTCCCTAGCTGGCGAGAATACGCCGGTCGAAATCTTACTCAACTCAAACAGCGGCAGCCTGCGCATCCGGAATCGAGTGTTCGAAGTCGCTTATGACACCTCCATGTCAGACATCGTATCGTCTCGCCGTGAGAGCGGATTGATAGTCGCATTGCGGGCCTGGCAACAGTATCTACAGGACGGCCCAGACCGCTTGGGGGACACCATTTATTTGGGCAAGATGCCCGTCTACCTGTCCAGTGACTTGACCCTAGCCAATTGCCCTCGACATGAAACTATCCAATCCTTGTGGTACGACGCGACCTGCCGCTTGAGTTTTGATCCAGCCAATGGCCACACCTCTCTGGTGGAGGTGTTTGGCGACGTGGGCCAAGACCCAATCGAACTGTACATGGATCGCTTCCAGGAATACTCCGACTCCAACGGCCAGGTATTCATGCCATCGCGGCTACGGCTGCAATATGGCTTGCAACCAGTTTTATTACTGGACATCACCTCAGTTGAATTTCAAGCGGATTCCACGACGCAGTCTGCATCCCCGGACGGCGAGGACGCCCCCTGATGCTCAGAGTTTCATTCTACGCAGTTCAAATCTTGATTATTGCCAGCCTCTGGTGCAGCGGCATGTCTGCGGCAGCAGAACCAGCGGATGTCGGTTCCGTTAATTCAGTGGTCATCCCCACCGAATTGAAAGTTGTCAAACTCTATGGAGCTGGTGGATTCGCGGAGCTGGATGCCTATCAAAGTGGCTTCTTCGTCTCTGCTGATGGCCACATTCTAACAGTCTGGAGCACCGTGTTGGACGTCGATAAGGTGGTGGTCGTTAGTAGCGATGGCAGTCGCTCAGAAGCTGAGCTGCTAGGCATGGACCCCAACCTGGAAATTGCCATCCTGGCAACTGGGCAAAAGACAAACCACTTTTTTGATCTTTCAGAAGCGATCGAAGCACCAGTTGGCACCCGCGTTTTGGCTCTCAGCAATCTATTCGGCATTGCGACTGGCAATGAAATGTCAAGTATTCAGCGCGGTGTCATCATGGCCAGCACGCAACTCAATGCCAGCCGCGGGTCCTTCGAATCGGTGTACCAAGGCCTGGTCTACGTGATCGATGCGATGACTAACAATCCAGGTGCAGCTGGCGGCGCACTGATCAATTTGCAAGGTCAGTTGGTGGGCATGCTTGGCAAAGAGCTGCAGGATGCGAACGCCAAGACGTGGCTGAATTACGCCATTCCAATCAGTGTCTTGCGCCCTTCGGTCAACGATATTATCGAAGGCAACTCAATCAAACGTAAACCAAACGGCAGGACAGCTTCAGACCGCCCACACTCGCTCGACCAACTTGGTTTGGTGATGGTCCCCAATGTCCTTTCCAAAACGCCCGCGTATGTCGATACCGTTCAGCCCGATTCCGTCGCCCAGCGCGCTGGCCTGCATAACGATGACCTCCTGCTGTTTATCAACTCAATTCGCATTGCCTCGTTGGCAGATTTGGAAGACGAACTAACCTACATCGACCGGGCCGACCAGTTTGCGTTGGTTGTCCAACGCGGCAACGAGATCAAACAAATCGTGGTAGCCCCCTAGGAATGTCTCGGATGCGTCAGACTGTGTGACCTGAAAAAAGGGCCTTCGCTTTGCAATTCTGTCGTCGATCAACGTGTCTTCAATTGAAAACTTTGCGGACAGTGAAAACTTTGCGGACAGTGCCAAGCGTTGTCGTTGGCAGATTGCTGCCTTGCTTGGTGTCAGTACGTCATCGTAATGAATTCACTCTGTGGTGCCTGCTCGCATGGCTCATGAGCGTGCAAACTGATCGATTGCTTGGCCAGGAATTGCTGCAAATCGAAGAACAGGCTTTCCAACGAGCAGTCGCAGCAGCTGCACCCGCCGTGGTTCGCATCGAAACCTTTGGAAACAGTCAAGGAAGCGTGCAGGAGTTGACCACCGATGGACCGACAACCGGTACGATCGTGTCGCCCGATGGATGGATCATCTCCAGTTTGTTCAGCTTTCGCGAACAACCTGCTTCCATCTTAGTGACCTTACCCGACGGCCAGCGGACGGCTGCCAGGATCGTCTCACGGGACTTCAGCCGTGAGCTGGTCTGGCTGAAGGTAGATGCAAACGATTTACCTACCGCGCAACCTAGCGCTGAAAATGCTACCCAGGTCGGCCAGTGGGCAATCGCGCTCGGCAAGACTTACGGAAATGATCAAGTGTCTCAATCCGTGGGAATCGTCAGCGCGCTGGGCCGTGCCTACGGCAAGGCCATTCAAACAGACGCGAAAGTTTCCCCCATCAATTATGGAGGACCGCTTATCGATCTTGCGGGAAATGTGCTGGGGATTTTGTCCCCCATTTCACCCGGCAGCTTCGTGGAAGGCGACAGCACCGAACTCTACGATTCAGGCGTTGGTTTCGCAATTCCGCTCCACGACATCTTGGTGCGTCGGAAAATTGCTGAAAACGGCGCAGACATACATAGCGGGTTATTGGGAATCGTGCCCGGAGAACAGAATGAACTCGCTGGGCCGGTGATTGTATCTGGTGCCTCACCTGGCTCGCCTGCGGCCAAGACTGGAGTCCGCGCAGGCGACGTCATCGTTTCCGCCTTTGGCCAGCCCATTCACTACCTGGCGGATCTCAAGCACGCTCTAGGGCCGATCGACGCCGGAGACAAGTTTCGATTTAGCGTCCGCCGAGCTGACGAAGAATTGCAGTTTGAATGCGAACTGTCCAAAGATATTCCAATTTACCGCCGCCGCTACCTGGGCCTGCGCCTCCAGCCCGCTCACGCCGACGGACCAGTCATCGTTACCGGCGTCGAAGCGAACTCGCCTGCTAGCGAGACCAAATTTCAGGCTGGACAAACGATCGTAAAATGCGCGGGAATTGACAATCCTACCGAAGAGCAGCTGCGCAGCTTGATCGCGGTCGCTGAACTGGACAGACCACTTGCATTTACGGTCCTGCAGAGCGATGGTAGCCAGCTGGAATTTGACGTGCTGGCGACCACTTGGCCGACTGCACTGCTGAGCGAGTTGCCTAGCAGGGAGCCCATCGGAGACGCGACGGCCACGATAAAGGACATTACACTCGGTGACTTTCCTAACAAGACATTTGCCATTGTACCTCCAGCCAGTCCTGCCCCTGTTGGGAAAGATGACGATGCGGCCGCTGGCGATTCGGGGAACTCATCTACAGCTGCGTTTGAGAATCGTTTCGGTCTGCTGATACTATTTCCTGAACCTGGCGAACTGGATCGACAAAAAACGCTCGAGTATTGGAGTGAGTTCAGCGTGCGTTACAGTTGGGTTGTGGTTGTCATCAATTCAGGAAACCCAAACGCTTGGACGCGAGACGAAGTCGAATTGGCGAGCCGAGTCTTGGGCAAAATCGAGAATTCAATGCCGCTGGATCCCGGCCGCTTGGTGGTCGGCGGTCTGGGCGTTGGCGGGCGCGTCGGCCTGCTCGCCGCTGCTGGCGAGCGAAAACGCATCTCTGGCGTACTGACCATAGGTACGGACCTCGGGCGTTTTTCGCTGCGACAGCAGAATGCCCCAGCCCAGTCGCTGGACTTTATGATGGTAGGCGACGCAGCCAAGCTGGCTGCTCAGACTAAATCACTCAAGAGCGCTGGCTACGAAGCCACGACCGTTGATGCCCCGCAGTTGAAAAACGACAAGTGGGAAACGATCCCGCTGGAGCCAATTTCCAAATGGTTGGAAGGCTTGGCACGCTTCTAGCATTCGAGCAGAATCAACCCTCCGACGCATCACAGCGTTTCCCGAGCCGTGCTCTACGGCAAAGCGGCCTGCAGATCCCATAAGAGCGGAAATGAACATCCAAATCCAGAAATTCCTGCTAGCGTCTATTGCCGTGGTCTGCTTGGTATCGGGAGCACTCATTGGCTTCTTGCCAGTGCCAGCCGCAAGCGAAGAATTCTTGCGCGGCTTGTTGATGAAGCTGGGTGTTGTTTTGGGCATGGCTTGGTTGGCAGCGCCGCAATTGGCCAAACTGGGATGGGCTCGATTGCAAGGCTCGCTGTTGGTCGGCGTCATCGTCGTGCTCATTCTTTGGGCGATTCGGCCACGGATTGGAGCCATTGCCGGAGCAGGTTTCGCCATCGGGTGTCTGTTTTTCGGTATCATCGGTTGGCTGCGGAACGCCACCAAACCGTAGGAGGGCGTGCATCTTTTAGGACTTTGTCTGACTCAATATCCGATTCAAGGGCATCTCCATGCTGCGACACGCCTCACACACCAGTAGCCTGACAATTCTGCCGCTACTGTGTCTAGCAAGTCAACTGAGTGTCTTCGCTCAGCAGGAACACGGCATTGCACCTGTACCCTCAGTCGTTCTTGAATTGAACGTCAAGGACGAATCTGCCGATGGAATCGAGTGCTTTCGCATCACGACTCCCACCGCAACTTATCTTCTCGACAAACTCGGTGCTGGGCTGTCCAGCATGCTGGACTCGCAAGGCCACGACTGGATCAGTTTTAGTCCCCTGCCAGGCAGCGGTTCTGCGGGAGAATACCGCGGATTTCCCAACGCCGTTTTCAAAGAGCAAGGCAGCTACTTTCATCCTCGGAACGTCAGCACCGATTCTGCGCTGATGATTGTGGAATCCGCCACTACCGAAAGAGTAGTCATCTCCGCCACCGCTAGTAATGGACAATGGGCGGGAGTTTACACGTTTACCGCAAGTGCTTGCACGTTCACACTCACCAAGAAACCAGCCGACCACAACTATTGGGTTCTCTACGAAGGCACGCCCGGCGGTTCGCTGGACACGGACGACTGGTGGATTTCCAGCGGTAGCGCGATCAAGTCCTTGGTCAACACCAAACACGAAGGAGACTTACGCGGCGACTCCGGTGTTGAATGGATTGCGTTCGGGGACAAACAATTGGACCGCGTGTTGGCCCTGATTCACCACGAAGATGACGAACTTCCCGACCGCTATTATCCGATGGAATCAAACATGACCGTCTTCGGCTTCGGTCGCAACGGCATGCAAAAACATCTGGAAAGCGTGCCGCAAAGTTTCTCCATCGCGTTCATCGACACTTCCGATTCGGCGCAGATTCCTGTAAGAATCGGCACGCTTGCTGCGGACGCCTCGAACACTTCGAATCAGGCGGCAGAGTTGATGGGAATCACCCAGCGGCGGAAAGCACTGGAACAGTACGCGTTGACCCAGCCCGGCGATGCGCCCCGAGGAAAACAGCTGTTTGCCAGCGAGCGAACCAAATGCAGCACCTGCCATGTCGTCCAGGGAGAGGGCGGGGCAGTAGGCCCAGATCTATCGGTAATCGGTGGCAAGTTCGATCGCCCTCACCTGATCGAGTCGCTGTTGAGCCCCTCACAACAAATCGTCGAAGGCTACCGCACTCAACTGATTCTAACTCGCGATGGCATAGTTCATTCGGGGATCGTTCGTAGCGAAGTCGATGGATCGCTAAAACTAGTTGATGCATACAATCGCGAAATCAGCCTTGCCACGACGGACATCGAACAAAGAACAATTGCCAACGTTTCCTTGATGCCCCAAGGACTGCTCGACCCGCTGTCTCCGCAAGAATTCACAGACCTTGTGGCTTACCTAGAAACTCTTCAGTCAGGTAATGCAAAATTCGGCTCTGGGCTTGCGGGCCCGGTAACACTGCCCGCCGGGTTTGAAATCTCAACTGTGGCCACCGGTCTGTCTGGGGTAACCGCCATGGAAGTCGCAGCGGATGGACGTGTTTTTATTTGTGAACAAAACGGTAGCCTGCGGGTGGTCAAGGATGGCATCTTGCTCGACCAACCGTTTGTTGCGCTCGACGTCGAACACAACTGGGAACGTGGCCTGATCGGCGTGACGCTTGACCCCGCGTTCCCGGACACACCTTGGGTGTATGTCGTTTACGTTACCGATCAGCCGTACTCGCACCATCGCGTAAGTCGCTTTGCGGCGGTTGGTGACGTGGCCGTTGCAGGCAGCGAGAAAATCCTACTTGTCGGCGACGACCAGAAACTGTTTGGAGGCAACGTACCTGCTGGTCACCAAGGAGGCGGAATTCACTTCGGACGCGACGGCAAGATCTATGTTGGGCTCGGCGAACAAACTGCTGGCGTTCCCGCACAGAGTTTCAATGCTTTGCAAGGCAAGATACTCCGCATCAATGCCGATGGCTCCATTCCAAGAGACAATCCGTTTATGGGTCGAACCAATGGCAAGTACCAGTCAATCTGGGCCATCGGCTGTCGCAATCCATTCACGTTCGCCGTTCGCAAGACAACTGGTGAAATGTTCATCAACGACGTTGGCGGCAAGTTCGAGGAAGTGAACTTGGGAATAGCAGGGGCAAATTACGGATGGCCTGATATTGAGCATGGCACGCCTGGTACAGACGCGGTCACTGGGCCGATACACCAGTATCCTCAAGCGTCGATATCCGGCGGTGACTTTTCCGATACGGCAGTCGACTGGCCATCCGCCTATCGCGGCAAATATTTCTTTGCCGATTTTGT
Source organism: Planctomycetales bacterium (assembly GCA_020426625.1). GTDB lineage: Bacteria > Planctomycetota > Planctomycetia > Pirellulales > Pirellulaceae > Aureliella. The sequence goes on from JAGQPR010000303.1 coordinate 9,928, forward strand.
GCATGGATGGATCAAGATGCTCGACCCGCTCGCCCCTGAGAGAGCCATCGATTTCGCACAGGGAATTCGTCGTCCAGTCGATCTTCGTTTTGCCCGTGACGGCAGCCTCTACGTGCTCGTGCGAAACGCTTGGGTTGTGGATCAGAAATTCGAAGAGAATACTGGCTCTCTCCTCCGCATCAGTTACCACCAGTAGAGATCAACGGTTGCTTTAAATAATCTAAGTAAGTAACTGAGGAAAAAAAGACACTTCTCGCTAATCGACTTAGGATCCGCGGAA
>JAGQPR010000304.1 GCA_020426625.1 Planctomycetales bacterium
AACTGCAGTAGTGATTTCTTCACCACCGAAAGCTCATATTCGTGCCGTTGAACGGTGTACTCAAGCCTATCCACACGCTTTGCCAGCTCGCGAACTATTTCAGTGACAAATCTGACTTCGTGCTGTTCATAGGACCGCTCTGCTACCTGCGACAGTCTTTCAAGTAGATTCTCTTTGGTTAATCGTTTTTGGGACCGATGCGAAAGACATTCAATGACGCCCATGAACACCCATGCGTAAGCAATCTCAGGTTTCGAAACATTGAAAGAGCTGATTAGGACGCTCTTCAACGTCTCTGAGATATCGGCAGAGTCGGGCTGAGAGTACGACCATTCAAAACCTTGAATCAGGTTATCTAACGCGGAGATTGACGAAAGTGACTTTTCGAAATGCTGCCAGCTCTCCGAGGATACTTTCTTTGGTTTGCCTACATTCCGTAAAAACCGCAAGATCGACGCCAAATCGCGTTCTGCAGAACGGCCGCGACGCCTGCCAGTTCGGATTTGCTCCCAAACATTGATGCCCGCGCGCCTGTCATCGAAGATGGGAGGACGTTCAGAGGAGACATCGGTATTAGTGCAAAACCTAAATAGTAAGTTGATGCTGGGATTGTTCAACCGATGCATAACTGCGTTTGCGAGTGCTTCGCGACTTGCGACGCTTCTCAATGTCAGCGCTGATTCTCGGTACTTGATTTGTTCCAGCTCACGGTGGATGCCGGTTGATTGTTTAGCCATCAGGTCATTAACAATGTCAACATCTTCCCCGCATTCCAACGCCAAATATTGCCCTTCCTCAAGTGATAGCCAACGCAATATTGTGTGATCGATCTGGTATTTGTATCCGCGAACTACGAACCAAGCATCTCTAGAGTTGTCGTTCGAAAAGGAAGTGGTTGTCATTGGACTTGGTCACCAGCCCTGTGTTGGTGATACTTATTGTCAATTGAAGGCTGCGAATTCACATTCCGCTTAAATTTCATGGGTTTAACTACTTGGCATTTGCTTCGAATTACAGGGGAAATCACTCGGTGGTTTGGTATCGTGCATACGCTATCGACCTTGGCGGGTTCGAGTCGGCGGGTAATACACGGGGCACCTATCCCAAAAACGAGGCCTCCTCGTCGCAAATTCGGATCACTGAGACCTGGTTTGAAAGTCGAACCGCAAGTTCCGGAGTGCAGAATCAGCGAGTGTCCAACGTCTGTAGCTTGGGTTCCGGCTTTTCAAAATTGCCCTGGTTAGCCATATCCCAGAACTCTCGGCCGAATTGCGAGCGAACAACTGCGGATCGCATTACGTCAGTAGTTCCATCGGCAATGCGAAGTCCGTTAAGATCTCGTAACCGGTCGCCGATATCGACGAGATCCGAATAGCCTTCCCCTCCGAATGCACGTGCAGCAGCATCAACTGCCTTAAGCGCGATCTCAACACCTTCTGCCTTAAGACCATTGATCAATGGTTCTGCTTCTGAGTACCGATCTTCGTCAATCAGCTTCGCCGCCTGGACGGCCAACGCATGAGCCATTTTAAGCTCTGTTGTGTGTTGTCCCATTGGCTGCTGTAGATGTGTGAAACGCCCGATCGGCCCGCCAAATACGATTCGAGTTTTCAAACGATCCGCCATTTGCTGCAGAGCTTGCTCAGCAGTCCCAATTGCGGCTGCGGTTTGCATTAGCCGCCAGTACAGGAAGTGTTTTGAAAATACCTCGTAGCCATTGCCGTCTTCGCCGATCAAAAAATGATCAGGCACGAACACGTCATTCATCGTCATGCCACCGTACGAGTTTCCCGTTAGCCCATGTGCACCAAATGTCTCAATCGAAAGCCCATTGGAGTTGATTGGTAAGACAAACACGTTCAACTTGCCTCGCTGACCATCTGGGTTTTTAGTGATTACGATAACGTCTGTTGCTTGGTCAAGTCGTGCATTAAATCGCTTTTGACCATTGAGGATATACCCGCCGTCCACCTTCTGCGAAGTCGATTGCATTGACGTGAAGTCGGAACCATAGTCGGGCTCTGTTATGGTGATCGCAAAATATCTCTCGCCTTTAACGACTCCACGCAGCAGATCGATCGCCTCGGGGGCGTCTGCGTGCAAAAGAATCCGAGAATGCGCCCCTCCCACAACATCGCGTAGGTTTAGATCATAGCGGCCTGCGTAGCGAAAGACCTCCAGCATTTGTTCAGCAGACCATTCGAATCCGCCGACATCAATTGGCAGATCAAGCGCTGGTAGTCCAAAACTGGCTGTCTCACGTCGCCAATCACGAGGCGAACGCAGCTTGTTTTGTAACTTAAGTTTTTTCGCGGTTGCATCGATAAGAGTCTTGATCTGACCGAAGTCGCGACTTGTGGAGTCGGCATATTCAACCCGAACTGTAAACACAGTATTGAGTTCGTTAGTGTACGGCCGTTGAAACTCAGGTGGGTATCGCAGAAAGTATCTCCCACATCTCTCTGCGCCACCAGCTTCGAGCATGTAGCGTCTATCTTTCCCCGGTGATTGCGGATCAACGACGAGCAATTTGTCGCCGTCAAGTTTCTTCAGTATGACGAAATGCCTTCCAAGTACATGGCCGCTGGGTTCACTTACTGTATAGCTTAGAATTTTGATTTCTCTGGGCTGAATCGTTAAGTCCGGACGCCCTGTAACTTCCCAAATATTGGCGTCTGTCGCGTAAGGCGAATTAGGCGCCGATTGGACTCGAATCGCGAGCTTGGAATTCTCTAAGTGCTTTTGGTAGTGGAGCAATAGGTCAACTACCTGCTTGTTACTGAGCCGCCCATTGAGCAGATCTGGACTGTTTCGGAATGCCTCTAATGCAAGTCTGTGTGGACTTGTATGGGGCTTCATCCCACTCATGACGCGGAGTGCTTGAAATGCTATTCCAACGGCAGCGGTCGGGCACGCTCCACCTCCACTCTTCGCGATCAACGGATCCAGTTCGCCCTGTTCAACGAGCAAATCACCCGACGTCATGTGATTTGTCTGAAGTACTGATAGTGCTACTTCAGCAGTGACAGTAGACTTTCTTGTTTGAGATTCCGGCAGTTGAGCGTCGACGTTGCTAGCACCACTGCAGAAGTAAAGCAGCAGAAAGAACATCGAAAAACTCTTGCAAGGGCGACTTCGTCGATTCTTCATCTCGGTTACCACGCTTCCTTTATCGTCTGGGACATTGAAATAAGCAGATCGCAATTAAGACCAATCCTGTGACTCCAGCCGTTCCTTTCTAGATTCCCAGTCTGGGAGAATGCGAGTCAGAGTTCGGTAGAAGCTGGGGCTATGGTCATGGATTTTCAGGTGGCACAATTCGTGGATAATGACGTAGTCGATGCAGTGGATCGGAACTCGGATCAGGTCTAGGTTCAATGTGATGTTGCCCGCTTTGGTGCAGCTGCCCCAACGACGTGACATCTGCCGGACGCTGATCTTTGGTAATGCTGTCAGCTTGAGTGACTTGCACTTTTCGACGCAATTCGCAGTGCGACGCGCGAACGTAGATTCTGCGTGTAAACGGTACCACTGGCTAACGAGTTGCTCTGTTACGTTGCGGTCTGAAGTGTCGGGCTGCGAAACGTGAAGGAATTTGCCAGCTAGCTTCACGGATGTTTTATCCGCTTTCCGTACCTTCAGGCGGTACTGGCGGCCGAGATAGCGGTGCGTTTCACCGTTGATGTACTGTGGCTTCGGTTGGGCTGGCTGATACTGTTCGAAGAATCGCCATTGCTTGGCTATCCAGGCTGATTTCGATTCAACACGCTCAAGCACCGCATCCTTCGATTTTCCGGCTGGCGCGAGAACCTGCAGTCGCATTTCGGGGTGCACATGAATCGTCAGCCTTGAACGGGCACCGAACTCAATTTGGAACGGGATGCTGAGTGATCCGTGTCGAAGTAGATATCCGCCATCAGGCTGGCTGTTTTCAATCATCAGCCGTACCTCCGCCTGGCGATGTCCAGGCACCTTTCAAGAATCAGGTCGATTTCATCAAACGATAGATCAACGCCGGCGCCCTCCAGTTCGTGCAGGTAGTCCTCGATAGCAATCTGCATTTGGTGTTGGACATCCGGATTGTTGGTCCAATTTACAATCCGCTTCTCGCGAATAATTTCGTCGATCCGAAGTGCGGCCGCGGCACCGATCGCCGTCATGTCCAAAACCGAATCTGAGCGATTGCCAAATACATCTTTGACCACGCCGAAGAAGGCTCCGGCTACCTCGTGACCTGTCAACTCGCTTGGTAAATTGTCACCCGTTCGATTGCGGATTTTCTCCGCAATATCTTGAACCGTTGAGAGATATTCGAGGTCAGCCAAACGTTTTTGCTGGAAGGCGGCGATCGCGTCTTCGAGCATCTTTGAGAATTTCGCGTAGAAGGCTGGATCGTCGTCCATTCGCTCGGAGATTGTCTTCTTAGTTCGGTGGGCGATTGTGTCTGCCTTGGAACCAACACTCTTCCCTGCAAGTGCATCGAGTTCCTGCTCGAATGCTTCACGATCGAAGATATTCACCAGCGAAGTCATCTTCTTGACTTCGCCGGTTGCAACGTGCGTATCGATCAGTTTTTGGATCTTTGATTCGTACTCCTTGAAGTCCACAACTTCGGCATAACGGTGTCGAACCGATGTCCTCAGGTTCATGAAAAACTTTAGATCCTTGCGGTACCGTTCTACTTTGGAGTCGGGCGTTTCTTCCATAAACTTCAGCGAACCGAGGGCCATCGACAGCGATCGCGCGAAATCACGCAACGCGTCGTAGAACGTCGCACGCCTTTCTGCATCGGCAAGCTTTAGTTCGTAGAGCTCCTCGTCTTGCTTGTTCTTGATATCTTGAAACAAGTTCAACAATTCGGTGTGGCGTCGCGGAAGCTTCTCAATCTCCTTGGCAACGTCCGTCAGCGCAGCATCTAGTTCTTCTTGATCCGCCTTCTCCAGTTCACGGTAAAACTCAAAGGCCTTGTGCAAATTCGAAAGAACGCCTCGGTAATCGACGATGTAGCCAAAGTCCTTGCCCTCACAGAGTCGATTCACGCGAGCGATTGCCTGCAGTAGGGTGTGGTCTTTCAGCGTTCGCGTTAGGTATAGCACCGTGTTTCGCGGGGCATCGAAACCAGTCAGCAACTTATCGACCACGATGATGATCTCGGGATTGTCGCCCGACTTAAAGCCATTGATAATGTTTTTGTTGTACTGATCTTCGCTGCCATGCTTGGTCATCATCTTCCGCCAGAACTTCTGAACGGCTTCGAGATCATCTTCGTCGTTCTCGACATCCTCGTTCCCTTCGCGGTCGTCCGGCCCGGAAATCAGGACGGCTGACGACACCATTCCGAACTCCTCAAGAAATTGGTGGTACAGCAACGCTGTCTTCTTATCTTGGGTGACCAGCTGGGCCTTGTAGATGGTTCCCTGCCAGTTGTCTCGATAATGCATGCTGATATCGAGCGCGATCTCACGTACCTTTTGCTCCGCTTTGTTTAGCTGGTCAGTCGTTGTGAACTTCTTCTTCAGGTCAGCTTTCTGCTCTTTGGACAGATTCGCTGTGATGATGTCGAACCAACGATCTAGCGGCTCTTTGTCCACTCGCTGCTCGACATCACGACCCTCGTACAGCAGAGGCACGACGGCTTTGTCTTCGACGGCGTCACGAATCGAGTAGGTCGGCTGTATCAAACCACCGAACTTGTTGATCGTGTCCTTTTCCTTCTTGCGAACTGGAGTCCCAGTAAAGCCGATGAAGCAGCCGCGAGGCATCGCTTTTCGCATCTTCGCGTGCATCGTCTTGTATTGCCCTCGATGGCTTTCGTCGACCAGCACAAACACGTTGTCGCTTTCGTTCCGCAGTTTGCCACGAGTCACAGCGTTGTCGAACTTATCGATCACTGTCGTGATCACCCGCCCTGTCGAGCTCTGCAATAGCAACGCGAGATGCTTACCCGTTTCCGCCTGAATTGGCTCCATATCGCAATGGGCGAATGTTCGATAGATTTGGTCATCCAAGTCGACGCGGTCGGTCACCAAGACGATCTTGTAGTTCAGCAGTCGCAAACGAGCGATCTCTTTGGCCAACATCACCATTGTCAGCGACTTGCCGCTGCCCTGTGTGTGCCAAACGACGCCTCCCTTGCGAGCTCCGTTTTCATCGCGTTGCTCGATGCGGGCCAATGTGTTGCGGACAGTGAAGAATTGCTGGTAGCGGGCGACCTTCTTTTCCCCAGCGTCAAACACGGTGTAGGAGTAGGTCAGTTCAAGTAGCCGCTCCGGCCGGCACAGCGAGTACAACGCCCGGTCCTGCTGTGTGATCGCACGCGGCCCCGTGAAGTAGGATGCTTGCTCCTCACTGACGTACGTGAACCGATTCATCAGCCAAGCGGTGTCCGCCATCTTCTTCGGCGGGCGAGACAATACCTTCTCCAGCGGCTTGTCGACATTCTCCTTCCACACCGACCAAAACTTCGCTGGCGTTCCCGTCGTGCCGTACATCGCCTCATTCTTCGAAATCCCAATCAGCAATTGGGTGTACAAGAACAAGTGCGGAATCTCATCATCACGCTGGTTACGCAAGTGTTGCGAGACTGCAGCACCAATAGGATCGTCGTAGTCTGGGCGTTTGCATTCAATGACACAGAGGGGAATGCCGTTGACGAACAGCACAATGTCGGGCCGTCGAACCTCGTGACTTGCTGTTCGCTCGACGACGAATTCTTCCGTCACGTGAAAAACGTTGTTCTTTTCCCATGTCTCTGGGTTCCAGTCGATGTACTGCACCGGAAAGCTCTTGGTGTCACCAGCGATTGTCTGCGGGAGGCTTTTCCCCAGAATCAGCAGGTCATAGATCTTCTCGTTTGTTCGCACCAATCCGTCGTAAACCACCTCTTTCAAAGCCTGCATGGCTGAATGGATATTGGCTTCGCTGAACGGGTGCGTTTCGCCTTTGAATTCGATCTTGTTGAGCTTCTTTAGCTGTTCGGCCAATACTGAATCTAACAGCACACTTGAAAGCTTGCCACCGCGAGCAGCCACCGCCTGTTCTGGCGAGATGTATTTCCAACCGAGTTGCTGCAACAACTGCAGTGCCGGGATTTGCGAGATATGGTCTTCCTTGAACGAAGGCAGTTCATCGTTCATGGCAAGTCCTCCGATTCAAGCTCGGCTTCGATTTGCTCGATCGTCGGCAGACTTCCTTTCAATGACTCAGGCAATGAATCAACCAGTTTGGTTTGCCACTCAGAGATCCCGATCGGCTTGTTGATGTCGCGAAGTGCGTACTCCGCTTTGATCCGATCTTTGGACTTGCACAGAATCAATCCGATGGTTGGAGCGTCGTCTGGGTGCCGCATCAAATCGTCGATGGCAGAAAGATAATAGTTCATTTGGCCCGCGTCGGATGGGCTGAACTTTCGCATCTTCAGGTCGATGACGACGAAGCAGCGGAGCTTCAAGTGATAGAACAGTAAGTCCAGGAAATCGTCTTCGTCGGCAACGGATAGCGGGACTTGGCGACCGACGAAGGCAAAACCGGCGCCCAGTTCTAGTAAGAACTTCTGAACGTGATCAACCAGCCCGCGTTCCAGGTCCCGCTCGACGGCGTCGTCGTGGAGCGTCAAAAAGTCAAAGACGTATGGGTCCTTAAGCGACTGCTGAGCCAAGTCGGATTGTGGGTTTGGCAAGGTCGAATCGAAGTTCGTGATAGCCTTTCCCTGTCGCTCAAACAGCCCGCTTTCGATCTGCACCGTCAAGACGGCTCGGCTCCATCCATGTTCGACCGTTTTGGCGGCGTACCAAAGTCGCTCGTCAGGCCGTTTCACCTTCTCAAACAGCACCACGTTGTGTCCCCAGGGAATTCCCAGGAGAGCCTCTGGCGGGCGTTCAGAAACTCGCACAACCTGTGCGAGTCTTTCGGCATCCGGCGGTGTTTCCAAATCTCGCACAGGCTGTGCGAGATCCTGATAGGCGAGGCAAAACGCTCGCATCCGCCACAGACTTGAGGCGGAAAAACCCTTCATTTCCGGGAATGCGGAACGCAGATCCTTCGAGAGTCGGTCCACCACGCCCCGTCCCCAACCGACATCCTGCTGACGCTGGGCGATCTGGCGGCCGATGTCCCAGTAGAGCCCAATCAATTCACTGTTAGCCGACAACATTGCCTTGGTCTGGGCCTGCCGAACCCGCTGTTTCAGGAACTCCAAAACCTGCGGGTAGTCGTCGGGGATTGACAGATGGGTTTTCTTCTTCGCCATCACGCCACTCCCTCCGACACCCTGACCTTGCCGGTGAGCAGCTGCTGCATCAAGCCTCGTTTTTGTTTTGCGTATCCATCTTGTAGGCGTTCGAGAATTTCAATTTCTCGATCAAGTGCGGCAAGTGCCTTTGCGATTAATCGCTGTCTATCGATGTCCGGTAGCGGAATCTTAAGCTTCATGAACGCTTCCTGACTCAGTGTCCGGTTTCGTCCCGCACCTCCAGGCGATGCGAGACCAAGAAGATGCTTACCCCGAGGTGTTTTGAAAAAGTACAGCAAGTAGTCAACGTCCACACTTTCACCAATTGGCTCGTACATAGGAAAGCGATGGGACGCGATCATGTCGTTCTCTCGTTCTGTCGTTCGCGCGACAGCCTGTTCCCATGCGAAGACGACGTTGAACACAAAGCAATCTGGCTTGACGCGGTAGACGCGTTTGGTTCCAAGGGAAAGCCCACTTGTTGGTTCTTTATGGAATATCCCCCTCCCATGGGAACGAATTCCAATCTCACGGTACAACTCTGTTTCATTCGGTACGATTGGCAAATTCACTTTGGTCAGTACCGAGGACAATGCTTGGTATGGAGATCGCCGAGACTGCATCAATTGCTGTGCAATAGCACGCAATTTAGTTTTCTTAAGGGCAATTAACTTGTTGACTACTTCGATGTTTTTATCCCAGCAAGAAAGCAACGCCGCGATACGTTTTCGCTCGTCCGCAGGCGGAATATTGACTTCCAGTTCTTGAAGCGAACCTTTGTCCACACTGGGAAAAGTTGATCCCACTGACGTTGTCAAAATTTGTGTCACTAGCTCCAATAGCAATTGCTTGAGGTAAGCGTTTCCTTCTGTGCCCTCACTTGAGCGAATTGCTGCCACACCACGACCGATGCAGTATTGTTGATCTGCAACATTGATGCGCCCGGTCGAGCTTCCGCGCACGCAAAGCAATATGTCGCCTTTTTCACAGAATCTTTGCGGCGCGGTCGTCCACTGTTTGGCAATCGGACTTGTATCTGTGAATTCGGTGGGGCCATTGACCAAGGGAACACCGTCACCCACCATGTTGTATGTTGAACTCGGCGGCGAGTTGCCCATCGCGATTGTGGCCAAGTCTCGCAATCTCCCTTTTTTCCATTCGTCAACCATTACAAGCCCAACTCCTTCAAATAACCCGCCATCTCTTTCTGTACCGCTGCAAGCTCCTTCTCCAACCCATCAATCTCTTTCTGTACGGCCCTCACGTCGATCTCTTCCTCTTCTTCAAATGTGTCGACGTATCGAGGAATATTCAGATTGAAATCGTTCTCCTCAATCTCAGTGAAGTCAGCCACGTGAGCGTACTTGTCAACATTCTTTCGCTTCTTGTACGACTTCACGATCTTGGCGATGTGATCTTCGCCCAGGTACGACCTATTCTTCGCATCGACGAACTCGCGACTGGCGTCGATGAACATCACGTTCCGCTTCTTCTTGTCTTTACGGAATACGAGAATCGCGGCTGGAATCCCGGTGCCAAAGAACAGACCGGCCGGTAGCCCAACGACCAGATCAAGCAAGTTTTCATCGACGAGTTTTTGGCGAATCAATCCTTCGCTACCCCCACGGAACAAGACGCCGTGGGGAACGATAACGCCAACGCGGCCCTCAGCGGCCAATGACGTTTCAATCATGTGCGTGATGAAGGCGAAGTCGCCTTTGCTCTTCGGCGGAGTGCCTCGCCAGAATCGCTTGTATTGATCGGTCCCCGCCGTTTCGGCCCCCCATTTGTCCAGCGAGAAAGGCGGATTGGCGACAACTACGTTGAACTTCATCAACTGGTCATCCTCTACCAGTCGCGGATTCGTAATCGTGTCGCACCACTCGATGCGAGCACTATCCATCTCGTGCAGGAACATGTTCATCCGCGCCAACGCCCAAGTACTG
>JAGQPR010000305.1 GCA_020426625.1 Planctomycetales bacterium
ACGCGCATGGAAGTAGTGCTGTAGCATGGCTCCACCGGAGGCAATGAACACGACGGCGACGATTGCACTTGCGCTACGTTGTCGTATCCATCTCTTGGTTTTCTCACGCAGTGTTTCTTCTCTGGCTCGGACCGGTTGTCCATTAAGCCAGCGTCCAAGATCATCTGCTAGCTCACGACAGCTCTTGTAACGGAGCTCGGGCTTAGCATTCATGGCTCGTAGATAAATGGCTTCCAATTGGCTATCGACCCTCTTTTGTACCTTAGAGCTTGGAGTCAAGATATGCTCTTTGGGATTTGGAAGATTGCCAGTACCTCCCTTTTCTTTCAGCAAGTCTGCGTTCCTTGGGGGTCGTCCTGCCACGATAAAATAAAGGGTCGCACCCAATCCAAACACATCAGAAAGACGATCAACATTCTTAGCGGATATTTGGTGCTCCGGACTCATGAATCCCGGCGTCCCCAAAATTGCTCCAGTGAAAGTTCTCATGTTTTGCCGGCTTGCGCTAAGCATGGCACCAAGAGACTGGGAGCCGATGGATTCAATGCTGGGCGATGTAGCGTGAAGAGATCCAGTAGCCACTGGAATTAAGGATTCTTGCTGTGCATGTTCCGGCTGTTCGGATTCAATTTTGGCGGTACCCCAATCGATGATATGGTTTTCACCGTAGTAGCCCAGCATTAAATTCTTCGGGGTAATATCGCGATGGATGACACCTTGTTGGTGGGCGAATTCAACAGCCAGACACAATTCCTTGAAGCGTCCGATCAAGTCACGGAACGACAGGTGGATCTGGGCACCTTCAATCGTTTTGCAATGCAGTATGACCTTCTTCGAACGACTCGCATGCAGGGCGATTACCGCATCGTAAAGAGTCATTCCACTCAGCTGTTGCATGACGTAGTATGGACTACCGTCGTCCCATTGCCCGATGCCATAAACCGGCACCATGCACGGGTGTTGCAACTGTGCTTGAATGTGGGCTTCGCGCAAGAGTCGTGCGCGTTCGACTTCGCCTGAACGGCATGGTCGCAGCTCTTTAATGGCAACGTCGCGCGACAGCTGGAGGTCGCGTCCCGCACGTATGAGTCCATTTCCGCCTTCGCTGATCTTGTAACGAGCTTCAAATCGCTGATTCATGAGTACCTCGCCAACCATGATTATTTGCGACCGTTCAATCTGGCCGGCGCATTCGGAAGAGTTTTGAGACTGCTTGACTCAGCAAGCAATCGACTTGCTGCGGCGTCAGACCAACGCGATTAGCGATCTGCAGAAGATTAAAGCCGTCTAGCAAGTACTCGACGACGACCCGTTCGGATCCAAGTGCCTTAAGCCAGAGCTCCACTTCTTCGCGTATCATCGCGGCCAGTTCTGGAGAGGCTTCTTGGCGGGCAGAATCTAAAGCGACTTGTCCGATTTGGTCCAGCGAAACCAACTCACCAGGGTGCCGCTTCTTCGCGTAATATTCCCTGAGCAAATCGATTGCACGACTCTGAGTCTTTTTCACCAAAATTGGCGTTAAGTCGCCTCGGTCCTTCACTTGGTCAAGAATCGATTTGCCGTCCTCTTGAATTCTCAGGACCTCGTACATCGCGGCAGAGGCGGCGTCTTCGCCTGTAAAGATCGGAATATCAAACAAGTGGCGGTCGCCGATACGAGCGAGTTCAGCAAAATAGTGGTTCCACAACTGTTCTGCTGCTGATATGTTTCCTTCCCGATATTCGTTAATCCATTTGGTGATGGAGACATCCGAATTTTCATCGACTAACAAGAGACTGTTCATTCCAGACTTCCCTAGGGTCATTGCGAATAGAAACGTAATTGAAGCGAGAATGTCGCTGCTACCTAGCTATCCGTAAATGAGCCGGGCGCCGGAGAAGAAATCCGACACTTCTCACTGATCGCTACCAATTCAACTTTTACTCTCCCCATTCTGGTTCCCAGGCTCTGCCTGGAAACCCAGTGTTTTTGCAGGCTCTGCTTGCAGTTTCCTTCAACGGCGATGGGTGAATCGACAAAACGGCGAGGCGGAGACTCGAAGACAGTAAGTTTCCAGGAAGAGCCCGGGAACAAGTGGACGAAACCATGGTGGCGCTTAGCGAGAAGTGTCAATAATCCTGGAATTTATCGCTTCTCTTCTTGACGGCTTTCTGCGATCCATTTCGTCTTCGTGCAGCGTTTCATCCAGGATGCACGCGGTAGACGTGGGAGAATGTTTTTCTAACGATCCCCCGCAGCGTGCAATCCGCTTGGGGTCGAATTCGGGACGAACGCTACGGTTCGAATGATATCACACTGTTGGTGCTGTTCCCAACAGGACGTTGGCGGTCAGGAATTGGCACGTGAACTCATGGGCGAGGCTGCCAGTGTCTGCTCGAACATCAGCTTGCACGCTCCTGCTGGCTCAGGCGACCTCAAACGGAGGCAACTATCTCTTTAGTTGCCAATAGCTGCCTCCAACGGTATCGACAATTTGCGATAGGGCTGACCGCTGGCTGGGTGGCGAGCTGCTGTGAAAAACAGCGCGAATGTCGTCTAGCACGGAGGCGTCGCTGCCATAATACGAATGCCCCAGTGAAAGAAAGTCTTGATCGCCAACATCGATCGTGTCGATACCTTCGCAATGTGAGAGAAGCGATACGTTCAGCCCCAATCGGTCAGCCCCATGCAATGCCGCTGAAACTTGCAGCGGTCGATCGTCGTGGCTGACGTAAAGAGTACAGCGGGCAAAAACCGATTTAACTGCGCGCAGATAGCGGGACTCGAATTCTGAGGCATCTACGTCTGGTGCTGCCATGACCAAGTTTTCCATGAGTGGCGGTTTGTTCGCGGCGATGCCCCCATCGACATTTTGACGGCGCAAGTGGAGCCTCTCAATTGCCTGCAACAGCGCGCGATTTCCCATGCTGTGCGCAAGCACATTGATTGTTCGACATTGAGTTCTGGAACGTATGTCCGTTAGCAATTCCTCAAGGTGCGGTGCTGTCCAGGAAACAGCCGCTTCATCAGCAGTGTAACCCGCGATACTACCGCGCGACGGCCAACTGTAACAAATGGCGGGCCCCTGCAAGCGAAGGTCCTTCCACAGCTGAGCCGTTCGCTTTACTGCATCGGCGAAACGAACGTTGTAGCCATGCAAGAAGACAAAGCACTCTTGCTCGGGACTTTCCACCGCCTTTGCGGAGAGTCCCTCAAACCATGTATCCGCCGAATCCGCAACAGTCACACTTTGCAACACAACGTGTTTGTCCACTGACTCAGCAAATTCCAAACGCAGCAACGATGGTGATTCGACGTGGCCTGGTTGATGTAACTTGGGCAAGCTGACCCTCGCAGTACCGACATGCAATGGGTATCGATCGACGGATTCAAAACGCGCCGCAGAATATCGTGTCGAGGCGTCGTTGGCCAACGTCGAGTATTGTTGCCAGCGAATGATCGACGAGTGAAATACGATCAGACAAGCGCAGACTGCCAAGCCCGCACTGACCACCCAGGCAGCTTGAAAACGACGGGCGGCCGACAGTCCGATAAAGGTTGCACAGCATAGCATGCAGACGACTAGAGTCGGGGCAAATACCCGCAACACCCCAGGCATCAATTCGGCAGTCGGCAATCGGTCCGTGGCGTAATAGACCTCGACGATGTTCCCCAGTTCAATAGCCAACTTGTCTGACTGAACCTCAGCAGATTTTGGTTTGACAACACTGAGTTTTTTCGCAGGTTCGGAGCTCCGATAAGGTGCACCGTGGATCGCACTGTCGTGCGGTGATCCTGGCCCTCGTTGCGAATCGTCGGCGAAAGCCCCATTTTCTTCCGAAAACGTCTCGTCTTCAGCTGCTGAATCGGCTGCCTCCGAATCGGCCGCTTCGTATTCCGCGTAGTCAAGTTCTTGCATGGTGGCAGTTCGCGATTCTTCCTGGGAAGCAGATCGCTCTGATTTGGCACCACAACCAGCCATCGCCAGACAAAAGAGAAGACCGACGGAAACGAGTTGAACACGCATCGCGAATCGGTGATGTGTCGACATTGCCAGAGGCCTCCTTGCCTGTTGCTAATGGCGGCGGTTTGCTGACGACTGTGGCCGACTGAAGGCGAAAAATCAGTCATCATGTCCTATTATCGGCCCGGCGGCGGTTATAGCTGGGCTACTTTGATGCACAAACTGGGCAAAGTTTGCGTGGAATAACTTGGCCAGCTTCAATGCGTTGCGGTCATATGCTTGCCCATCCACCCAGGCCTCCCTGGGTTGCATAATTTGGCTTGGAACATTGCTAGCTTCGACAGGCACATCAAATCCAAAATTGTGATCTTTCTTGCAAGCGGCACCAGCCAGTTCTCCACTATGAATTGCGTCGATGATGGCTCGAGTATTGGCCAGCGACATCCGACGCCCGGTCCCGTAACTGCCGCCAGTCCAACCCGTGTTGACCAGCCAAGCCTGGGCATCGTGCCTCGCCAATTTCTCTGCCAGCAGGCCAGCGTATTTCGAAGGATGCCAAACCATGAAGGCAGCGCCGAAGCAAGTCGAGAAGGTAGCGGTAGGTTCCGTCACGCCCATCTCGGTACCCGCAACTTTAGCCGTATAGCCGCTGACAAAATGATACATGGCTTGTTCGGCCGTCAACTTGCTGACGGGTGGGAGAACCCCAAAAGCATCGCAAGTAAGAAAAACGACGTTCTTTGGATGTCCTCCAACGCAGGGGATCTTTGCACGCGGAATGAACTCGATCGGATAAGCCACACGCGTGTTTTCAGTGATGGAAGCATCGTCATAGTGAACTCGGTGTGTGGCCGGGTCATAAACGACATTTTCCAAGACGGCTCCAAAGCGGATCGCATCGTAAATCTCAGGCTCGCTATTTGCCGTCAATCCAATAACCTTGGCGTAACAGCCCCCTTCGATGTTGAACACGCCTTGGTCGGTCCAGCAATGTTCGTCGTCCCCAATCAGTCGCCGAGCAGGATCAGCGGAAAGTGTCGTTTTGCCGGTTCCGCTCAGTCCAAAGAACAACGATACATCGCCCGCGACACCCTCGTTGGCTGAGCAATGCATGGACAAGATGCCTTGGCGGGGCATCAGGAAATTCATGATGGTAAATACACCTTTTTTCATTTCTCCCGCGTACTGTGTGCCAAGGATCACGAATTCTCGCTGTTCAAAACTCAAATCAACGCTGGTTGTGCTGGACATTTGAGCCGTATACGGATTTGCCGGAAAATGGCCCGCGTTGTAGATCGTGTAATCTGGATCGCCGAAACCGCGCAATTCGTCGTCTGTTGGACGAATCAACATGTTCTGCATGAAAAGTGCATGGTAGGCACTGGAGCAGATAACGCGTATTTTCAATTGGTAGCGAGGATCCCAGCCTGCAAAACCATCGACGACGAATAGGCGCGGCTTGGTGTTCAAATAGTCTCGCGCACGTTGTCGATTGATCAAGAACGAACGTTCGGTAAGACGGATGTTTACATCACCCCACCAGATATCGTCCGTGGTCGCCGGAGACTCGACAATGCGTTTGTCGCGTGGGCTGCGACCGGTCTTGTCCCCACTTCGCGTGGCCAACGCGCCACTGGAAGCAATGACTGCGTCATGATCGATAATGGCGTGTTCATACAGCCGTGCCGTGGTGGCGTTGCGGATGATTTCTTGGACTGTAATGCCATAGTCAGTCAGATCAAGAGCTAGCACTTAGTGCTCCTGCTTGTAGTAGAGTTTGCTGGGCAGATCGAGTAAGCTCAGCTCATCATAAGGAATTTGGAAACTCGCGGGAATGCGGTAATCTGTCCCAGTCCCCTGCGCGGCAATCCTCGTTTGCCACAATCATCCGACGGCATCTTTTAGACAATGCCCTTTGGTTGAAGTCCAGATAGGATCAATACACATGGGTGTGACAATCCACTATCGCGGAACGTTGGACTGTATTGAATCTGCTCATGAAATGGAAGACCGCGCGCTGGACCTCGTGTTCTCGCTAGGTGGCAAAGCTACAGTTTGGCGATCATTTGCAGACCACGATCCTTATCGGGTCATTCGTGGACTGATCGTCGAGATGGCACCGGGACAGGACACGCTAAGTTTGATTGTTTCACCCGAAGGCCATTTGACGCCGTTGTTTCAAATCGAAGAAGCAGAGCAGTCGGCATTCACTGAACCGCCCTACTGTTTTGTCAAGACACAATTTGGTCCGATCATGGGGCATGTCGCCATCGTCCATCTGTTGCTGGCACTTAAGGAACAGTATGCAAGCAACCTGGAAATCATCGACGAAGGCGAATATTACGAGACCCGTGACCTACACAATCTACGACGCAAGCAAGCGTTTCTCGACGGGGCGATCCGATCAATGGCCAGCGAACTGCGACGGCATGGTCTCAGCGACGAGGCGATGGAAGACCCCGACATCGTCGTAAAACGAATCGAACGTATCTCGCGACCTTCCCAACGGGAAGGTTACATCCCGCAAAGCCCCAAAGATATGGACTGTTCTGACGTGCGGCGACTCGTCACCGCCCGCACCTGTTCTCAACGGCGAAGCTGCGGCAGCATGTAGCCGTGAGCGTCAGCTCTTGGAAAACAGAGAATAGATTCCAAGTCAGCCGCGAAGCGGCGACAGCAGGAATGTAAACATCGTTGTGATGATGTGTATGTCGAGTTTCTGAACAGACACGGTATCGATTTTGAAGAGCGATTCCTGTTCGAGGGTGAACATGTCGCGTAATTCTGCTGTCGCCGCTTAGCGGCTTCAGGGAAGAACCGACTTTCGATCCATTGGCTGACGCCAACGGCTACATGCATACACGGCTTCGCCGCTGCAGACCTAAGGAAAAAAACTTGGCTCTTGCCAGCTGCTTTCTTTTTCGGACAACTCTACAAACCGTTGAAGACATTCCAGTAGCAGAAACTATTGGAATGCGGCAACCTATTCTGGCTGGTCAGAACTTAGGCTATTGAACTATCGAAGCAGGTTAATTTGCGTCTTTCGTCGTCGCTCTTGTCGGTCGAGCGTCTGGCAGCCGAGATCCAAAGCTGTATCTATCTCCAATGCCAAGTGCTATGTCCGCAGAATCCAGCCACAAATTACACCGGATCAGTACAAGCCAGAGGCTGCTCGCGTTCAAGAAAGCATGACGGTGTCGGCCTTCACTGGCGACGAATTTCCTATCGATCTGTTCGCATGTGGGCTGCCGCAACTGCTACAATAACAATTTTCAACGAGCGGTCGCGAAATCGGGAATTCGGCAAATTCTTCCGGGAGACGAAAATCGATGGTCCAACTTTGTAGTGGGAGAACCTTTGCCGTCGCTGTGACGTTACTCATTGGGGCCCATCCACGTGTTTTGGCGGGAGCGCCTTTCGAAGGTGCGAGGTTGTTTCTCGAGCAACATTGCGTGGCTTGCCATGACAGCAGCGAAAAGAGTGGCAATTTAGACGTCGATGCTCTCGACTTTCAACCAAGTGATGTGGACAACTTCGCGCGCTGGGTCAAAATTTTCGACCGAGTTAGCATAGGCGAAATGCCCCCGGCATCAGAGACTCGCCCTGTCGAAGAAGCATTAGCGGCGTTCACTTCGAAGCTTTCCAGTGTTCTAGAGAAATCGGAGAGGATGCGTTATGCGCGAGAAGGCCGTGCTGGCTTGCGTCGTCTCAACCGTTATGAATACGAAAACGCCATCCGCGATTTGCTCAACGTTCCTTGGGCTCAGATCAAGGACAAGCTGCCAGAAGATGGAGAAGCTTTCCGTTTTAATAAGACGGGCCGTGCACTCGACGTTTCCCATGTGCAGATGGCCCGCTACATGAGTAGTGCCGAGTATGCCATGCTGGAAGCGGTTCGCGCGGTTTGGAAAAGACCGGAGACAACGACGAGAAAGTATTACGCACGCGATGAACCTTCGCTCATTGGCAGCTTCATGCCTCGCGAAAACTCCACGCTACCTGATCGACACTCTTTTCCCGTGCTCGATTCTCACGCACAGCCGGACGTTCGCGCTGGCCGGAAGCCAGTTACCGATCCAGAGACCCGTGAGCGCGAAGCCGTGGGCAAGGTCTCAAGTATCTTCAGCGATGCCGGTGGTTATAGCTGGAACCAGTTTCGAGCGCCGGTTGCTGGCGATTATCGACTGAAGTTCAAAGGCTATTCAATTTGGATCAGCGGTGGCGGGATCAGTCGCTGGTATTATGAAGGTTTCGGGGACGAGAAAGCACCCGTCTACTACCTGCCACTTTGGCATCGTCCAAATGTCGATGAAGTGTGGCCCGGCCGAACGACCGAACCAATGAGTGCATTCGCCCAAAGTGCTGGCCAAAATAGAATGATCGGCGAGTTTGATTTCGGACCAGATCCAAGCGAAAGCGAGTTTGTAGTCACGTTGCGCGCTGGTGAAGTTGTGCGCACGGATGGCTCGCGGTTATTTCGAACTAGAGTCAATGGGACTGGCGAACAGTACGTCAATCCACTTGCAACGAAAGACGGGATGCCGGGGTACGCCATCCAGTGGATGGAGGTTGAGGGTCCCCTCCCTGATGAGGCACATGACGCTGGCTACAAACTCCTGTTTGGGGACCTGGCAATGGCCGAGGTCAGCTCGGATGAGCCGGCCATCAAACTGCCGCCCATGTTACAAGATCGACGGTTCGGATTTGGGGGGGGCCGACGGGGCAACTTTACGCCGCCGAAACCAACGTTTATCGAGGTGGTGAGTGAAAAGCCCAATCAAGATGCGGAACGACTTCTTCGGCGATTCTTGAGCCGCGCGTACCGGCGTCCAGCAGATGATTCCGAACTCTCACTGTTCTTGAATCTGTTCCAAGATCAGTACTCCAAAGGGTTCGGTTTTGCTGCATCGATGCTGTCTGCATACAAGGCTGTCCTGTCCTCACCCGGGTTTCTGTTCGTTGAGGAACCACCAGGCGCACTCGATTCACACGCACTTGCCAGCCGTCTCTCGCTGTTCCTTTGGAACTCCGAGCCAGACGAAAGACTTCGCAATCTAGCACGAGGCGACGAACTAAAGAATCCGGATATCCTGCGGTCAGAAACCGAACGATTGCTCAACGACGCCAAGGCTCGAAGATTCATCGAGGCGTTCACGGACTACTGGCTAGACCTGCGAGAGATCGACGACAATTCGCCGTCCACGACGCTCTACAACGACTATGAACTTGATGATCCACTCAAGCTTGCGTCGGTTGAGGAAACGCGTTTGTTTGTAGCCCATCTGCTAAAGGAAAATCTGCCCGCACGGACTATCGTCGACTCCGACTTCACCTTCCTGAATAGTCGGTTGGCTCAGCATTACGGCATCGAGGGCGTCAGTGGAAGCCAGATGCGGAAGGTAGCGCTCGATGAGAACAGCGTGCGTGGTGGCCTGATGACGCAAGCGAGTGTACTGAAGGTGACAGCCAACGGCACGACGACATCGCCAGTACTGCGTGGTGTTTGGGTCACCGAACGAATTTTAGGCTACGAAACACCGCCTCCCCCGCCTGTTCCAGCCGTAGAGCCTGACATACGTGGAGCGGTGACCATCAGGCAACAAATCGAAGCTCATCGTGCCGATCCAAGTTGCGCTTCATGCCACGCTCGGATGGACCCACCCGGGTTAGCCCTAGAAAGCTTTGACGTCATGGGTGCTTGGCGAGACCGCTACCGCGCGGTGAACGAAGCGGTTCCCGCTAAGGCAGGCGTTGGCATGGATGGTCAAGCCTTTAAGTTTCATGATGCACTTGCCGTAGATCCCAGTGGCAAAATGCCGGATGGACAAGAATTTCTGGATGTTCGTCAGCTGAAAGAAATCTTGCTCGAAGATGAAACGCCGATTGCACGAAACCTGATTAAGCAATTGATAACGTTTGCCACGGGTGCCCCGATTGGGTTTTCGGATCGACAGGAAGTCGAAAGCATTCTCACTCGAACTCGCCCGAGCGATTTCGGACTTCGATCCATCGTCCATGAGATCGTCCATGAGATCGTCCAGAGTGAGTTGTTTCGCCATAAGTAGCCTGCAAGACACGCACGGCGCAAAGAAAGAAAGCAATGAAATGAGAGACGGCCAACAAGTACGACGATATGACGGCCCTATTTTTGCCGCGAAGAAGATACTTTCGCGCCGCAGGATGCTGCGCGGGACCGGAGTC
>JAGQPR010000306.1 GCA_020426625.1 Planctomycetales bacterium
TGGTGATCTCGTGGTGATCGACGATACGTTTGAGAACAACATTTCTCTGAATCTGCAGGTCGAGGGCCTGGGTGACGACGCCGCAGCCCCCTCGGCCAATCTCGCCCAATTCTTGATAGCGTTCAAGCCCGGTAACGATGCCTGACAACTGCTGTGCCAGTTTCGCTCCCAGACGATGCGAGTTCCGCCCCTTAGACTCTTCGGCGGGCGATTTCTGCCTGGAGGACTCTCGATGCCTGCCGGATTTTGGTTGAGTACTTTGGTCGCCTCTGGGGTGCTTGGCTTGGCCGCTGGCCAATGTTGCTTGGCCATGCTGGCTCGGCGGAGCAGACTTGCGACTTTTTCGTGGCCCAGTCGTCTTGCCAATCGTCTCTGCCTGCGGAGAGAACAACTCAGATTGTCGCGAGATTTCCTCAAGCAACTGCCGCAGTTTGACAAGCTTTTCCGCATCATTGGCAAAAGTGTTATACACCACGGCATGAATCGTGGTTTCAGCCTGCGCTGCCTGGAGAAGAATCTGCGACGCTTCCACTGCATCGATTAGGCGTTGCTCGATCGCATGTTCAATCCATTTGGCGTACAGTCCGGCCTGATTCAAGTTCGTGTTCCGATGCAAGGTAATATCGAGGTTTGGCAGAGGAAACCGCCCAAAAGTCTAGAATTTGGCTGTGGCTGGGCTTGGGCACCGGTGCAGATGGACACGGGAATTCACCGTAGATTGAAACGGTATGGACGGTCAAAGCGATTGCAGGGTCCGTACCAATTGCCAGCGACCACCGCCTCCAATTGTCACAATTGGTATCGCCAGTTGTGGAAATCATTAGACGAACAACCACCCCCCCGTTTTTCGCTCTGGTTGCGAGCTAACTTTGCAGTGTGTTTACTCGCCGTGGAACTGGTTGCGAGCTTGAAACACTGCACACGCCGAAAGCAATACTTTGCTTATTACCAGTTACGAACAATTCAAATCCGCGCGAAGGCACTTGAATGAACGGTACAATTCTTCACACCAAACTGCTGGAAACTAACGCCGAGGATGCCGATGTTGGACAGCGTTGGCTCGTTCAGGTACATCCGCTGAATTTGGAGCAGAACCGTATCGAGTTGGACCGACGCGATACGATTCTCGGTCGGTCTCATGAATGCGACGTGGTTCTCGAGGATGAATCCGTGTCTCGTCAACACGCCGTCATTCGATTCGGCGAAGATGGCTACACCATCGAAGATCTAGGCAGCACCAATGGTGTGATCGTCAACGATGAACTGCTCAGTCTTCGGTTACTGCGGACCGGGGACCGAATTCAATTGGGAAAACGGATTTTCAGGTTTCTGGCAGACACTGATGTCGAGGCACAGTATCACGAAACTGTCTATTCCATGATGACCAGAGATGGATTGACCTCAGTTTTCAACAAGCGTTATCTCCTGGAATGCATGGATCGAGAGGTCGTCCGTTCGCAGCGACATCAGCGCCCGCTTTCGGTAATCTTAATGGACATCGACCATTTCAAGTCGATCAATGATACACATGGTCATTTGGTCGGCGATGAAGTGCTGCGAGAATTGGCTCAGCGACTGAGTCGATTGTTGGGAGACGACGAAATCCTGGCGCGATTTGGTGGTGAAGAGTTTGCGATCATCTGCGACGAGTCCAAATTGGAATCAGCGCTCCAGCTTGCCGAGCGCTGTCGGCAAGAAGTCGCAGACTCTCCGTTCTCAACGGCCAGTGGTCCTTTGGATGTAACCATAAGTTTGGGAGTTGCGACTTTGGGCAAGACTCCAGAATGCACGCGAGACAGCTTACTTGCTGAAGCGGACGGCTATTTGTACGAGTCGAAACGAGCTGGACGAAATCGAGTCACTGGTCCAGCTCACTGCGCTGACTACGCATAAGAGCGCGCAACAAAGTCGCAATCATTCAATTGTGATTCTGGCGCCCATTTTGGCGAGCTCTTCGATTTGAGTTGGCGTGGCCTCTTTATCCAGTGGGTTGCCTTTCAAAAAGATACGCCAAAAAGGTGAAAATCTCCTCATCTCGTCGGCTCGCGCCATTTCGACCAAAACGCTCAGATCGGTGATCTTATTGTCCATCAATTGAATAGACATGATACTTGGCAGCGGCTTGAGGAAGCTCAGGTCTGAGATACCACAGTGGTTGAAGTTCATGGTGTCCAACCCCTTGAGCTCAGACAGCGGTGAAAAGTCTTTGACGGGATTACCCGCCAGATTCAGCGACCATAGTTTTGTCAATTTTGGCAATACGCTGACGTCTTGAATACGATTCCCCCCCAAGTACAGCGATCGCATGTTGGAGATGTTCTCCAGCGGAGAAATATCAATCACTTGGTTATCGTCCAATTGCAGATATTGCATCCTGGTGAGATTAGCCAAGGGTTTGATGTCCGTGATGTTGTTGTCGGTCAACGTGACGGACAGTAGCAACTTCAGCTCGGCAATCGCAGAAATGTCGTAGATCTTATTGTCTTCAAGGTCCAGTTCCTCGAGGGCGACGCAATGCTCAAGCCCCTGGAGATTCTTGATTCCCATGCTCTTGCCTTTTACGACGGAGATACGCTTTACGTCGTCGGCCGTAAGAGGCTGGTCATTATCACGCTTTTCAAAGACTTGCTTCCGAACTGCAGCCTCAAGCGCTTTGTCCGGGAATAGATCTTCGGCTGTCGCCAGCTGCGTGCACATACAAAAGACGGCGATCGCCGATAGCCACCATTTCTTCATGTCAAAGCTCGTATTGTTCCAAGGCGAAATGAACTGAAGTGAGTTGATCGAGGATATGTCGTATATGTTAATCGCATAGCACGAACTGTGCCAATTGCTACAATCTGCGGGAATCGATGGTAGCCCAAACACATGCACCAATCCATATGCCATAATTCGATGATCAGGGATGATGATACTTTGAGATTATCGCAGCGGCTGCCGCGTCTCGACCAGTCAACTCTAAACCCAAGTCTCTAACTCTATTGCGGCATGCCAATTGGGCTAGAGAGGGATACCTGAACGTGCGTATTCTGCTAACAGCCTTCGAGCCTTACGGCGATTGGTCGGACAATTCCAGTTGGCTGGCACTAGTGGAGCTGCTGAGGAATTGGCCCAATCACGTCGAATTGGTAACGCGGCGTTACCCGGTCGATTTGGCAACGGTCCGCAGCCGTTTGAACAGCGATTTGCAAACTGATTTTGACGCGGTGCTGCATCTTGGGCAGGCTCCAGGCTCGCCTATAATCAAGCTTGAAGCAATGGCGCTGAACGTCGCCGGTTGCTTGGAGCAGGCGGGGGTGGAGCTGCCATACATCGTCGATTCTGCCCCGATGGCATTTCGCAGCCGTATGCCGCTGGCGACCTGGAATCACACCCTAGCCGCAGCTGGTATTCCATCGCAGATTTCATATCACGCCGGTACATACTTGTGCAATGCGATTATGTACCTGAGTCACTATTACTTCTACACACGCGACCTGAACACCCCGGTCGGGTTGTGCATCTGCCACTAGCTTCGGAACAGGTTGCGGCGCGAGGACAGCTGCTTCCGTCTCTTCCAGTTAGAACCATGGCAGACGGTGTTGGTATTCTGCTGCAGGGGCTAACAAGTTCAACTTAGGACGTGAATACTCAGCAGAAATTCAGCCTGTTGCAATAGCTCGTCTTCGAATTCCAATCGTATGACGCCAGATTGCCGTAGTTGCGCAATGCAGGCCTCATGTTCATCGACAACCTGTTTGGCAACCCTGCGAACATAACGTCGGCTTAGGGACCAAGTCAGTACCAGCATACAATACACAGCCAGGGGCAGCAGGGAGAGGATCACACTGGTAAACAGCAGGCCTGGCGTCGGGTGGGGGAAAGCGTCCAGATGAGATTCGGCTCCACTGAATACATGATACGAAGCAACGAAATACTCTCGGTAGATAACGACGACGGGGCCAGCCATAAACATCCAAAAGAGCAGCACTCCTACCAAAGCGTAGACTTGGACAAGCCAGCTAGGTGTCGCATGGCTCTCAATTGCTCCGTCAAAGATGCGTTGGGAACGAGTTTGCAGCTCTTCAATACCGGACAGTCGCATACCTGTAGAACGCTGGTCTGCGTCGGAGCGATCCTCGCGCGGTCTCAGTTTCAGTACGGTGCGGTGAAACTGATCGCAAAGAGGTTGCAAGCGTTCGGCGACTTGTTGCTGAGTCCGCTGGCGGATCCCTTCTTGGATTTCCAAAGTGAAATCTCGATTCTGTCGGACGTTTCTGGCGAACGAAGTCAATGCACCGAATAGACTTGGCACACTTCCAGCAAGCGCGAGCATCACGCGATCCCAGGCACCTTGGGTTAGATTCAAGGTGGACATAACTGTTCGGTAGGGAAACCACAGCAGGGACGTATCACCGACTAGACGAGCGCGCAGCCGCATGCGAACGCCGGTTTCTAACAGTGATTCACTACCAAGCAGTGAGGCGAGTACCCGCTCGGGCAGCTGTTGAGTCTCACGCGACAGCTGGTCAACTGCCGTGGCCAATTGCGGCAGTTCACCACGGATCAACTGATGAACGCGTTCGTGCAACCTCTTGCCAGTGGCCGCCAAGCGAATATCGTGGGACGTGCCAAGTTGTTGTTGCGTCAATCCCAAAGAGCTGATGCGATCGAGCAACCCAGTTACAAACACGGAAGACGATGATTCTTCGTTGCCGCTGATTTCGAAGTCTGGAACCAGCAATTCCGAAGTCAACTGCGAACTCGGCGCCAGCAGCATCAGTTGTTCACGAAGCGATCTCAAATCGTCACGCAAATCACCTGCTGGCGCACCGTTCTCGATCTCCTCGGGCTCAACGGAACTGATAACTGGAACGCAGTAAGATCCCTCGATTTGCTGTGCAATGACCATATTGCTGGCCGCACGGATCTGATCACGAGCAATGACCAGCAGTTTCACTGGAGCTAGCGAGAGCGCCTCCTTGGCAAGTTGCGCAGCCATGTGGTTGGAGTCGGTCAGACCTGGCGTATCGAGCAAGACATATGTTTGACCAATGTCAATCATCTTGCTGGAAGGGCAGGGATGGTAGAACTCCGTCGATGGATCCAGATTGTCCGGGGGCAGCGGTCCAACCCAAACTAATCGCGTCGTCGCATCCTGCACCAGATCCCCGCTGGGCATCAACTTCTTGATATGCTCATCCCGAATCAGCTGCCGGGCTACCCAGGTCTTGCCTTGTCCTTTGGCTCCTACAATTGCAATTAACAGAGCGCCGATGCCGCGCCCCGCTTCTATGTTCGCGACGTCCTCTAAATAGTGTCGGCATGCCTCGGCAACTTGGCGAGTCACTGGCGCGTTGCCAAAGACCGCGTTGGTTGCCGATTCGATACGACGGGCGATGGACGGACTGATGGTCATAGTTACAGATTAGCCCAGGTGTTGAAGCGTGGATCGAAGGCTGCGCAGGAACGTGTCATCGAGTGCCCATTGATTGAAGGCGACCACGTCGGGAATCGACTTCGACTCAAGGTTGCTGGCTAGCAATCGCCGGTTCGAACCATGAATGTTGGTCGACGGCAGTTCGGCTAGCTCGGGTCGCGGTAGCCGCAGACTATCGCAAGCAATCGCGAACAAATCGCTCAACTGTCTCCACGGTGTTTCACGCTGAACGATCGATAGCGTCTCGCCACCGGTTGCGACTGAAGTCGTCAGTACGGCGATGCCAGCGGCAGCAAATAGTTCTTTGGTCGATGCGAAAACCAACACTGCCGTGCCGCCGGCATCGATGGGAATCAGTACTGCTGCCAGGAGAGGCGCCATCAGTACGGCCAGAGGTTGCGTGCCTTTCCACAGCTTGTCTTTGAACGACATGCCCTGCCAGACTTGTTTGCTCCATTCGTCCAACTGCTGGGCGTCCAGTCGAGTTGTGTCCTCGGCTGCAAAGCGTTTCATGGCTTGCTCGCAGCAATTAGTCAATTGTTCATCATTCAGTCGGAATAGTGCGTCGTGCTTATCGGCGGCCCGCATCGCCTGCGCCAATCTCTGTGGCGTTACCACTTGCGCTCCTTCGCCTCGCCGAAATCGTTTGGTCAGCTGAGTGACCGACTGGGAAGCACTTTGCAAGATCTTGAATCTGGAGGCAGAATTTGCCACGGCCTGATGCAACTGCCGGGCGGTGCGGTCGATGCTTAAGCTCAAACGCATCCAAGCAGGAGCTGTCTTTTGCAGACTATCAGCCATCTGCGCGACGATCGCAGGTGAAGCTTGCAGCCGTAGCCCTGTCGTCCGGCCAGAGCTATCGCGTTCGGCCATGAATTCATAACACGCATCGGCAACAGCTTGCCAAGCATCAGCACTTTGTAACGCTTGCTGTCGTTGGTTCTTATCCAACCAAGCAAGCGATTCCAGAGTCTTGGTCTTAAGCTGCAACTGTAGGCTGCGGCTGCTTTCGTACGATAGTGCACCTATATCCAATCTTTTTCCCAAATCGTACAAGTAGAGAGGCTCTGCCGAAGGCAATGTCTCAGCACGAGCGGCGAAAAAGACGGGCAAGTCTTCGTTTTCCTGGTCCTGCACGGGCATGCCGGGCGGTCGGCCGGGTAGGCGAGATGTCGCCAAAGCGCTACGAAAATCATAAGCGGTGAAAATCTCGCTGATGCCAAATCGATCTTTCAGGCCTTGCGCTTGCTCCAAGACCGTCGCAGGCGCATACCGAGCTTTGAGCTTGTTGATCGCCAATAATCGCGGCACACTGGGCATCGCATCGCGGAGAGTGGTCAGGATATCCAGCAGCCCGTCGTCGTGCAGACTATTCAATTTGCAAACGACTACAAAGGCTGAGCAAAGTCTCCCCATTCGCGCCAGCTGAAGCCGTCTTTCCTGGGCCAATACTTGCCCTGTTGAAGACGAGCCTGCATAGGAGTAGAACCCCGTCTGGATATCGGGGCAATCCGCCAACCCGAGCTTCAAATCGTCCAGGCATTCGTCGTATGCGATCAAAGGTACGTTCAACGCGTTGCTGGAGCCAGGTGCTGCATGCCCCTCCGATGATTCAGAATGTACAGAATGGGAATCAGTGGGACCTGCGTGCTGGACAACCCACTGGGCCAGCATCGATCCGTTGTACTGCAAGGCAGCCTCTTCGGGATCTTCCGACAGCAGCTCCGGCCGCCGCCCAAAAACATTGGTCAAAAATCCTGTCATCGTGCTCAAAAGATCGGGATTGTCCCACCAGACTTTGGGCAACCACAGCACGAAGCGATGCGTACCTGAGTTATTCCCCAAACCACGCAGCACGCGGGCGCGGTTTTTCGCGGACAAATAAGTCGCAATTAGCGAACTCTTTCCAGAATTCAATAAGCCGGTCACTGCCAATATCGGGCAGCGGCTGATCTCTCGAAAAGTGGTTAATTGACCGATCAGACCGTCGAGCGCGTGCGCTAGTTCGCTGCCGGATTGGAGTAACTCGGGTGTCGCAGCTACTTGATCGGAAGCTAATGCTTGTTGGATACTCAAACGAGCATCGGTTTGCGGAAACGATTGTAAGAGTCCATGCCGCGGATCGCTGCTCGATAGCAAATCAATCAGAAGCTGCGCATTGTCGGACTGTGGCGTGTTAGTCACTGGATTCGGTTCTCTTGGTTTGCCGCAAGAGTCATTGCCAAAGCAAGGAGTCCCTGCTGTACCAAATGTGGCACCACGATGGTTGGCTGGTCAAGGTACGGCGCCAGACGCATTCCGTCACCTCCACTGATTATAACCGGTACAGACAGTCCGAAATCCTCACGATATCTCCGAACCAAGTGCATGGTTCCACCAACCAGGCTGCTGGCTGCACCGCACAACATCGCCGACTGAGTATTGCGACCTGGCAACGGTGGCAGGTCGGTCAAGTCATCAGCAATCAATTCAGGCAAAAGATCGGCACCTTTGCCGAGTAGCCGCAAAATCATAGGAACACCGGGTAAGATCGCTCCGCCACAAAACACGTCTCCTTCCGTAGAAGCATCCGGCGTGGAATCATTTTGCACGGGTTGAGTTGCGTTCCTGTCGCCCCGCTGCTTTAGCAATGCCCCCTGGTCCGAGCAACGATCGGAGCTAACGGAGAATCGAGAGAGCAGAGCTTGAGCAAATAGCGATTGATCGTTCAAGTTCGAAGACGATGTGCCCATGCTCGGTTCCAGAGAGGTCAATTCTTGAGCTGGTACATCATTGCGAACCAGGTCGACGGTCACAGCTGAACCAGCTTGCACCACAAGCATAGGGCGTTGGCGCGATATGCGACAAGCTGCGAGTGCTGCTAACAAACGGTCAATGCCCACCTGTTGTGGAAATTCGACAGAAAACTTCAAAGGAATATGACGCCAGTCGACGGGCAGGTAGAGTTGCGGATGAGGTAGACGCTGAACAAAGGACCTGAGTACTGCTTCCGCATCGCGTCGAACGCTGCTCACCAACCAACAACAAAGGCCACCTTCTGGCGTATGTAACCGCACAAACTGATCAACTTTGTCTGTCCAGGCTGGATCGTCGGGGGTGAACAGAGAGCCATTCTGATGCGGCGCCGATGACAGCGGCGTCTCCTTGCGCGGGGCACGATTGCGTCGGGATTTATCATGTTGGGCTACAGTGTGTTGGGCTACAGTGTGTTGGGCTACAGTGTGTTGGGCTGGGTCGTGCAGCCAATTCAGTCGCATGCTTTCGCCCAGTCGCTCGACCGCGGGGAGCAACTCAGAAACCCGCAGGCCACTGTTGCCTATGTCAACTCCGAAGTAACGTGTTGTCACCCTGTATTAACCTCGTATCCGGCGGGCGTTCTCATTCTTCGCGCGGCTCATTACGCCGCACTTGCTTTCCCAGCGAGCAGGGGTTCATTCCTGCCAACTAGAATTGCGTATTGGCTACAGGTTGGGTCCGCTCGGCAAGCATCTTGGCAATTCGACGTATCAAAATGTTCAGACCTTGTCCGGTAACCGCGCTGATCAACAGAACTTCGCGATCGGTTTCTTGGGTCAGTTTGGCCACGACTTCAGCCGACTCAGGTATTTCCGACTTGCTAACGACCAATATTTCCGGGCGTTGCTGGAGCTCTTGGCTGTACTGAGCCAATTCGTTACGAATAACACGATAGTTGTCCACAGGATCGGAGCCATCACCGGGAAGGGGTTCAACGAGATGAACCAGTATTCCAGCTCGCATGATGTGGCGCAAGAAGTCGTGTCCCAAGCCAACACCGTCGGATGCCCCTTCAATTAAGCCGGGGATATCTGCCATGACAAACGAAGTGTCGATGTCTGCTACAACTAAGCCGAGATTGGGGAACTTGGTGGTAAAGGGGTAATCTGCGATTTCGGGTCGCGCCCGTGAAAGACGGCTTAGTAGCGTGCTTTTTCCGGCGTTCGGCTTTCCGACCAATCCAACATCGGCGATGACTTTCAGCTCGAGAATAATTCGGCGCGATTCACCTTCGGAGCCGGGGGTGGCCTCGCGGGGGGCTTGGTTGATCGAACTTTTAAAATGCGGGTTGCCTTTACCGCCGCGTCCGCCGCGGGCAATAACGACGCTATCACCATCGCGAACCAAATCCTTCACGACCATTCCGGATTCGGCATCGATTAAGACGGTTCCTGGAGGTACCTCGATCAATAAATCGGCACCTCGCTTACCATGCATGTCCGAGCCTCTACCATGTTCTCCTCGGGCGGCGCGCCAATGCTTGCGGTGTGCGAATTCGACGAGACTATTGACACCCTCTCGCGCACGCATGATCACACTTCCCCCGTTGCCGCCATCGCCTCCGTCGGGTCCGCCGAGAGGTACGTGTTTTTCGCGTCGAAAAGACATGCAACCGTTGCCGCCCTTGCCCGCTTCAACTTGAATTTCCGCTCGATCGACAAACATTGCTATTGCATTCCAGGTAATAAGCTGCTGGGAAACAGACGCAAATCGCCGTCCATAATAGACTTGCCAGCCGTAATGACGTGCTCGTTGACGCAGCGAGAAAGCAAGAGCCGTCAGCCTCGGGATTTATATAGTTCGCGTCCAGTTGTGATGCTCTGGTCAAGCAGGCCATTAATGCGCGAGCCTCATTCTATACCGGGCACAGAATAAGCTTGCGTACTAGTGGTCTGTTACAGCCTAATTTTAGGGTAGTGGGATTCCCC
>JAGQPR010000307.1 GCA_020426625.1 Planctomycetales bacterium
CGAACGAACGGTGGTTTGATTATCACAAATTGCGTCTCTGAGTTCGCAACATCCCAACGCTGGCAGCAATACAGCTACGAAATAGCTCATGTACATGCATCACATGCAACTGACCGTTCCAGCCAAAGTTGCGTTCAATGACCGGCTGGCGATAGAATCCACGGTAAGCTTGGGAATCAGAGCGAGGTGATGAATTGCTCAACTGCGAGATAGGTTTCTTCGGGCCAGGGATCGTTGTGATGCAAATCGTCCAAGGCCAAGAAACGTTTGTCGACAGAAGGTGCGTTGTCAAACAGCGCTCGTCCGAATTGAAATGGCACTACTTGGTCTACTTTCCCATGGATTTGAATGATGGGACCATGGTACTTTTCAATGCGTTTGCTGGATGGGTAACGATCGGAGAGCAGCATGCGCACGGGAAGCCATGGATAGTGGCTGGCTGCCACGTCGACCATCGAGCTGAAGGTACGGTCCAGCACGAGCCCCTTGGCACCGTTGCTTGCCGCCAAGTGTACGGCCACTGCCCCACCCAAAGACCGCCCCCAAATTACGATCGATGACTCAGGTACACCAGCGCGTTCGGAGAGCCATCGTTGTGCCGCCAGTCCATCGGCCAGGATGCCAGCCTCAAACGGCTGACCTTCACTCTTGCCATAGCCACGATAGTCAAAGGCTAGAATACTGGCTTGGAAACGGTCTCGCAAATATCGCAGCTCTTCAGCCATGAATGCCACGTGCTCACCATTGCCGTGACATAGAAGAATTACTGCTCGCGGCTGAGCGTGTTCGCAGTACCAACCGTGCAGCCGATTACCCATCGAGCTGGTGAATTCAGCCTCTTCGCGGTTGAGCCACGTTGGGTTCCAATCGCCGGAGTCAGCTTGCGGCGCCGGATACATGAGCGTCCTCTGCAGCAGCAAAAGCACCATCAAGATTCCCAGATACAGGCATGCGCAAAAAACCGCCGCTCGTTTGAGTTTTGCAAACACGCAACACTCCCGTGAAATTGGCAAGGCATGATCATCTAGTGCTCTGTCAACATTAGGAACATTTGGAAGTGGAGTTAGCTTGCCATGAGCATCGTCACCTGGAATTGACAAGCTGGAAGCTTAGCCCACATAAGCACTGCACCCTATATCTCAACGTTAACAGAGGACTAGGCGTTTCGCAATTCACAAATTGGGCCGCATTGACCTGCAAGCGTCTTAGTTTGACCAGCGTGCGTACGTGCGCTAAGATTTTGGTATGGATAAAATACTCGAGACAGCTAAACGAGTGGATGAGTTCATGATGGAACGATCTCCGATCCACGACACGATGCGAAGGCTCGCCAAGACGTTTGAGGAAATGGGGATTCCCTTTGCGATTGCCGGAGCGATGGCCGCAAACGCCCATGGTCATCGTCGAACGACAGCTGACGTGGGTATATTGATCCGTCGCAATGATTTGTTGAAATTTAAAGAACACTGGATTGGCCGTGGCTGGATCGATCTTTTCGATGGCTCAAAGGGATTCAAAGACACCTTGAATTCCGTCAAAGTCGATGTGCTGATCGTCGGTGATTATCCAGGGGATGGCAAAGTCAAACCCGTCTCATTTCCAGCTCCGGAATTGGTTTTGGAGATTCACAATGAAGGCTTGCCTTTTCTCAATCTCCCATCGCTACTTGAGCTCAAGATCGCTAGCGGAATGACCGCCGCACACCGCCCGCGCGATCTTGACGATGCAATCCAATTGATTCGCGTCAATGGTTTGTCGCGCGATTATTCAAACCGGCTCAACCCCTTTGTTCGTGAAAGGTTCGTCGAACTCTGGCAGGCAGCACAGATTTCCGAAGACTACTAAGCTAGGTCTTCGGAGCATAGCGGTAATGGGCGATCACGTGCAGGGTTCACTTAACCTGAAACGACGTGAACAGCTAACCAAGTAAGCGTTTCAGTAGACTTTCCGCTCGGGCAGACGCCTCAGACTAATGCGGTGTTTCTCTTCCAACCAGCGGCGGTTTTCGCGTTCTGGATCCAACTGACTCCACGTTTCGCGAAAGACACGCGAGCGAACTTCTCGATCTAGCCTCGCGTCTCTATCGTACCACCTCACCACGTGGTCGTCCCGATGTGAGTCATACATTGGGATGCGCCGTTCATCACCTTCCACCAGGCACCAGGCGATCACGTGGTAGCGTTTGAAATCCGGAGCCCACTCGTAAAAAATAATTTGATCATATTTATGACGGCCAAGGTCGTCATAGTTGTGATTCAATTCGATCAGATCGACGCGTTCTCTAAGCTCGGAACGACTCTGGTTCAAATGTCCCGATGCGGAAATGAGAACTGGTAGAACCACGGCGCGAATCGTGGGAATAAGAAAGCAGCTCGTAACCATCCCTGGCCTCCTATTTCAGAAGCTAAGGACTGTCGCAGCCTCGCAGTACGCCTTCCGTGCCTGCGAATTTCAGCTCGCCAGCGATAGCACCTGAGTTGGGAACCGACGTCGACTCTCAGGGAGCGAAGTCAAGTTCAGCTTGCTCTGTATCTCCAGCGGAGCGTCAAGCTGCGGCGTCTTGTTTTAGAGCTTCGAAATTGAAACGCTGGAGCATCTTTCCAAATACTAAAAATCGGCTGGATAGAGCTAGATGAAATACCACTTTTCAGCATTATGCGGCGTTTTTTTAAAAAAAATAGCGCCAACGGTCCTGTCAATCGTTGCATTAATATTGGCACTGCAGCCAAAGGTTTCTCGATCCGGTCAAGGCGAAACACTTCGCATCATCAGGGCACTAAGCCAGGCGCCGTACGTGCCGAGGACATAGCCCAATACGGCCAGCAGCACACCCACGGGAGCCAGCGTGGGATGGAAGGCGGCGGCGACCACCGGTGCACTAGCGGCACCGCCGATGTTAGCCTTGCTGCCCACAGCCAGAAAGAAATAAGGAGCTCGAATCAACCAACCTACAACAATCAGCAACAGGACGTGGAAGAGCATCCAGATTAGACCTACGATAAACAGCTCGCTATTCTCGGCGATCGCCGACAAGTCCATGCCAAGTCCGATCGTGGCTACCAACACAAAGATAAAGACGGTCCCGATTTTGGACGCACCAACGCCCTCCAGTCTTCGCAAGGGCGTGAATGACATGCACACACCCAGCGCTGTGGCAATCAAGATCAACCAGAAAAACTTGGAATCAAGACTGAATTGGGCCAGGCCGGGAGCGTTCTTGCCGATCCATGGAGCCAACCAATCGGCAACAAAATAGGCCAACGCTGTACCGCCGAATCCGACCGCCAAGATCAAGAATAGATCGACGGTAGACGGACTGCGGGCGTGCTGCTTGCTGTAGGCTTCCATCTTGGCTTGCAAGCTGTCGACACTGGAAACATCCGCCCGAAACAGGCGATCGATCGCTTTGGCTTTGCCAATACCGAGCAACAGAAACATCATCCAAAACTCGGCGACCAAGACATCTACCGTCACCATGACACTAAACAAAGAGTTGGAAGGAACAAACATTTTCTGCATGGCAATTTGATTGGCTCCGCCTCCGATCCAGCTGCCAGCCACGGTGGCCATTCCCCTCCAAATTTCATCGGGTCCTTCTCCACCTACCCATTGCGGCGCAAAGGCTGACACGATAAGTATTGCTACCGGACCGCCGAGAATGACTCCTGCCGTACCCGTCAGGAACATGATCAATGCCTTGGGGCCTAAACGAACAATCCCTTGTAAGTCAACGCTCAATGTCAGCAGCACCAAGCTGGCGGGCAACAGGTAGTTCTTGGCGACATCTGGTAAGTCTGACGCGTGTGGGTCGACGATTCCCATAAATGTCAAGGCTGATGGCAGGAAATAGCACATCAGCAGCATGGGCACGAAACGATAGAACCACTTGAAGGGAGCAAAGGAACTTTGGCTGCTCCAGAAAACAAAACCCAAGATCGCCAATAAGATCCCCAGCAACACGGCGTCGTTAGTAACCCAAGCCTGGTCGGTTGAGCTGTCGGCCGCATGACAAGAGCTTGCAAATAACGTTAACATCGCGAGTGCTATGACCGCGTTTGGAAATCGTGTTCTCAACGCAGAGTGCCCCGTTAATGTATAGATGGACTGGTGACTGCAACGCTTGCCCACGGGAAGCTACTTACCGCTCGGCAGCCAGTCTAGCCTCGGCAATTTTGCGGTAGTAGTCGATCGTTTGTCGCAGACCTGACTCCAAGCTGGTCTTTGGTTCGAACTTGAGCATTTGTCGAGCGAGCGTGATGTCAGCCATGCTTTCACGAACATCACCCTTACGAGCTGGCTGAAAATCAGGTTGCACGGTTTTATCTAGCAACTTTGCGAGAATTTCCAGCAACTGCAGCAGGTTCGTTTGCTTGCCTTCAGCCATATTGAAGACCATACCCGCCACATCGGGCGCCTCTGCGGCCAGCAGGTTACCTTGAACTACGTTGCCTACGAAAATAAAGTCGCGGGACTGACCACCGTCACCATAAACCACGGGACGGCGATCGCCGAGAATTGCGGTGACGAACAGTGGGATGACTGCCGAATAGGCGCTATTGGGATCCTGCCTTGGGCCGAACACATTGAAGTACCTGAGCCCCACGGTCTCCAGTCCGAAACTATGGAAAAAAGCTTGGCAGTACAGTTCCCCAGCCAGCTTGGCCGCCGCGTATGGGCTCAACACCTGTGGTGCATCGGACTCTCGCTTGGCAGCGGAAAGACGATTACCATAGGCGGCGCTGCTAGCGGCATAGACGACTCGTCGGACTCCAGCTTTGGCAGCTTGGTCAAGCACGTTTACCGTGCCTGTCACACACGCCTGGTTCACCTCAAGGGGTTTGTCCAGGCTCAGTGGTACCGAAGCGAGTGCGGCCTGATGAAACACCAACTCGACACCTTGCACAGCTCGCTGAACAGCGGCGACGTCAGCCACATCGCCTTCGATGAACTCGACGTCATCGCGAATATGCTCCAGGTTCTTCATGAATCCAGCGCACAGATTATCGAGAATTCGCACCTTGTCGCCGCGTTCGACCAGGGCCGTCGCTATGTGCGAACCAATAAAGCCCGCCCCACCGGTCACCAAAACGTTTACCATGTTTGACTTCCTTGAATTATTGTCCGCTATTGGCCGTCCGCAGCGTGAGCAAGTATTCGACCAGATCGACCAATTGCTGAACAGTCATTAACCTCTGCAAGTCCTGAGGCATCAGCGACTTGGGCTGCTTTTTCATTTCCTCGATCGACGCGCGGTCGATTCGTTTATCGATGCCTTCGCTGGTTCGAATAGT
This sequence comes from Planctomycetales bacterium, assembly GCA_020426625.1. GTDB lineage: Bacteria > Planctomycetota > Planctomycetia > Pirellulales > Pirellulaceae > Aureliella. Next base: position 5,292 of record JAGQPR010000307.1, read on the forward strand.
TACCTCGTCATCGGTTTGGCTGATGAGCAGTCCAGTGATAACCGTTCCTTCATCGGTTAGGGCCGCATACGTTTCAAAGTTATGGCTGATGGCGCTGCTCGGGTCAAGAATGGCCACATACATGGCTTCGCGCGATAACTTGCTGCCGATCGTAGACAGGTCGGGCCCTACTTCTCTTCCTTCAGTCTGCAACTTATGGCAGTTGATACAAGTTCCCGGCGTGCGGAAAATCTGACTGCCAGCATCCACGCTGCCACGTCGCTGCACCAATTCGGCAATCGTCGGCAAAGGCTGGCGATCGGCCGTTGCAGGTAATTCGAGGTACTTGCCAGCTTCTGCCGCTATGGTCGATTCGCTGGAAGACAAAAGCACATTCGCGGCCGCAAATTTCAACTGATCGTCCAACTGGTTCTTCGAAACCAACGTCAGTAATTCTCGCTGCCCAACGATGCTTCGCCCTAACGCGATAATTGCCGCTGAACGCACCTCGGTCGAGGCCTCCGCCGAAATGATCAGCGGCACCATAATGCGCGGCAGATCCTTGCCTGCCGCGTGGCCCAACAATCGGACGGCGGCGACGGCTTGCACAGCGTCATTCGCCTGAGCTAGCTGCTGCAACTGCTCTGTTTGCCCCATGGCTACGAGAACCGCTGCGCCCCGTGCCCCCTTGGAATCCTCGGCGTGAGACAAGCAGAATTGAAGCAGCTCCTCAGCAAGTTCAGCCGGTCGAAAGCGCTCGATCAGCTCAAAGTACTGGTCCGAGCCGGCCTGAGCGCGCAAATACCTTAATACAGACTCTTTCGCCACAGGATTCGTTTCCAGCTTGAACTCTTTCAAGCGGAGGATCGTCTCAACAACCAGCTTGTCTCTCGGAGACAAAGCCGGTTGCTCCTGCGCCGGCAAAGGCCAGGCAGTGAACAAATGCATCCAACTAATTGCCAAGGCAAGTAGAACGAACCGAGTGATCGACAACGACATAGGCTTCTCAAGGTTACAACGTCGACAGGACGGGTTGCGGCAGCGCTGAGGCCACTAGAGGCCGAGCAAACTCTTCAGCGCAGCTTCTTTGCTCTCGCCTTCATGAAAATCAAACGATCGCATAAACCGATCATGCTGATCGACGGGTGTCGCTGGATCTTTCAAGATTTGGACCAAGTAGTTCGACGCATCGTCAGCGCGACTCCGCCAAATGATGTCACGACCAGCAGCTGTATTCCACTTGCCGCCAACACTCTTGAGCCAAGCCGCAAAACATTCGTTCGCCTTGGTGTCGGCAGCAATCCCCAAAGCTTCCAGGTACCACCTGTCGTGCCCATCGTATTGATTTGCCAATTGAACCCACAGATCGACGGCTGATTGTGAATGGTCATGACGCAACGCGATCGCTAGCTCGCGGCGCACCTGAGGCGACGGATCATTGACCAGGGGAGACACGTATTCATCAAGTCCCATAGACAATTGTCGCGCCAGTCGCACGCCCAAGATGCGAATGTTAGCATCTCGATCGGCAATTGCCCTCTTGACCGTCTGCGCCCCCTGGCCGTCGCTCTTCCCCAGCAGCCACAGCGCACGAGCTCGGTAGATAGGATCCTCCGATGCAGCCAATTGATTCAACGCTGCATTGGCGTCCTTCCCCAATCGGTGCAACGCTTGCCAGGCCAAGTAGCGAACCGCATAGTTGGGATTCTTCAAAGCTTCTACTGCCCCAGCAGCCGTTTCAAAATCGAACTTGGGGACCTTGTAATCACCATTGTGACCGGCGGGCAGAATGCGAAACAATCGCCCACGATCCAAGTCGCCCATTCCGTGTCCACCAACTCCTGGATCGTACCAATCGGCGATGATCAGCGAACCATCAGGCGCGACCTTGACGTCGGAGGGGCGAAACCATTTGTCTTTGGTGCCGGTCAGGATATTTCGAATCGACGCCTGGTAGCCGGCTCCACTGTCCTCCAGCACATACGCGCGGCAGACGTTTGGACCAGCATCACAGTGCAGGAGATGGCCGCGAAACATCGGCAACAAGTCGCCTTCATATACGGTGATTCCAGTCGGCGAACCCGCCCCGGTTTGAAGCAGATTGGGGACCACTCCGGGATCGTTCAAATGCCAATGCCGCAACGGAATCTGTTCACTCATTCCCGTACGTTCGACTTTCCAGCCAGCACCGGTAAACTCGTCCTTATAGCCGTAGTTGCCAAACTCCATCACATAATTGATGCGCACGCCTTGGTTGCCATCATCGTCGTTGTCCGATTGCCAGATAGAGCCATACGAATCAACAGTGACCAACCAATTGTTGCGGAAATTCCAGCCCAAAGTTTCGAATTCGCTGCCATCCAAGTTGCAGCGAAACACCAATCCCTCTTGGTACGGGTTGCGATTCGCAACCACCTGATTGCCCGCCAAATCGGTAATCAGATTGCCATACTTGTCCTTGATTTGCCGACCTTCGTTGCCGAAATTGAAGTAGAGTTTGCCATCGGGGCCAAAGGTAAATGCATGGATGCCGTGGTCGTGCTGGGATCCCGAGATTCCCGAAAAGAGCACTTCCTGGCTATCCGGCTTGTCGTCCCCATCGCTGTCGGTAAAGACCTGAACTTTGTCCCCTGCGGACACGATCACTTTGTTGCCTAATACGCAGACTCCGTGAGGGGAATCGATATCTCGACCTTGGTAGAAGACCTTTTCCTTATCGACCTTTCCATCTCCATCGCTGTCTTCCAAAATTAGAATGCGGTCGCCTTCAGGCCGCTTCCCATTGTGCTTGCGATAATTCACGATTTCGCACACCCAGATTCGTCCCCGGTGATCGATGTCGATATTGGACGGGCTGAGCAACTGGGGTTCTGCGGCGAACAGTGACGCTTGCAAGCCTTCGCCGACCTCCAGTCCAGTCAAGGCTTGATCCGCGTCGCGAGAAACGTTGGCGTCTTCCGCCTGCTTTTCGGTCTGCACTAGAACCTGAGCGCGATTTCTTCTCTCGCGTCGTTGATTGTTCGCATTGCCGGGTTTCGGCTCGTCCTGGTTGGCTTCCAACTCCGTCTGCGAAGGCTTGTGAGTGGTCACGCCTTGCGCAGGCACCTGTCCATGCGCGGTCCACACGATGGCATTGAGCACCACCTTGCGGAAATTCTCGTCGCCCCAATTCCAATGGAAATGGCCGCCGGTAAAACCAAATCCACGCCCGCCGCCAGCTCGCTCGGCAGCCCAGGCCATGTGTTGTATTTCCCCGTTAGCGACCGCTTTGCGAACGGCGGGATTTCCGCTGTGCGGCCCGTCTGGACGTCGCATCGTATCCTCTGGTGGCAGCGCGGACAGGATCGGAGTCACACCTTCCATGCCTTCGCGGAATCGCATGTGGAAATACCATTCATCATTAATATGAAATGGCTCAACGCCGCTTGTGATTGGGTGATTGGGCAAGCTGGTGTAATGAGCATCCCAGTGTGGATTGACCGACCAATTCGCCTCAAAATAACCGCCGATCCAATTTCGGAAAGCATCTCCCGTTTTTCCAGCGGGAGTCTCGACGCCGTAATGAATGCAGACCAATCCGGCTCCTCGATCCATCAACTTGGCAAATTCATCAATGTGTGGATTGAGCAAATGACGTTCGCCGCCATCACAGTAAACCACCACCGTGTCCGCGTCGTCGAGAACCTGCATGCCGGCTTCAGGCCAGCCATCCTTAAAAACCGCAACTTCGTAGTTGGGCATCGCCTCTGTCAACGCATTGGCCAGTAGCCGACTACCCGCATAGTGTTCGTGTGCACCGTAGCCGTGGCTGGCCTTGCCAGCAATAAACACAACTTTCTTTCTTTCGCTGGCCTGTTTATTGTCAGTGTTGGCGGCGTCATTCCCAGCTAGTTCCTTTATGCGGATGTTGCGGAATTGAACTTTCATGGGAGGGCCGGCGTGCAACTGCAAGGCGATAATCCCAGATGCACGCCTTTGCTCGGTGTCACCATCAAAGCAATCGGCGGTGACGACATCGTTGATTCGGTGGACGAAATGGTATCCATTGGCGGTAATCGAGTACTGGTTCCAATCCTCTTTCTTAATCTTCTCTTGGATCGCCGCCGATTCGCCGACGGAGCCCACCACGTCGACTGCGAACTTGCCGCCGTCTCGAGTTAGCTTGGTTTTCTGTCCGCGGTTAGCGAGAATGCCGCGAAATTGCTCCCCATACAAGATGCCGGAATACGTGTCACCCGCTTCAAAGTCGCCTTGATAGCCGCCAACTACCCACGGTTTTTCCTTGGGACTGATTTCAAAACTTCGGTATTGAACGCCAGAATTGCCGCCAATGATCTTGTACTCAAAACGCAATTCAAAATTGGCAAATTCGCGTTCGCGGTAAATGAGAAACGTATTGCCCTGGGTAGGGTTTTCGGCCGTCGTCTGCCCCGTGATGACTCCATCCTGTACGCTCCAAAACTTAGGATTGCCATCCCACCCTTCAAGCGTTTTTCCATCGAACAAGGGAACGAAACTGTTGTCTTGTGCCTGGGAAGGCAAAGTTGACAACATCAGCAGGGTAAGCACGAGCAGCAAGCGGGGGAAACACATGATTCAGGCCTGTAAAACAAGGAAGGGGGGGTAGCGGGACGAGAGAAGATCCTGAGCCTCTCCAGTGTAAGCCATCGAGCCATGTTATTAAAGCTACAGTGGCACGGCAAAAAGGCGAAGTGTGCCATAAGAGATAAAGACTTGCGAAGCGTGAAAAGTAAATATTCGCCGAAGGGGTGAATGGAGCAATTGATCTGGCGTGGACTGGGTGCATGCATAACTCGAATGGCCCC
>JAGQPR010000308.1 GCA_020426625.1 Planctomycetales bacterium
AGGACTTCACACGCCCGCCGCTGGCTCACACCATGTAACTGGCAGGCGTGCGCCACAGCCTCCCGCTTTGCGTCGGGCGTCAACGTTCGCTTGGCGCTGCTCGAACCGGTGGCGCAGCGCGCTCACTTGTGCAGCAACATCCTTCAGGATGGCGTTGTCGAGCATCGCCTCGGCCAAAAGCTTCTTCAGCTTGGCGTTCTCATCCGAAAGCACCTTCAACTTGCGGGCGTCGGATACCTCCAACCCGCCACACTTGGCCTTCCAATTGTAGAAGGTGGCAGAGCATGATTCCATGCTTGCGGCACACATCAACGGCCGGTGTTCCCGCCTCTTGCTCCTTGAACACCCCAATAATCTGCTCTTCCGTGAACCATGAACGCTTCATCTGTCCGTCTCCTGTGCGTGACGGACTCAACCCAAAAAATGAAGGAAATCTAGGGGCTCAGGTCATGCGCAAGCGAACAACTCGATGCCTTCGTTGCTCTCCGCTCCATTCCAGCCAGTGAACACTAAACGGAAAACTCGAACCGAAAGCGATCCAGTTTTTGCGGGTCAGAGCAGACACAACATGGATGTACGATCCGAACTTACTTGAGAGCACCTTCCACAAGGCCGCCCTGAATCTGCCGGCGAAAGATAACGAAGACAATCATCGGCGGCAATGTCGCAATGGTCAGAGCAGCAGTTTTCAGAGTCGTATCAGATGTAAACTGTCCATTGAATGCCATCATACCCAGGGTAACGGTTCTTATTTCCGCACTGTTCAGATAGACCAATGGCCACAGAAAGTCATTGAATATCCAAACAAAATAGATGATTCCAACTGTTACAAATGCAGGCCGCGCTAACGGAAGCATTATCCGGAAAAATATCTCAAATTCTGACGCGCCATCTATCCGGGCTGCCTCGATGAGTTCTTTTGGTATGCTAGAGAAGTAGGCCCGAAAAAAGAATATGGCAAATGGTACCCAAGCCAGATAGGTTAGTATAACTGCAAGATATGTGTTTACGAGTCCAATTGTACTCATGATTTTGAAGGCCGGAATCATTATGACCTGCGGCGGAATCATCATTCCCGTCAGGAAGTAGAAGAATAGGATGTTCGCTCCGCGAAATTTGTAGTGTGCAAATGCGTAGCCCGCTGCGCTGCAGATAAACAGCAATCCAGCGACAGACACAGTAGTGATTAGTAGTGAATTGACATACAGACGCAGAAATCCACCGAACTGCCAAGCCGTGGAAAAATTATCTAGCCGCCATTCAGCCGGTAGTCCAAACGCGTTGCTTGTGTAATCCGATAACGTCTTAAATGACGTCATGATCATCCATCCGAATGGCAAAAGTATCGAACCGGCAAACACCAGCAGCAGCATATAAGCTGCAATCCGGACCGGAATCGGAAAGACCGAGAAATTCATTGTGGGCTCCCAAACCGACGTGACAGGAGCAACTGAATCGCGGTGACAACCACCACTACTAAAAAGAGGACCACAGCGATCGCGGCTCCGTAACTCAGCCTCCCGCTCGTGAAAGCCGTGTAGTACATATAAGTGCTAAGAACCTCTGAGGCATGAAATGGACCGCCCTTGGTCATTACAATGATTAGGTCAAAGAGCAAGAACGCCCCAGTCACGGCGAGTATCATGACAACCACCAGAACGTTCCGAATAAGCGGAATTGTGATGTACCAAATCGTGGCGAAGGGTCCGGCACCATCTATTCGGGACGCGTCAATGTACTCCTTAGGGACGGCCTGCAAGCCTGCGGTGATCAGCAAAATAAAGAAACCCAGTTCGCGCCATATGAATACTGCGAGGACGCTTCCAGTTGCTGTGCTTTTACTTCCCAACAACTGAAGGTTGGCCATGCCTTCAATGCCGAACGCTTCGGCAAGACCTTTGACGACGCCGCTGGTAGGACTCAAGAGCAATGAGAACACCAGACCGATCACCACACTGGAAAGTACGATCGGGATGAAGAAGACCGTGGAGAAAACAGTGTGCCCGACCGGCCTGGTGTGTAGGATAAGCGCAATCAACAATGCCAGGGCAATAATCGCAATGAGAGCGCCCGCTACAAAGAACAGATTGTTTTGCAGCGACGTCCAAAAGAAGCGATCGTTCAGCAGAGTTGCGTAGTTCTCTAAGCCAGCAAAACGAATGCGATCCCATCCGATCCCGTTCCAATGAGTGAAACTTAACCCGAGAGAGCCGAGAGCTGGCAAAATCCAGAACGCGGTGAAGAACACAAATGAAGGCGCAATAAACAATATTGGTGCGTGCCGATTTAGCGCTTCGCGCAGCCGCCATCGGTGACTTGACGTTTGTTGGGGCATGGTTCGTCCGGGTTGGAATGGGTTGGCGGGCAACAAACAGTCGCCCGCCGAAAGGCCTAAATGCCGAACTTTGTTGACATTAAATCAGTGACACAATCTTCGTGGCCCTGGCCGACCTCTTCAGGCGTGATATCGCCCGTCAGAATGCCTTGGCTTGCTTGCCAAGTCCAAGGTACATTACACGCTTGGTCTTCAAGCATGTCGCCAAACGGCACTGCTGCGGTTGAATTGGCCAACAGCTCCGCTATCCTTTTGAACTCGTCGGAATAGTCCCAATTGGAGGTATCGTAAACGTATGGGGTTAGACCCACTGTCTCCTCGGCCCACTGTCGCTGGACGGGCTCACTCATCAGGTACTCAAGGAAACGTTTCGCCTCTTCTGGGTGTTCCGAGGATTCAGTTATGCTGACCACGAGTCCCGCGGTCACAAGGTCAGTCTGCTTGCCAGGGTACCCTTCGACCTCGGGGAAGGGTATCACCCCAAAGTTCATGTCAGGCGCGATGCTCTGAATGTTTGCGAGGAACCACGATCCCATGATGAAGATAGGCGCTTCTTCGTTCAGAAAGAGCCGGTACGCTGCGGGATAGTTGTCGGCAAGATAGCCAGCGGTGAAGTATCCGCGATCTTGAAGTTCCTTAAACATCTCCCAGGACACTGTTTCTTCCTGGTCGGTAAAGCGCGCTTCACCGGCCGCTGTTGGGTCGAGGGTTCGGAACCAAACACTAACGTAATCCTCGTAGCCGAACAGCCTGAGCAATAGATGATTGTGCAGGTGATTTCCGGGCCATCCTTCCTGGTTTCCGAAAGCGATTGGAGCGATTCCGGCCTGCTTGAATGTCTCAGCAGCCTCTAAGAGACCATTCCAGGTGTTGAGACTCTGAGGGTCAATTCCCTGTTCGGCCAGCATATCTGCATTGAAGTACAAAAGATTGCCGATATTGAGCACCAGCGGGATGCCCCATGCTCTTCCGCCCAGCTTGTAAAATGTGTCGAGCCCGGGTCGCACTGTTACGCCGCTTTCAGCAATGAAGTCTGAGAGATCGAGCAACTGCCCAGCTTCAGCATATTGAAACATTGCACCACCCGCATTCACTTGTACGATGTCGGCAGGTGAGCCACCCGCGAATGACGTCTTCAGCGCAGTTTCGTAGGGCGTGTTTTCAAAGCCAGTGTGCGTCACCACAATGTCGGGGTTAGCCTCATTAAAGGCTTCGACAATTGCCGTAATTGACTCCAATCCCGGCGACGCTGAAAACTCACTCCAGAAGTCCAATTGTACTTGGGACATTGCAGGTAGCGTCGCAAAAGATGTGGCGACAGCAATGACCGCGACCCCCAAACTCCTCTTCTCAAACAAACTCATTTCTTTCCCTCCTGAGATGCGAACCAAAAACCGATATATTGGTATATGTTTTTTGACTCGAGTCAATATGCTCGAATGCTGCAACATTCGAATCGGACGCGACGCACTGTGTGTTTTGGGAATTCAAGAAGCGCAGGACTACTCGTCGCGTCGCGCCTCTCGCAGAAAACTCTCATACCGATCGAGATCAACGTTTGAAACCGACGAAAAATAGTCGGACTGTTCAACAATGAGGCGACGGATTGTTTCAAACACCCGGTCCAAATGAACCTTCATAGCGGCGGCGGCTTCGTCTGAAGCACGGATCTTAAGCGCAGTTGCAATAGCAGTGTGCTCTTTAAGCACGACACTGAGGTGAGAGGGCGCCGGAAAAGCAAGTCGACGTACGCGGTCGAGTTGAGCTTTTGCGCTATTAATAATCTTCCACATACCAGGAGACGCCCCAATGTCACAGATCATGCTGTGAAATTCTTCATCAAGCTCGTAGAATCCGTCGTAGTCCAGGTCTTCTGCTAGTTTTGTTTGCTGATGAAGATTGAAGTCTAATTTTCTTTCCGCAGACGTATTCATTTTAGCGGCCGCAAGGCGGACTACTTTCATCTCCAACGCATCTCGCACCAATTGACCATCAAAGACATCTTGAAGATTTATTCGCGAAACAAATGTCCCGCTATTTGGAATGACGAGAACAAGGTTTTCCACACTCAATTGCAGGATCGCTTCCCGCAATGGTGTGCGCGATACGCCAAGCTGTTCGCACAGTTGGCGCTCATTAATCAAACACCCTGGAGGCATCACAAGCGTCACAATGGCCGCTCTCAAGACGTCATAGACCTGGGGTGCTTTGGGTAGCGCTGGGTCGATGCGGTCGACCAGGCTTGCCGGCAGAACCGGCCCATTTAGGGTCTCAGACGGGTTGCCGATCTGGCTGTTCTTGCGTGGTCTTGGCACTTGGGAATCCTTGCAGCACGAATTCGCTTTTAGCGGCGTTGACAGAAAACCCATATATCAGTTAAACAACCAAACGTCGACACTTGGGAGTTTGTTTGTTTCGTTCCTGCGCGTCGAATTCCACAACAACTGGCAACGCAGAAAATATGAACGAGACTACTCGAATGAGCACTGCCGACATGACCGCGCTTGTTACAGGTGCTGCTGGCGCAATCGGCTCGGCAGTGACCAATGCTCTCTTGCATGATTGCGCGCGTGTCATTGCTGTGGATGTTGACGAAGCTGGCCTCGTTGCACTCAAAAATCGGCATCCGAATGTCATTCCGATGAGCGCAGACTTCTCGTCAATTTCTAACGTCGAAAGTTTGGCGTCGGAAGTGGTCAAGCAATTCGGTTGCGTTGATATTCTTGTGAACAACGCAGGTGTCCTCTCCAACAATAAGATCATCGATACCCGAAACGAGGAATGGAACCAAGTTCACGCCGTTAACGTGGATGCTGCTTTCGCTCTAATCCGTACATTAGTATCGCCGATGCGCCGACAGCAATGGGGACGCATCGTGAATCTCGCGTCGTTCGCCGCCAAATCTGGTGGCCTGACTTCCGGCACGGCCTACTCGGTCTCCAAGGCGGCAATGATTGGCCTGACCTTCAGCGTTGCGAGAGAGACCGCAGCTGAAGGGGTAACTGTCAATGCAATTGCGCCAGCGTACGTCATGTCGCAAATGATTGAGACGCAACTGACTGCCGAACAACGCGAAAAGCAACTGACCAGTATCCCCGTGGGGCGATTCTGCGAACCGGTTGAGGTAGCCCACACCGTGAGGTTTCTGGCGTCTCCGCTTGCAGGTTTCATAACAGGAGAGGTGATCGACATGAACGGCGGCCTTCAATTCGACTGATCCATTGCGCAATCACGAACGAGGACTCATCCATTGCAGAGATTTGGCCAGGTAATTGGACTGCACGACGAGACGTGGGACGAATACTGTAAGGTTCACGAAGGGCCCGGAGTGCGTGATCTTCTCGCGATCGCGAACATACGCAACTTCAGCATCTTTCTTCAGCGCATGCCAGACGGCCTACTTTATGAGTTCGCCTACTTCGAATACGTCGGCGACGACTTCGTGCGCGACATGGAGTGGCTGAATGCTCAGCCGCGACACCGCGAATGGCTGCAACTTTGTGATCCAATGCAACGTCCTCTACCTGGTGCTGAAGGATGGACTCGCATGAGACCAATTTACTTTAACCCTTGAGGCCGAGTGCGAAACGTTCGAAAGGGAAGTTCATTGAGTCGTGACAAAGAGGACCGACTTCCTGGCTACGGCTTCGGAACAAGTGGCCTTGGCAATTTGGGTTGCACGTTGAGTGAAAGCGAGGCTCGTGAGGTTCTTGAGAGCGCGTGGCAATCGGGGTTCCGCTACTTTGATACTGCGCCTCTTTACGGCCACGGATTGAGCGAACTGAGAGTTGGTCAATTCCTGCGCGAGCAGCACCGCGACTCCTTCATGGTCTCCACCAAAGTTGGAAGATACCTCGTGCCACCGCTGGGTCGAACGGTTGATCACGGGCTCTGGACACCTTCTTCAGGTTTGCTGCCGGTGATTGATTACTCGTACGAAGGCACAATGCGTTCACTCGAACAATCTCATTCGAGGCTGGGGCTAGACCGGATTGATATTGTCTTCATCCATGACCTCGACCGCCGCACACAGGGGGCCGCCTTTAACAAACGTCGCGAACAAGCGGTGCTTGGCGCGTACAAGGCACTTGATGAGTTACGTCGGGCCGGCCACATCAAAATGATTGGAATTGGACTGAATGAGGCTGATGTCGCAGCAAACTTCATTCGGGACGTGAACATCGACATCGCCATGATAGCCGGACGATACACGCTGCTCGACCAAAGCGCAGCGATTGATTGTCTGCCAACAGCAATGACCAAGGGCACCAAGATCGTTGCAGCGGGTGTTTTTAACTCCGGCATCTTGGCATCGGGAGCTGTCCCGAACGCGACCTACGACTATTCGAAAAGCTCGCCAGAGATCTTGAGTCGCGTTGTGCAAATTGAAAGGGTCTGTCTTCGACACGGCACTCCAATAGCGGCCGTCGCCGCTCAATTTTCGCTGGCCCATCCGGCTGTCTGCACGGTCGTTCTGGGTGGGACGACTGCGGAACACGCGGAAGCCTGTTATCGCGCCCTCACATTCCCTGTGCCGCACGAACTGTGGAAAGACCTGTATAATCAAGGTCTGTTGCCCACAACGCCTCAACACTGACGAGCGGCTACTCGCTCGCACCAAATTGGAGTTTATCATGCCTTTCAAGTATGAGCCCAACTGGCGTTCACTGCAGAGCCACAAAACTCCGCAGTGGTTTCGGGACGCAAAATTCGGCATCTACACGCATTGGGGAATCTATAGTGTGCCTGCCACGGGCCCCAACACATCTTGGTATGGTCACAATATGTACCGAGAGGGCACGTCCGGCATTCGCGGCACGCACGCCACCAATCAGTTTCATGATCACATCAAGAATTATGGTCCGACCGCCCGCTTCGGTTATAAGGACTTCATTCCCAAGTTCAAGGCGGAACATTTCGACCCAGAGGAATGGGCGGAGTTGTTTCAAAACGCAGGAGCACGCTTCGCGGGACCGGTTGCCGAACATCACGACGGATTTCCCATGTGGGACTCACCCACTGGGAGCTGGAACGCTGCTCAAATGGGACCGAAACGCGATATTGTCGCTGCTTTGGAGAAGTCAATTCGTCAACGCGGAATGAAATTCATGGTAGCAATGCACCACGCGGAAAATTGGTGGTTCTTTCCTCATTGGCTGAAGGACGCCGATGTGTCGGATCCCGCCTATGCAGAGCTTTATGGCGAATTGCACAACTTGGATCTAGACATTCCTCCTGAATCCTGGACCCGTGACCATGAGTGGGCACTTCAAGATATGCCGAGCAAGGCATTCCTTGATCAGTGGATGTCAAGACTGCATGAAGTGGTCGAGCGGTTTGAGCCCGACTATGTATGGTTCGATTACGGGCTCAAGTTCATTCACGAGCAGTACAGGAAGAACTTCCTAGCGTACTACTACAATATGGGACTCAAATGGGGCCGCGACGTCGTCGTATCCTACAAAGGCAATGACTTCGCCGCCGGCTCTGCGTTAGTCGATATTGAACTCGGCCGAATGGCGGACCAAACCTACTACGACTGGATTACCGATACGACAGTGGATGACGGCCAAGCATGGGGTTATATGAAGAATGCTGGGTACAAGTCGGTGTCCGAGCTTCTGCACTATTTGATCGATAACGTCAGCAAGAATGGCTATTTGCTTTTGAATGTCGGCCCAAGGGCAGATGGCATAATTCCAGATCAAGCCAAAGAGGTCCTTCTTGGCATGGGGCGATGGCTTGCCTTGAATGGGGAAGCCATTTTTGAAACAGCGCCATGGCATCGTTTTGGAGAAGGTCCGACAAGATATGCCGTTGAAGGAGCTTTCGGGGACATGGGTGAGAAGGTCAATTTCACCAATCGTGACTTCAGATTCACGACCCGCAACAACATTGTTTACGCAATAGCACTTGCTTGGCCCGAAAAAGAATTCACCATTGAATCGGTTGGGGAATTATACCCCAACGAAGTTGCTTCCGTACAGATGATTGGACATGAGGCGCTATTGCCTTTCCACCAAGATAGACGGGGACTGCACATTGCGCGGCCAAACGAGCAGCCCTGCGAACACGCTTACGTCTTTAAGATTACGCGCCATCAGACCTGTGAGATGCAATAGCGGGCCCTGAGTGTTGCAAGTCGCGAACCATCGGTGCTGTCAAACGAGTGCAAATCCGACTCAGTTCGCCCAATGTGGCCAGATTCTAGGCAACACCAATACCGCGCCACTCGGTGAGAGCGACGTTGCGATTTGATTTGAACATGTCTCGGCTGGTTTGGTGTCGTTCCTGATTGAATTGGTTGTAAATGGAGGCATGCACAGCGGCGAACTTTTGTAGACTACGCATTTGCCGGAAACGCAGCATGGCTCGTTCCCGTCTTCGGAAAGGTAGATGTGAATTCTCCGCGCGATTGTTTGTCCAACGCCCATCGTTCCGATGTTTTGCTGATCCGAGTTCTCGAACAGCCGCCCCGTAGGACCCCAATTTGTCGGTGACAAATTCCTCGGTCTTACCATGGCGCCGCATCAATTTCTTCAGGAAAGCCAAAGCAGCCGTGCGATCCCGGGTTTTGGTCACGTAGCTTTCAAGCACCTCACCTTCGTGATCCACGGCCCGCCAAAGGTAATGGGTTTCGCCGTTGATCTTCACAAAGACCTCGTCAAGATGCCAGCGCCAGCGGCTCGACCGCATCCCTGCAACTCGGCGTTTCCGGATTTCGGAAGCAAACAATGGCCCGAACCGCTTCCACCAAAATCTCACCGTCTCGTGGCTGATCTCGATGCCGCGTTCATGCAGCAGGTCCTCGACGTTCCGCAAAGACAGTGGAAATCGGACATAGAGCATCAACGCCAGCCGGATGATCTCTGGACTGGTCTTGAAATAGCGAAAGGGAGAATGTTTGCTCATCTCGGAAGGCTACAAAGCCGCCTTGCCTGGCTCAAGCCATCTTAGTCTGACAATGCCGTTCGGGCCATGATGTGCTTGTCGGGGGAAGCGGCCGCGACATTCTAAGAGGCGAAGACGGCAAAGATAGTCTTGATGGCGGCGGAGGTAACGACAATCTTCTGGGCGGCAAAGGCAGAGATGGTCTTCTCGGAGGGAAGGGAAATGATACGCTTGCCGGAAATGGCGGCCGAGGGTGCTGTCAGAAGAATGCAAACGAATCTCTGGTCGCCTAATACTGTCGGACCCTAGGCAGCACCAAGACCACGCCATTCGGTTAGAGCGGCGGCGCGATTTGATTTGAATATATCTCGGCTAGTTAGATGACGTTCCTGATTGAGGTGGTTGTAGAAAGAATCATGCACCACGACGAACTTTTGCAAACTTCGCATTTGCCGAAACCGAAGCATGGCCCGCTCCCGTCTTCGGAACGGGAGATGCGAATTCTCCGCCCGGTTGTTTGTCCATCTGCCATCGTTTCGATGTTTGGGTGATCCGAGTTCCCTGACCGCAGCGCCGTAGGATCTGAGTTTGTCGGTCACTAATTCCTCAGTGCGACCCTGCCTTTTCATCAGTTTCTTGAGGAATTTCAGAGCCGCAGCCTTGTCTCTGGTCTTGGTCACATAGCTTTCAAGCACCTCGCCTTCGTGATCCACTGCTCGCCACAGATAATGTGTTTCGCCGTTGATCTTCACGAACACCTCGTCCAGATGCCAGCGCCAGCGGCTCACGCGCATGGCACCTATTCGTCTCTTCCTGATCTCAGACGCGA
>JAGQPR010000309.1 GCA_020426625.1 Planctomycetales bacterium
ACGCGGTTTTTGACGGAACCGCACGCTAGCGCGCTAGAGGCTGATGTGGCATCGGAATTACGATTTGTGACACTAGCCATGCGCGATGCTCGGACCTGAAAATTCGAGTTGGCATGGGTAGATTGAAATTAGTCTTGCCATGAGGACGGCAGTTGCCGCTGTGAATACAGGTGTTCTAGATGAAAGTAAGCAAGGCTATCATAACCGCGGCAGGACAGGGCCAGGCACAATTGCCACTCCAGTCGGTGGTCGATCGCTCGGGAAATGTGCGGACTGCAGTTGACTTGTTGATCGATGAAGTGGTTGCGGCTGGTATCGAAGAGATTGCGTTGGTTATTCGACCAGGCACCGCCGAACAGTATTTGGCCGCCGCAGGCAGCCACGCATCGAAACTACGATTCTTCGAGCAGGACCATCCGCGAGGCTACGGTGACGCGCTGCTGCGAGCTCGCCCGTTTGCGGACAAGGAACCTTTCCTGCATCTGGTGAGTGATCATCTCTACGTTAGCCGCAGTGGTGTTGCTTGTGCTAAGCAGTTGGTAGATGTAGCCATTCGGGAAAACTGTTCTGTTTCAGCGGTTCAGCCTACCCGCGAGAATCTGCTGGCATATTTCGGAGCCGTGGGAGGTTCGCCGGTACCCAGGCAGAGCGGATTGTTCGAGATCGCGCGCGTTGTCGAAAAGCCCACACCGACGGAAGCGGAGCAAAAGCTGGTAGTCGCTGGGCAACGCATGGGGCATTATTTGTGTCTGTTTGGCATGCACGTCCTGGCACCAACTATATTTGGATTGCTCGACAGTCGTTCAGCGAGCCTGGCTACGGATGAATCGTTCAATCTTTCCGATTGCCTGGATCAGCTTGCCCGTGCGGAACGCTACCTTGCAACAGAGCTAGAGGGAGTTCGCTACGATATTGGTGAAAAATACGGTTTGCTCATTGCTCAATTGGCAATTGCGTTATCCGGCGAAGATCGAAATCGTATCCTGAGTGAACTTGTGGAACTCCTGGCCAAGAACTAGCGTATCTGTTCTGCGACTGTGGTCAGGGCTGCCTGAAGGACGACAAGCATTGGGATAGAAGAATATGCCGACTGAGCGCCGCGACGTGGGAAAGCGTCTTATTGAAATAATCGTCGCCGAGAACTCACCTGTCCGGGACATATCTCTGGACCAAGTCTGCAATGGACTGGAGCGGGCAGAATTAATGGCTGCCTGTGAATCCCTTGAATCGTTTCGTTTGAATGCCGGCAATCCCTATCAACGTGTGCGTGCTCTATTCCTGCTGTATGCGATTCACCGATTCCATTTGCCTGTTCAGTTGGTTGGTCGCGAATGTGGCGAGATTCCGGTAGTCGGATATGAGAACCTATTGAGTCGGCGTTTCAGTGAAGCGATTCGAGATTTCTTGGCAGTTCAAAAACTTCAGGGACCGAGCATTACTCTCTCCAGCGCACTGGCCACTGCGTATCATCGGCTGGCATTTCAGACGCTGGCAGACCAGGTGCGATCTAGCGTTCGTTATGTCAAAGGGAACCAGTGGATGTTCCGGACTGGGCATCCTGCCGATCTTCCGCTCCGGTTGCGGCCGGAATTGCTGCGGACGGATGCGCAAGGTATGTATCCAGTCTTAAAAGAACGCACGAGCGTGCGGATGGATTTTTCACACAGTGGCTGGAGCGATATCTTTTTTCTAGGCATGGATTATCCGGAGGGCGCTCGGGTAATCAATGCTTCAATTGACCTGGCAGTGAGGGGACAGCACAGTCGTCCTCAGCCGCCAATCGAGTGTGCGGTGCGGGTCATTGATGAACCAGTTCTGCGCTTGGTAAGTGTGGACCTCAGTGTCAGCACAGATGTCACCTCTGTACCAGAGGTCTTTGATTTTGCGCGAGACTATCTGGGGCTGGTGAAGGCGGCGGTGATTGCGGCAGGTCTTGTGCCCCCCGGCATGGAAGGATGTGATGCGAGTATCGAAGATGTGCTGACTAAATTGGTCGGACCGGATCTCGGACTGGAAGTAGTCAGTCGTGTAAACGACATTCCCAAGGGATCGAGATTGGCGGTATCCACGAATCTGCTTGGATCGCTGATCGCTGTTTGTATGCGAGCCACCGGTCAGGTCTCTTCATTCACTGGAACCCTCACCGAGGATGATCGACGCATCGTGGCTGCAAGAGCCATCTTGGGTGAGTGGATTGGTGGATCGGGCGGCGGTTGGCAGGATTCCGGAGGTATCTGGCCTGGGATAAAACTGATCTCTGGAGCGGTGGCTACCGAAGGCGATCCAGAGTTCGGCGTCAGCCGCGGTCGGCTGCTTCCAACGCATCATGTATTTGAAGCGGATGAAATCAGTCATCGCACGCGCGAGCAGCTGCAGAATTCGTTAGTGCTGGTTCACGGAGGTATGGCGCAAAACGTCGGTCCCATCTTGGAAATGGTAACGGAGAAGTATCTGCTGCGTTGCGAAGATGAGTGGCAGGCGCGGCGCGAGGCAATGTCGATCTTAGAAGAAATCCAGGATGCTCTCCGCTCAGGTGACCTGCAGGCCGTTGGGAAGTTGACACAAAGAAACTTTTCCGGGCCGCTGCAACGAATCATCCCCTGGTGTTCCAATCACTACACTGAGACGCTGATCAACAAATGTAGATCTCAGTACCAAGATCGATTTTGGGGATTTTGGATGCTGGGTGGAATGGCCGGCGGTGGCATGGGCTTCATCTTTGATCCAGCGTGCAAGGCGGAAGCATCGAATTGGCTGGGCCAAGAGATGTTGCGCACCAAGCGCGAGATGGAGAGCTGTCTACCATTTGCCATGGATCCGGTGGTCTATGATTTCGAAATCAATGCACTTGGAACCGCAGCCGAATTCTCGACAACAGCTGCGATGCCCGATGGCTATTATGAGTTGATGCTACCTGGGTTGCTCAAGTTGAGCTCTCAAGAACTGAGCACCTGCCGCCGTCGAGAATTGGAACAAGTTGGTCAGGCTTGTCGCGACGCAAGAAATTCTCCACAGCAAAATGCTTTTGCCGAACTTTCACATAGGCTGATGGACCGCATCTTGCCGCGCGGCGCGCAGCAGTCCAGCGATTCCAGGGCCTTGGAAGTACTGTTACGTGCTCACGGCTTTGATCCTGTGGCCCACGAGCAATTGAGAGAAGAACTGCGCGGCGGCCGTCTAGGACTATCGCAAAATCGGTTGCCAGCCACCACGAGTGTGGCGGATGTTTTGCCGGAGGACATTGTCGATGCTCGCGGCTCGCAATCGCGCTCGCTTGCCGCAGCTGGCGAAAATGCTATCCGAGCTGGCGAAGTCGCCGTGCTTACGTTGGCAGCTGGCGTCGGCAGTCGCTGGACTCAAGGCGCCGGAGTCGTCAAAGCGTTGCATCCGTTTTGCAAAATGTCTGGCAAGCATCGCACGTTCTTGCAGTTGCATTTGGCCAAGAGTCGAATGACGGGTGAGTCGTATGGTCGTTTCCCGACGCATATCGTTGCAACGGGTTACATGACCGAAGGCCCTATTTCACAATACATCGAATCTGCCGCTTACCCTGGGAAAGCTTTGGTTTCCAACGGGCGAAACGTGGGCCTGCGGATGATTCCCACCAGAAGAGACCTGTTGTTCGCTTGGGAGGAGATGCAGCAACAGACCTTGGATGAACAACAAGAGAAAATGCGGCTCAGCGCTCGAGCCGCATTGCTCAAATGGGCTCAGTCGCAGGGAGAAGCCAGCGACTATGTCGACAACCTGCCGATGCAGTGCATGCATCCAGTGGGACATTGGTTCGAAATACCCAATCTGATGCTCAACGGAGTGCTGGCCCAGTTGCTGCAGGATCAGCCAGAGCTGAAACATTTGATGTTGCACAATGTGGATACACTCGGCGCATCGCTCGACCCTGAAGTGCTTGCTATCCATTTGACCAGTGGCGCTTGCCTTTCATTCGAAGTCATTTCCAGACGCTTGGAAGACCGCGGTGGAGGTCTGGCGCGCATCGATGGTCGCCCGCGATTGGTCGAAGGGTTGGCGATGCCGAATGAACAGGACGAATTTAAGTTGTCCTATTACAACTCGATGACTACCTGGATCGATATCGACCGTCTGCTAAATGTGTTTGGTTTGACCCGAGACCTGCTCCAGCAAGGGCAGCTCGTCCAGGAGGCCGTTCGCCGAATTGGTCGTAGGCTGCCAACCTACATCACGCTGAAAGAAGTCAAGAAAAGATGGGGCAACGGTCAAGAGGACGTTTTCCCCGTTTCGCAATTCGAAAAACTGTGGGGCGACATGTCCGCACTGTCTGAAGTCGACTGCCAATTCATTGTCGTTCCTACGGTCCGCGGGCAGCAGCTGAAAGAGCAATCACAACTGGATGGCTGGCTCCGAGACGGCTCAGCTCGGCAAATCGACCAGCTTTGCAGCTGGTCGGAGCCTTGAAGCCAAGCAAACGATAACGGTTTTCAGCTACTCACCATCAAACAACGGGGCTTGGCCAAGAAGCGTTCCGCCCTGGTGTGGGGCGATGTCGCCCGGTCGACGATGTCCCAGCGTGTAGACAACTTCATTGGGACGTTGGGCTGCAATCTTATATGGCAGCAACAGTACGGCGCCGTAGAAGTGAGCAGACGAGTAAAGCGGCTGCAGGCACCGTTTGCCGCCTTGGCCGTATCTTTCAAGATTCGGCTGTTCAAAGTACAGCGGACGGTGGCTGAAGGTTGGCGTTACCCAAGCAAATTCTTGGTAGGTCCAGGGCATCTCGTAGCCCACTGGGTCCGTTTCAATGCGCACGTCAGCCGGTATATTCGAAACTTGGTGCCGGAAATCGTTTTCGATGTTCAGTTTACTGAATAAGACCGTCGCATCTGTCATTGGGCCCGTCATCTGCGCTGTGCTGAGGCCTCCCTGGACAGGAATAGCAGTGTTGGAACTGATCAAACGCTTGAATGGAATGATCTCCACCTGTTCATCTTGGCCGGTTGACACTGCAGCGTCGAGCACTTGAATGTCTTGCAAGACGATCTGTGTGGGTTCCGTTGGCTGAGCTGGCGAGGCAGCCGAAGTGGGTTGCTGCGTGGAAGCCGCCGAATCTCCTCGTTCCAAGGCGCGAGAGTCATCCGCAGGCAGAGCGTGCATGGGCATCACCGCTATGGCTTGAGGCGCTGGGGAAGATTGGTTCGTTAGTGTTGCGGAAGGTGACAGCTGATCAACTCTAGCAAATTGCGAGTTGGCTATCCCGTTCAGTGTTTGATCATTGGAAGGAACGCTCAGCCTGGGTTGATATGGCATTGGCTGAGGGTGCGACAGCGGGATGCGCTGCACCGACGCGTTTTCCGTATGGGGTGCTCGTCGCGAGGTCTCTTGGGATGCCAGGGCAACGTTCGCATGCGTTGGGGGAGCCGAATTCAAATTTGTTGATGACAAACTTGCACGATTCACTGGCTTCGATTCTTTAGCCGCCAGCATTGGTTGAGCTTGAGGTAAACTGGTCGGCGTGTTGGCAAGTGGTGCGGGAGACGTAGCCACGGCCGCCCAGGGCAGTTGAACAGCGGCGGGCACCTGAGCTGAACTGGTCTCGAAAAATGAGCCAGTCGAGGCATCCCAGGAAAATGTCTGTGTATTGGCTGGAGCAACGGCCTTCGGATTTTTGGTTTGGCCTCCAACCGCACCCCAGACTTCGCGAATCGGTGCGGGCTTGGGCGGCACCGCTTCCACGGGTGGTGCTTTTGGAAACGGAGCTTGAAGTGGAACGTGAACGGAACCTGAGGGACCGATTGTCGCAGGCTCGTAGGGTAGCGCATGCCAAGGAACAGACGCTGCGGTTCCAGTCGGCTGCGATGCTGGAATGGCCTGAGTTTCTTTGTTTTTTTGTGCCCAGGGCCACGAAGACTGCGCGAAACAGGCTCCACCACAAGCGAGTGTGGCGACGATTGAATAGGTTGCGCTGTTAAGGAAATGTCCCATATCCGGAAGACTCCATTCTCCGTTCCGCGCACAAGGGTTATCGGTGCAATCGGCGCGGTCTCAGTTGGTAATGGCTAGACTTGGCGAATCGATAGCATTGGCTCAAGTCGCGAGCTAAGTCCAGTTATTCTGGAGTTATCGGTTGCGCTCGTCGTTTTCACCATAATGGCTTCAGAAATTCGCCTAACACATCTACTTCCGAGTAGTTATTTGCGGATGATCCCTCCAACCCGCAAATTCCAACACAGCTTTCTTCCGAGTCCGGTACTACTCCACATACGCCGTGCTCGGCGTACGCTAAACTAGATATTTGTTCTCACTGAACCCAGTTCCTTCGTCTCTCTGAGCTCGATGATATCACCCAATCGCGTTATTTTAGGGGACAAATCACAGGAACTGTGTTAGTCCTGATCAGCTGGAGGACGATAGACTATCTTAGTCATGAGAAATATTTTCTAATCAGATACAAATATAAGTAGCAATTGGAGGGAGATTACCCCTTGCTGCCGGTTCAAAGCAAACGCATTATTCGCAATAAATTCAGCTGGTGACTTAACCCAAGGCTAAATTTCGGTCGTGAAACTTCTTTTGACAGCAATATCAGGAACCAGGGAAGGGGAGACGTTCACGGTACACGCCAACCAGTGCGTTACTTTTGGTCGTACGCACGCGAGCGATACCAGCTTTGAGGGTGATTTGCATATGTCTGGCACTCACTTCCAGATCGAGAATCTGGGAGACGAGGCCATGCTGACGGACCGAGGTAGCACCAACGGAACATGGCTCAATACCGAGCGAATCAGCAAGGAACGTTTGCGAGAGGGTGACCGAATTCGCGCAGGAACTGCGGTTTTCACAGTTGAATTTGTTCGCGATAGCGTCGACCGCGGGATGCCGCCCCCCATCCGCGAAGACTTCGGAGTTGGCGGCCCGCCACAGGTGGGGGGGTGGCCATCAAGCACACCGCGAGACGATGAACCGAAACCGTTTGCCAATGCTGCTTTCGATTCGGCGGCCTACCCCCCGCGCTCTGATCGACAATCACCCCTTGCGGATTCGACACCATACGCAAAGTCACCTTTTGCGAACAAGTCGAGCGACGGTAACAGCACATCCGGCAATTCCCTTTCGCCATTTTCGGATTCAATGGACTTTGAAGAGTCGGAACCAGTCAAACCGACTCCAGCTTTCAACTTCAAACCTTCTCCCAAACCGATGGCGCCAGACAATCCCTTTGCAGATTCGAGCCTGTACAACCAGGTTCCTGAATCGATCAAAGCTCTCGGTCGTCCAAAGGTGGAAGATCGGCGGGCGCACAAGCGGTTCCAGCTGCTACAGCGATTGACCGTAGCCGATGCAGCCGACAGTATGGGAATTGTACTGGATTCGCTAACAAGGAAATGGTCTGTACAGTTAGTGCTTCACTTCCAGAAGATACGCAACGGTTTGCCGAGTGGGTTGCCGAGTGCGAAAGCACTATTTTCTTGGTTACCTATGGAGGCTGTGAACTGTTCTCCAGTCCGCGTAGCCTGGGCGGATGTTTGCCGCAGCGCGACAGTTTTACCGATGTTGCCCAGGCTTTGCCGCGCAGATGGTTGCATCGCTTTCCTAGGAAAAGATGCCGCAGACATTGCGCGCCAAATCGATGCGATGGGAGCCATGGGGGTCGAAGGGTTTTCAGAACAAGATGGATTCCTGCCCATCTACTGGCCGTCAAGCTTTGCAGCGATGATCGATTGTCGAGGACAGGAAATGTGTTCGCAACTATTTGGTAACGCGATTTCAGGCGTAATACTTTGTTCAGCCTGGCATCAAAGCCGTGTTGTCGCGTGTGCCGATGAAGAGTTGACCGTTGATCTCCAGATTGGTGAATTTCGGCCATCGAGCAGGATCATTGGTTGAAAAAGGAGTTGGATTATTCCAGCGCTTTTTCAATTCTGGCGATCGTCGCTTTTTCACTCTCACTCACGCTTCCGAACCCCAGTACTCCGCCGCACGCCTCGGCGATTGCAGTGACTTGGGAGAGCACTTCAGTTTTAAGCGTAGCCCGATGACTCTCATTCAGGCTGGCGCAAAGTGCGGCGGAATAGTCGCACCAGGCATCCAGCAACGCTGCTGGTGGACGCTTTTCCGTCCAATTTTTCAACAGCTGCATGGCCGGTTCGTCAGCACGGATACCCGCTTTTTCTGCAGCCTGCAAAATTCGGTAGCGTTCGTTTTCTTCAACGCGATCGTCGGCCCAAGCTACGGCCACCAACGGTGCCAAACGAAAGGCTGCCAGCGTATCTGTCGAAACATCCAATTCAGCAATTGCCTTGGCGACCGTGGAGTCGTTGATTCCGGTGACGCGACTAATCGACTCAGCGGTTTCGTCCGTTTTCATTTCCGCTCTGAGTTTTTCCAGCAAGTGTTGATCAACTTCATTAAAGAACAAATCTTCAAGTTGGAACCATTGTTTGGGTGAGTGCTGGCTCATGAAACATCCTACGAAAACATTTGAAACTGGAGATTCGTCGTGTTTAGCTATTAGCAGAAACGCTGGAAAGACGGGCCCATGCCCACTGAACCGCCAGCATGCTCGCTGCCTGCTATATTGGATTCCCCCGCTGTCGGAGTCGCCAAACGCCTATGATAAACGTCGGTTCAATCGTCGCAACGGGTGGACTCGGCGCCTTTCCTGAGCATCGTGCAACAATTATCATGCCTGAAAGGTCAGGTAGCAGTCGCGGTTTTCCTAGCTCCCGCTGAGTCACAATTTGGGCGGTTTTGGCATTTCTTGGCCGATTCGCGCTCTGGGGAATTTCGGCAACAAAGTCTACGAACAAACGGCAATGTGCAGCCTTTGCCTGGTGAACCGGAGCCTGGTGAACCGGAGCCTGGTGAACCGGAGCCTGGTGAACCGGAGCCTAGTGAACCGGAGCCTAGTGAACCGGAGCCTAGTGAACCGAAGCCTAATGAACCGGAACAAAGTGCCTTGCCTTGCATGGGAATTGCTTCTTATTGAAAGAGTCCAACGTGTCTACTTCCGAATTGGGCCCCCCCGGATTAAGCCAAACGTCTCGCGGACGGCCGGTGCGAGGCACACATTTGCCAGCCTTTGTTTTTCAAACAGGCAACGACCTCGCTCTGCACGCGGCTCAATTCATTGCCAGACTGATTCGCGAACGCTGCGATCTTGGGCAGTCGACAGTGCTTGGTTTACCAACGGGCAGCACGCCAGTGGGCACCTACCGAGAATTGATTCGCTTGCATCAAGAGGAGGGTGTCGATTTCTCCAACGTCGTCGTCTTCTGCCTTGATGAATTCTATGGTGTTGCGGTCGACAATCCACAGTGCCACCGCAAGTGGCTCAATGATCATTTCTTTCAACATGTCAATTTGCAGCCAGAAAACGTGCATTGCCTTGACGGTCAAGTTCCGCCTGCAGACGTTGACTTGCACTGCCGACGATACGACGAAGCAATTGTCAGTGCCGGTGGATTCGACTTGGTGCTTCTGGGAATCGGACGGAATGGGCACATTGGATTCAATGAGCCCTTCTCAATGCGCAAAAGCCGGACGCGAATTTGCACGTTGGATCCGATAACCCGACAGGGTTGCGCGAGTGATTTTTTTGGCGAGGCGAATGTTCCCCAGCAGGCACTGACGGTTGGGCTATCTCCCATCCTGGCTGCTCGCCACGTTTTATTGCTAGCTCTGGGCGAACACAAAGCGTCGATCATACGCGAGACGCTTGAAGGAAACATCAGCGACCGCGTTCCGGCTTCGTATCTTCAAGAACACGTTGATGCACGCGCGTTGCTGGATATGCCAGCTGCGGGAGAATTGACCGGAATCAGCCTGCCCTGGCTCTTGGAAAAAGTGGATTGGAACGAGTCGCTTATCAAACGAGCTGTCTTGTGGCTCTGCGAAACCACCGGCAAGGCGCTGTTAAAGTTGGACGACGAGGACTTTCGACAACACGACTTGCACCAACTGCTGCGCCATCATGGCCCAGCACAGCAATTGTCGCACCGGGTTTTTCGTTGGATGCTGGATACGATCGAATACCATCCGGCTGGCAAGGAGCCCAAAAAGTGTCTGTGTTTCAGCCC
>JAGQPR010000030.1 GCA_020426625.1 Planctomycetales bacterium
GAAGCCGCGAAGCGGCGACAGCAGGAGACGTGCAAAGTAATTCTGCTGTCGCCGCTTCGCGGATTTCAGGGAAAAACCGCCTTTCAATCCCTTGGCTGACGCCGACGGCTACATGCTTACACGGCTTCGCCGCTAAAGACCAGGGAAAAAAATTGGCGGTTTCCATCTGTCTTCTTTTGCGGACAACTCTCCAAACTTTTGAAGACATTCCAGTAGCAGCAACTTTCCGAGTGCGGTGACGTCAGAGCACTCCAAACGAGCGGCGGATGCAGACACGGCAGTCTGACGATTATTTCCACACCTGCGCCAGACACGTTTGCTAACCCCAATTCTCAACTCTGACAAAGCACGCGCCAGCTCTGTTTTGCCTCCTTTAGGTGGTGTCGTGTTTTCCTGTCGGAGTACGGCAAACTGGCGCCAAGCCCGTATAATCAGCTTAGCGATAATCGCTGTAGCAGGTTCCAATATTCCACCCGAGTCGGTTTTTCAGCTATCGGTGTAACGTTGGCTGAGTGGTGTTAGGAGGCAGCAAGTATGGCAATCACTCATCCTCCGCGCTCCGGTTTTGAAAACAGATCTGGACGCTATCCAGCAATATTATCCAGTTTTGTAATCCATCTTGCTTTCTTGTTGCTGCTTGCTTGCTGGGCCTACGTGGCGGGGCAGCCCGCGGATCGGCAAACTCTGTCTGTAGCCTACGTTTCAGCACAGGAGCAGCTACTCGCAAGTGTCGAGACGTTTGAATTAGCGGTGGAGGAGTCGGTCAGCGAACAGAAAGATTCACCGGCGCAGAGCCTTCGGCTGGATGTGCAGGTAGAACCTTTGTATACACCACCGGCTGTTCCCGCGACGCCGACCTTCCTAGCTGCCTTGACTAGCGCCTCACTGACCAGCAGCCTTGGCAGCGGGCAGCCAGTTGAAGAAGTGCTGTCGCAGGATCCGAAAGCTGGGGCGAGTTTTTTTGGTGCCTACGCGGAAGGCCGGCGTTTTGTCTACGTGCTCGATAGTTCCACCAGTATGGTTGGTGATCGCTGGGTTTACGCTTGCGGCAAGCTACTAGAGAGTTTGAATGGACTGACTGAGGAGCAGGAGTTCTTCGTAATCTGCTTCGACGAGCGGACGACGTTGTTGTTCAATCTAGCCCCAGCTGACGCCAGATATTTTTCTAAGTCAGATGACATGTTGGAGAAGATAAAGGTTTGGCTTTACTCGCGTACGTTAGGAAACAATACTAAACCCGCTATGGCTTTGCAGTATGCACTGAAGTGTGAACCGGATGCGATTTTCTTGTTGTCCGACGGAGAGCTCAAGGACAACTCGATTGCCATGCTACGCCAACTTAATCCTGCCCGCAGCGAGCGGCGGCAGATTCCTATTCACACAATCCATCTCTTCAGTCGACTTGGAATGAGGTCGCTGCAGACGATCGCCGCAGACAATAGCGGCACATTTACCCCGGTTGGCTTTCACTGAAACGCCGAGTTGGACAACGGCAATGCCCTCGAAATTTGTTGCGCTGTCCTACAGACGATGCGTTTTTGATGGCCACTTCGCCGCGAATCATGGTAAACTGGAAAGTCCCTCCTCCGAGCCCGATAAACGACGATCGGCTACCCGCCAACATTTCGCCCGCGAATCAGCAAGCATCTTAACTTCGATGATTTCCGCAATGCGCAAGTACCTCGCAATCATTTTTATGACGCTTGCAATCGCAACGACCATCGCGAAACGCGGGAACGCTCAATTGAATCCGGAGGGTGACGCTTCGGTCACCATCGACGACAATTTCTTTACGCGTACTCTCTATCCACTGTTGCAAGCTGCCGAATGTAATCTTTGCCACAACGACAACGGCGTCGCTACCGACACGGACTTGCAGTTTCCCGAAACGAGTGCAAATCCTGATCGCGTCGAGGCGTTTGGCTATCAGATGCTCAGCTTGGTTAATAGCGAGCATCCGCGAGAATCGCTGCTATTCCTCAAGCCAACCAACCGAGTCGAGCATGAGGGAGAGGAGCGTATTAAGCGTGGCAGCCCAGCTGAATCAGCTTTGCTTGCCTGGATTGATTATTTGGCCTCGCTTTCCGAGGACGAGATTGAGCGGGCGCGAGCTAGAATTGAGCAAGCTCAACAAGCTAGTGTCGGTCGTTTGCAAGTGCGTCGACTGTCGCATAGCCAATTCAACAATGCAGTGCATGACTTGCTGCAAGACCAGACTCTGCCCGCGAATCGATTCCCCAAGGAGGATTTTGTACGAGGCTTCAAGAACCAATCCGAAGGGCAAAGTATTTCACCCCTTCAGGCCGAATCCTATAGCAAGGCAGCGGAACGATTGGCCATTGCCGCCTTCCGAGGTGGCGACTGGCTCGGCTTATATCCATTGAATCCTATGTCCACAGATGATCGCCAGGCCGCCTCGGCATTTGTATCTAGTTTTGGGACAAAAGTTTTTCGCCGTCCGTTGAGCGATGAGGAGGTCGCGCAGTATACAGAATTGTTTATCGCGGATGCAAAAAGCAAGGACGACGTTCTTGCTGGTGGTCGGATTGTGGTTGAGGCCATGTTGCAATCGCCGCACTTCCTGTTTCGCATCGAGCGCGGCCCCGATAGCCCATACCGGCAGTACGAGTTAGCCAGTCGTTTGGCTTTTTTCCTATGGGACACAACACCCGACGACCAATTGCTGCAGGCTGCGCGAGATGGCCGGCTGGCGACTCGGCAACAAGTGGCAGAAATAGCGCGGAGCATGCTGGCCGATCCTCGCGCCACAAAATCGCTGGAGGAGTTTCTTGCGCAGTGGCTTAGATTTGACCAAGTTTTGGAAGCCACCCGCGACCGGCAATTTCGCCAGTTCAATTCCGAGGTAGCGGCGGCCATGGTTGAGGAAACGACCAGACTGTTCAATTACTTGGTTTGGCAGAACCATAATTTCATGGAATTTTTTACGGCTAACTACACCTTTCTCAATTCCGATCTGGCAAATCTCTATGGTTTTCCACCGCCGCCGGAGGAGTTCTCCCGAGTGGATTACCCACCCGATTCGGGAAGGGCTGGCGTGCTCGGCCACGGTTCTTTCTTGGTCGCGACGAGCAAACCTGCGGAAACGTCGCCGACGGAACGAGGATTGTTCATTCGTAACAAGATTTTGTCTCAAGAAGTGCCTGCGCCACCGCCCGGCGTTTCGGCCACGCTCCCGGAAATTACCGAAGAGCGGCCGATGACGAATCGCCAACGCTTGAATGTGCACTTGAACAGCGACGCCTGTTCCAGCTGTCATCGGCTGATTGATCCCATCGGCTTTGGATTTGAACAGTACAATCCCATCGGCGCATTCAGTGAGAAAATGGTCGTTCGCATCGAAGGCCAGGAGGACGCTTTGCAGTTGGCGCTGGACACGTCTGCTCAAGTGCAAGGTATTGATAATTCTCAGTTCTCGACGCCGAAGCAGTTGGGCATTATTCTGGCAAGCAGCGAAGTGTGCCAAAAGGCTGTGGTGAAGCAGCTGTTTCGATTCGCATTTGGACGGCAAGAAACCGTCGACGACGAGCAGGTGATCGAGAGGCTGTTGCGCGATTTTCAGGCCTCCGAATTTCGTTTTCAAGAATTGATCATGTCGTTGGTTACTTCCGATCTTTTCCTTCAAGATGCAAAGGATTAAGTGTGGTGAAATCCAAGAGACTTTCGCGTCGCAAGTTTTTGAAGGGGACCGGCGTTTCCGGAGCGGCCATCACCGTCGGGTTGCCTCCGTTGGAACAGATGTTCAATGGAAACGGAACCGCTTATGCAGCTGAGACGGGTGCTGCTGATCCGATTGAAACGCGATTCATCTTGTGGTTCAACGGCAACGGTATCGTCGAAAAATACTGGATTCCACAGCAGGACGGCGAAGGCTTTGAAATTACACCTTGCCTTCAGCCTCTGGCCAGATTTCGCGATGACATTCACGTACTCAGCGGCGTCGACAATGCTGCGGCACGGTCAGCGGGGCCCGGCAACGGCCACCACAAGTCGATGAGTGGACTGGTGTCTTGCGAAGGCTTCAGCGGCCGCGGGGCTGGCGGCGCGTCGATCGACCAAGTTATCGCGCAGCGCATTGGTAACCAGTCTCGGTTTCGTTCGCTGCAAATTGGCGTGTGCCAAGAGTCGTTTGGTGAAAGCATCCAACGGAACATGAGTTGGGCTGGACGAGACCGTCCCTTGCCGCCCGAAATGTTGCCTCATCGGCTTTTTGATCGCCTGTTCGGAACCAAGGAAGAGTACTGGCTCCAGCGGAAAAAGAGCATTCTCGATGCTGTAAGCGGAGAAGCCAAGTCGCTCAAACAATCGCTGGGGTACGGCGATAGCCAACGCTTAGACGAATACCTGGCTTCGCTGCGCAGTTTGGAGCGGTCGGTGGCCAGTTTGCCTCCGGAGTATTCTCGCGTAGTCGAGCAGCCTGCCGAAGGCGGAGATCTGAAAGACTGGCCGCTTATCGCCAAGTTGCAAACTGATCTGTTGGTGCATGCACTCGCATCGCGACAAACAAGAGTTGCCTCTTACATGCTTACAAAGTGTCAAGGGCTGTCTCGGTTTCCGTGGATGGGCTACACCTACGACCGACATCATGGCTACACCCACAATCAGTCTTCGTCACCGCAAGGGCAGCGGACGATGCGCGATATATGCCGCTGGCACGTCGAAGAATTCGCCTACCTTGTCGCTCGCTTGAAGTCGATTCCAGAGGGTAATGGGACGCTATTGGATAATACGTGTGCACTCTTTGTCCACGAACATGCGGAAGCCAATTCGCACAAGAACTCAGGATTGGCCATGATTGCAGCCGGGCACGCCGGAGGAATGAAAACCGGTCGTCACACGCGCGTGGCTGGCACTGTGGGTGATCTCTATCTCACGCTGGCCGAAGAAGTCGTCGGAGCGGCAATCGGCAGCTTTCCGACTGGTGATAAGAAACTGTCGGATATCGTTTGATGACGCCTCGAGGCTACCTTTTTCGAAACTCGCTCAAGGCGCTATTGTGCGGCTGGCTTCTGTGCGGCTGGCTTGGTGCCGCTGCGGTGCAAGCCGGTGATCAGGACCGCCGCGCCGCCGAGTGGGTGCTGCAGCTGGGCGGTTCTTTGCAATTGGGTTCTGGGGCGCGAATTTGGGAACCTCAGGATCTGCCGACAGGCGAATTCACTATTGAACGCATCGACCTGGTAGGCACCAACATTCTGCCACCCGATCTGGAATGGATTAAATCTCTGGAGCATCTCCGCGCCCTGAATCTGCCCGGGCCGATGTGGAATCCCAGGGCCGGAAGCAAACCGGACTACAGTGCTCAGCTTGGACTGATTGCCGGGATCAACTCACTAGAGCAGCTGACGTTTAGCTATACATTTCTGCAGGGCATCAAGTTCGACGATAAAGGGGTGAAAGCAATTCAGCCTCTCAGCGGACTCAAGGTGCTTAGTTTGGAAAACACCGATGTTCGCGGCCGTTATTTGAGTGCATTTCAGCAGCTGGAGTCCCTCGACTTGGTCTCGTGTCCGATTGACGATGCTGGCGCTGAGGAAATCGGCAAATTGCATGGACTGAAACGCTTGCTCTTGCACGATGCCTTGATCGGTGACGAAGGTGTTTCCCATTTCAAGCAACTGACTCGGTTGCAACATCTGGATATGGGGGGCACCCGTGTAACTGATAAGGGGGTCGAAACGCTTGCTGGACTGACAGGTCTCCGCAAGCTGGATTTGCTCGGCTGCGATATCTCCGACCAGGGAGCTTTGCAGTTGGCTGGATTGCTGCAGCTGGAAGAATTGAACCTCTACGGAACAAACGTTTCCAATACGGGTGTCGAGCGATTGACACGATTGCCAAACCTGCGTTACGTCGACTTGCGATACACGCGAGTTTCCCAGTCGGCGGTTGACTCATTGGTAGCTGCACTGCCTGACTGCCAAGTGGCTTTTGTCGATCGCTCTGTTCGACCCACTATTTCTGAACTAGCCAATCGACTCTTGTTGAGCGCTTCGGATCAAGAGATTGCGGGCTGGGTCGAGACTTTGGGGGGAACAGCAGGACTTAAAGACGATGCGCTAGTCAACGTGTCGTTGGCATCGACCAGCGTTACCAATGAACTGTTGGCCAATTTGGGCAATCGGTTAAGTCTTCGTCAATTGGACTTGCAGTTTACGGATATCAGCGATGCGGGCTTGACGGCGCTCAGCGGTTTGGAAGGGCTCCGCGAACTGAATCTCAGCGGAACCACGGTCTCGGATACAGGGCTGCAACATCTTCAAAATCTGAAACAACTGCGCAGACTGAGCTTGGAGCATACTTCGATCGCAGGTCACGGTCTGGCGCATCTGGCGGGAATCGAGCTGCGAGAATTGCGATTGTCCAACTCAAAAATCAACGATAGTGGGTTAGAGGCAATCGGTCGATTTCCTGAACTGCGGCGTCTAACATTGTCATACACCGATTTTACGGACGCTGGAATCAAGCACATTTCGGCTTTGTCGAAGCTGAAGCACTTGGATTTGGGCGGCACCGACATCGGCAACGATGGCATGGAGGCGATCCGTAGGCTGTCCGGCCTGACCTCCCTTTCGCTCAGCTATTCGCGTGTTACCGAGAATGGCATTCGTAGCCTGGTGGACCTGCAGCAATTGCAAGATCTGTCACTGACACGAACGCGAGTCAGTGATGATTCTCTGCAGACGATAGCCCAACTGAGCAAGTTGCGGCAGTTGGACTTGGACTATACCGAGATCGGAAACGACGGATTCAAGGCGCTGGCACCGTTGAAACAGCTGCAGCGATTGTGCCTCGATAGCACAAAGCTGACCGACGAGGCTGTTTCGCAGCTCCTGCAGTTTCCAAAGCTTAGTGAAGTGAATCTTTACCACACTCTGATTACCGACGACGGATACCAAAAAATCCATGCCGCGTTCCCACAATGCAAGATTATTTGGGATCCAGAGTCCAGTGATCCCAAGCGGCGTGGAAGCTAATGCGGGCCGAGGTGCAATGTGACTAGCTTTTTGCGGGTAAAACCGTTCGTTCTTTTGTGGGCTTGTTGCGCTTGTTGCTCATTCATGGGCCAGTGTTCCCAAGCGGATGAGGCTGTTGCCAAGGCAATGATCGAATCTGTTGGCGGTAGTTTCTCGATTGATGGGGCAGGGCATGCTGTTCAAGTCGACTTGCGAAACTGCTGGCTGACAGATGTGGACGTACATCAGCTCGGTGCCTTGACTGCGTTGCAAGATCTTGACTTGAGCTACACGAAAATCAGCGATCAGGCTCTTGAAGGACTGGCCTCGTTGGAGAATGTGCGTTCACTAAATCTGCGTTATGCGGAATACATCTCGGATATCGGCATCGCTCATCTGAAACACTGGCAGAACGCGGAGTACTTGAATGTTCACGGAACGAAGGTAACCAGCTCGGTTTTTGAGCATATTGCCAGCTGGCATCGACTTAAGTTCTTGGATGTGGCCCACAGCCGCGTCAGCGACGAGCTATTCGAGAGTTTGTCAGATCTAAATCGTCTGGAGAGCTTCGCTTTCGGCGGCAATAAAATGAGTGGCACGGCCCTGCCGCTACTGAAGTCCTTGCCTAGTTTGCGAGCGCTGGATGTCGGTTCGAGCCAGCGGACGGATTCCGGCTTGTGGTCTGTTTCCATAACCGATGCGAACGTCAGTAACCTGGCACAGCTTGTGTGGCTGGAGGATCTGCGACTTAACGAGACAACGCTTTCCAATCGCGGGCTAGCGACACTGGCCGCATCCCTGCGCGAATTGCACACGTTGGACCTAAGTGAAACGCGGATTTCAAGTTCAGGATTGGCTGCTTTATCTGCATTGCCCAAGCTGCGAATCTTGAAGATCACAGGTCTGCCAGGCATTGACGAATCAGCTGCAGAGCGATTGTTGGATCTGCGGCAATTGGAAGTCCTCGACTTGACACTCTCGAACATCGGAGCCGCAGGGGTTGCCAAGCTGAGTGGACACCCCAATCTGAAACGACTGTTTCTGGGGGGAGTTGACCTGACGCAGGAGCAGCTTGAGGCGATGCGGCGCGCGATGCCGGATTGCGAGATTAGTTGGTGGGCAGCGCCGACGATTGCCGCCACTGAAGACTGACTTCGACAGCCTTACGCCTGCTTGTCGTCTTTCTGAGGGGCAGGGCAGTTGCCGTCAACTGCCTGTTCTTCCCGTTTGGGTTCCGATTGGCCTTTTGAAACTCCGGCGGGGCTGTCCGATGGAGTGTTACTGGTATCAACTTTCGTGCGCCGTTTCTTTTCACTCTTCGGCGAGGCGATGTTTTCGGTATTGAGTATCAGTTTGGCTTGATCGAAGTGCATAAGCTCGCGTTGGAGGATGCTTAACAGAGTTTGCAGCAAGGCGACCACCATTGGGCCGACGACGATACCTACCGGACCGAGCGTTTGCACCCCGCCCAGTACGCTGAGCAAAGCGAGCAGCGGGTGCAATTGCGATTGCCCGTGCAAAACGGCTGCCTTGACTAGGTTGTCGACTGTTCCCACGACTGCGACTCCCCAGCAAGCCAACAGGCAAGCAGCCAAGACCCGGCCTTCGTACAAACCCAGGTACAAGCAAACCGGTACCCAGATCGCAGCGGGCCCAACAAAGGGCACCATGGCAAACACCGTGGTTAGCATCACAAGGAGCAGCAATAAATCCATGCCCGCCACATAGTACCCCAGGCCTGCGGTCAGACCCTGCACCACCGCCGACAATACGGTGGCTAACACCACTGCGCGGCTGATCCGGTCAAACTCGAGCAGTAGCTCTTGTTCGTATGCGTCGTCCAATGGGCTGAGGTACATGACGGTCTTGATCATGGCCGGTCCGTCATAGAGAAAGAAAAACGTCGCTACAATGAGAATGATGCTTGAGAATATCAGCTTGACCAAATAGGCCCCAGTCGCACCGGTAATCGACAGCAGGCGGGGACGCAGGTATTCGATAGCCCCGTTTCGCAAGCTGTTGATCGTCTCCGTTGTAGGATTGGCGTATTCGCGGGCCAACGAACGAAACTGTCCTCCCAGCAACTGGGTCTTCAGGGCCGCGTACTTGGATTTCAGATCTATAGCGATCTCATAGTGGACATTCACGAAGTCGTCTTCACTCTCTTTGCCGACGCGATTCGTCAAGTCGATTAATTCATCGAACTCAGTTTGCCACTTTGGTCCAAGAAGAGTCTCGACTTCAGATCGCAGGCTATTCAATTGGGCCGCCGCGTTGGCTCCCATCGCCACCAATCCAGAATCGCGCTCGGTCGACAGCACGGAAACAGTCCTATCCGCGATTTGGTCTACTGTTTTTTCAATTTGATCCAGCTTCGCCGCGTAGGAAGGCATCTGCAAACCAAGTGACTTGCGAATCGTTTCCAATCGCAGTTGTACAACCGAGGCGTTATTGTCCTTCAACAATTTCAGCCCCTGGATGGCAGCTGAGCCACCGACGATCCCCAACGGCAACGCCAACAGGAGTACTATTAACAAGGTTGTGAGGCCTGCGGCCAGCCAATCGCGGTGCCCCGTTTTTTGGAGTACCCAATGGTGCAGCGGGCGGAAAACTACCACAAGCACTGTCGCCAAGAACACCGGTACAAAGAAGCCGACAAGCACTTTGTAGAACAGCAAGCCAATCACAACGATGATGGCGATCAAGACGATGAAGGAAACAAAGCGAGACATTTGATTTATCGATTACGAGTGAGCCGTGACGCGTGTGAGGCTGTTGATTTATGTGAGCCGCGACGCGTAAGCGGCCGGGTGTCGTCCTTATCAACGGTCTGATAATTCAA
Source organism: Planctomycetales bacterium (assembly GCA_020426625.1). GTDB lineage: Bacteria > Planctomycetota > Planctomycetia > Pirellulales > Pirellulaceae > Aureliella. The sequence continues at coordinate 9,814 of JAGQPR010000030.1, forward strand.
CTGAGCCGTAACGCATGAGCCGCTGGGTCCAGCATTGCCCGTGGCTTCAAGGCCAGCGGTTGACTGCGACTTTTTGTTGACTGCGACTTTTGCTAAGTGGAAAACGCTAATTCTTATTTGTGACACTGCACCAGCTGCCAAATTCAAGCGCGTCGCCCGGGAGTGTAACGAGCAGGGACCGCTAGTGAACAACGGTAATTTATGTAAAAATTGCTGCCTCGACCACAGGATTTAAACGACTTCCGCGTCGAATTGCGTTCTTGAGGATTCCGACAAGATTTTTGGGCATATCAAAACTTGCCAAGCATTCAGCGACATAGAGCAAGCCGTCCACTCCTTCGTGCCTTGCTGCAGCTGCTGATCCTCGGGTTGGTTGGCTGGGGCATTTATCGGAGTTTCGAAGCTTCGCGGGCGGAATTGTCCCAGCAGCGGTTGCAAATATTGGGCGAAGCCAATGAGCTACGCTTGCAAGCCTCCAAGGCTGAAAATGCGCGAAGTGCCCAAGAATTACTCGCGCAATCGCAAGCTTTGCAAGCTGCTGCCCACGATTTCTGGAAAGCCAATCCGCTGGGGTTGGCTTTCGCGGGTGTACTATACGGATTGGGCATGATACCGGCTGGCCTGTACTGGAAACGTTGTTTGTCCGCGCTGGGGCAGCAAACGGAATTGATGGTTACCTTGTGGGCTTACTTTTACGGGAATCTAGGCAAATATTTTCCTGGAAAAGCCATGGTGTTGATAATTCGCTTGCGAGAACTGAAGCGATTCGACGTCAATTCTGTCGCCGTTACCGTCGCCATATTCATGGAAACGCTCACGCTGATGGCTACCGGTGCCGCAATGGCAGCTCTCTGCTTGATCGCGCTCAATATCGACTGGCGGCTTACGATTCTGGCGTTAGGACTGCTGGCGGCCACTTTTTTACCGATCATCCCACCGCTGATTCGCTGGATTGTATCCAAGATCGGGCGCGTGCCGAACGAGGACCTTGAGCAATGGAAGAGCCGTACTGGATGGAAACTGACGGGAGTGGGCTGGTTGTCCCTGTCGTTGTCGTGGATGTTGTTCGGACTAAGCTTATTGGTGGTATTGCTCAGCATACCAGGTTATCAGGATTTGCAAGTTTCCCAAGCTCGTTTGGTCGCCAGCGCCTGCGGTGCGTGTGCGCTCGCGGTAGTTTCGGGATTTGTGTCGTTGATTCCGGGCGGCGCTGGAGTTCGCGAAGTCGTCGTGTCGATGATCCTTGCTCCTGTGGTGGGCCCCACCACGGCATTGTGCGGTGCTGTGTGGATGCGTGTCGTGTGGACTACCGTCGAATTGCTGATAGCGGGTTGCCTAGGGACATTGGTGTTTCAGTTTCGGCCTGTATCCGCCGCAATGCAGGAGACAGCAGACGGGCCAGGGAAGCCAGCTCGCTTGGGTGATGCTGATCCTTAAGCATGTCAAAATACAGGTCTTAAGAAATTGACAGACCTACCACTGCAAGAACAATGCATTGAGCCGGATTGCCATGTTGACCATTATCGTTCCCGTCTTCAATGAAGAGGCCAGTTTGGTAGAGCTCGCTGCCCGCATCGAAGCAGTGGCGAAAGAACATCAACTGGAGTACGAACTAATCTTCGTGGATGATGGCTCGCTCGATAACTCGTGGCAGCAGATCGCCAAGCTAGCCCAAAACGATCCAAACGCGCGCGGCCTGCGTTTGCGTCGCAATTTTGGCAAGGCCGCCGCGCTGGCTGCTGGCTTTGAAAATTCAGCCGGCAATGTCGTCGTCACCATGGATGCAGATCTCCAAGACGATCCCAACGAGATACCTCGTCTGTTGGCAAAACTAGAGGAGGGATTTGATGTCGTTTCTGGTTGGAAGAGGGTGCGGCACGATCCTTGGCACAAGGTGTTGCCCAGCCGTGTTTTCAACGGCTTGATCAGCTGGTTGACCGGTGTCAAGCTGCATGATCACAACTGTGGCTTGAAGGCCTACCGCCGCTGTGTGATAGAGGAAGTTCATCTTTACGGGGAAATGCATCGGTTTGTTCCCGTGTTAGCAGCATCACGTGGGTTTCGCGTGTCGGAATTGGTCATCCAGCATCACGCCCGCAAGCATGGCAAATCGAAGTACGGATTCGAGCGTTTCGTAAAGGGATTTCTCGATTTGTTGACGGTCTATTTTCTAACCGGCTATGGCAATCGCCCGCAGCACCTGCTGGGCACGATGGGCCTGGCGTCCTTCCTATCGGGAGCATGCGGACTGTGGATTCTCACCGCATTTTGGATCGTCAGCCGGATGACGGCAATGGAGGATCTTCATCTGCATCGCAAAGCCAGTTTCTACTTCTGCATTTTGGCGATCTTGTTGGGAGTCCAGCTGATTTCAATTGGTTTCTTGGCGGAATTGATCACGGCTCAGAATCGACCTTCTCACCAACCTTACAATATTGCTGAAGATACCAATCTCACGCCGCATGAGGTTGCTCGGGAACCCTTGGATTCATGAGTTTAAAGCAAATAGAAACGTCAGGGATAGAACGTCAGCATCGGCGTTGGCTAGTGCGGCTGATCTTGATCGTTGCCGCCTGCGCACAATTGAGCCGACTGGTTCAAGTCCAATCAGCGACTGGTGAAACGCCTTTCTTGAGCGCAAATGATCGTAGTCGCTGGTGTACGATCGCAGCACTAGCCGTACATGGATCGTACGAAATTGATGACGTTATCGAGATCCGAGATCCTGAATCTCGCCGAAGAACCTGGTACACAATTGATCTTGTACAACATCGTGCATCCGATGGAAAACAGCATTTCTACAGTAGCAAACCTCCGCTGTTGCCAACCATACTTGCCGGAGTCTATCTTGCCATTCGCGCGACCACGGGCGCTACGCTCATGGATGATCCATTCTTGGTTGCCAGCGTGCTGCTCGCGATTGTCAACTGGGTTCCGTTAGTTGCCTTCTGGTTCTTGATCGCACGTTGGATTGAGCAGGAAGATCTCGATCTTTGGAGTTCCGTCGTACTGGCCTGTTTCCTGGGATGGGGCACGTACCTCACGACATTTGTTAACACGTTGAACAACCATTTGCCCGCCGCCTTTGCCGTGGGGCTTTCCTTATGGTGTATTTATCAAGTTGCCTTGAAGGACGATCGCCGGGCGTGGTTGTTTGCCTTGTGCGGCATTTGTACCAGCTTCGGGGCGTCCAACGAATTGCCAGCGCTCAGCTGGGTAGCTGCCGCAGGAGCCATTCTGTTTTTCGTCGATCCCAAGCGCACTTTAGTGTTCTACGCGACGTCTTTGCTACCCGTTGCATTGGCGTTTTTTGCCGCTAACTATGCGGCCCACGGAGTGTGGAAACCTGCCTATGCTCACCGTTCCCTGGGAGAGAAACTAGGACAAGTCCAGATCGAAGCCGGGCAGGCCTTGGAATCGCTTCCCGTGGCAGCGCTGCGGGCGTCGCTCGAAGAACTCGACATTCACGCCTCGTCCGCGTCCATGATCCGCGCGGCCCGTCGTGCAGGATATGTAGAGTTCTGGGATCCCGAGACCCAGTTGCGTTTAGGTGTCAAGCCAGATACCAGCGACCCAAGCGTGCTGGGGATCTATGTTTGGGATGACTGGTACGATTATCCGAACAGCTATTGGACCGACGATCGCAAGCAAGGTGTCGACCGTGGAGAACCCAGCCGAAGCTTGTACATCTTTCACTGTCTGTTTGGGCACCACGGCATAATTAGCTTGACACCCTTTTGGTTGGTAGCGATTTGGGGAGGCGTCGTGGTTTGGCGGCGCCGAGTAGCCTACAACATTTTCCGTGACCGACAATTGCTGATTACGGCTGCTATTGCGGCGACGACGCTAGTTTCAATCGGATTCTATCTTGCACGACCGCTGGAAGATCGAAATTACGGTGGCGTTTCCAGTGGTTTCCGCTGGTCCTTTTGGCTAATCCCACTTTGGTTGTGGTGGGTCATGCGCGCGTTGCCAGCGATCCAACATCCAATCGCCCGCCGGTTGGTGGTGGTGTTGTTGGCTATCAGCGTCTTTTCATCCTGTTTCCCTTGGCATAACCCGTGGACCAGTCCCTGGCTCATGCAGTTGTTTGAATACTTGCGACTTATCTAGGACTATCGTGACGTGGAACCAGCTCTGGCAGTGCGGCTGGAAGTTGGCAATAACTCTTCGGTGAATTTGGCGTCGTAACGCAGAGATGTATCTGGGCCGCGGAAACCCACGACTTCATCGCTCCAGTTAAGCGTTTTGCCAATCAATCGGCCGTTGTCCAAATCGAACTTGATCTGACCGCGGCTGAGCTGCTGAATCAGCTGCGATTCGACGGCCGGATCAGACACAGGGGTTAGCGGTTGAGTTTCAATGGCGATGGTGGCAATACCAGCCGAGACCTTTTCCAGGGTGTACAATTCGCGGACCTGAATTCTCTTGAATGCGCCACTCTCCAACTTTACTCGCAATTCGCGTGGCACGCTCCACTGGCCGCCAATCTTGATGCCTTCCTCAGGCAACGGAATGGTCAGTTCACCGACTCCCAATTGAGGAGTTTTCAATTCCTTGTCGCGATCCAGCACTTGGCCCCGAGCATTGATGGTAATGGTGGCTAGAGGTTTGCCTACGGTTTCTGCCACGTGCTTGAAGATATCGGGCACTTCCGTGTCGGTTTCGCTGTTGTACGACATCTCCTGCCCATCGCCAACAGCCTGAGCCAGATTGACCGAGTTGATGCGGTACTCGAATGTCATATCACCTTGTTCATTGACGGATGTTACTTGCCATACTTTTTCGCTAGTCGTCCGCGAGCTGCTCTGCTCGTCCAAATCAGACATTCTAGTGCGAGTCTCGGCAAAATGAACAACGCGAGACACCAGTGATTCGCCTGCCCGGAGCTTGTAGCGCAGCTGGTATGCCGTTTCGGCTGCGGGAGCCTTGGTTGTGGGCGCTGCCGCAGCAATGATCAACAAGACAGAAGTGGTGAGAATTTGCGTACGAATCAAACGGTTACGCATGGTGGCCTCCTTGCCAGAGTCAGGTTATCGATGAACAGTAAAAGGTATTATTCTTTGCTCGGTAAAGAATGAGGCTTGCGCAACTATGCCTGCTTTGCCAAAGCTGGACGCAACCTGTAAAAGTCGCGGGCGAGCATCAGGGCTCGTCTTTCCTCGGACTGCCGCCCCACCCAAGTTTCTCTCTCAGGGTCTGGTATTCGCCTTTGCCCGGTATGCTAATCATCTTGAAGGACACCGGGGCTTTCGTAATCTGATACACATCACCTTCTCGCAGCGAGCTCAAGACGCGGCCATCGAAGACTGCCGCCACGCTATCATGGCCTTGGCGAATGGCCATTTCAAACGTGCGATCCGCTCGATCCACCACGGGGCGCATGGTCAACGTATGTGGGCTGATGGGGCTGATCACCACCGCTTGCAGCTGACGGTGCAGGATTGGTCCGCCAGCCGACAAATTGTGCGCTGTGGACCCCACCGGTGTGCTGACGATCAATCCATCACAGCTATAAGTAGACGCCAAATGCCCGTCGACGTAAAGATCGATCTGCAGCATAGAAAAAGGGGGGCCACCAAGAATGGATGCCTCGTTGAGTGCCAGTTGAGTGGGTGTCGATATGCCTTGCCCTGGATCGCTTGCCGACTGCGATGCGCGGCGGATAGAGCATTGCAGCATTACATGCTCGTCGATCGGAAAAAGTCCGGCACAGACTTTGGGCCAAACCTGTTCCAGCTCGTCTTCTCGCAATGCAGCCAGAAAGCCTAGCCTGCCTAGGTTAACGCCCAGCACGGGGATTTGATGCAACCCCATACGTCGAGCGGCCGAAAGGATTGACCCATCGCCGCCTAGTACGACGGCCAGGTCTGCATCACTCTTGCCAAAGTCAAAGCTTTCATCCTCATCCACGGCGACGATGGTCGCTGACTTGGCAATGACTTTCTCAATTCGATCCAGTTCCGCCCGAACGCGAGGCCGGTTGACGGAAGCAAGAATGACTACGCGCGGACCGGTTTTTCCGGCGAGGCCCCAGCGGGTTACCAAGTCCATTTAACGGGCTCTGCAAAAGGCGACTAGCTTGAACTAAGACAAACGTCTGCCGTGGAGAAGCGTGATAGCTATGCGCCATCTCGTACTATTGGGCCCGAACATTATAGTACGCCCGCGAATTCCCCGGATAGCTCTCGACAAACAGAAACAACACCATCGACAGACATTCCCAGTTCGGACAGCAAAACCTCGCGTTCACCATGTTCAATGTAACGATCGGGAATTCCCATGCGACGCATGCACCGCGTGTCCCAATTTTTGTCGCAGGCCAACTCTAGTACTGCACTGCCGAAACCGCCGTGCAGGGCTCCTTCTTCGATAGTCAGCACAAATCGGCATTCGGTGAACACGCGTTCGAGCATTTCATCATCAAGTGGTTTAATAAAGCGAGGATTGACCACGGCAATGTTAAGCCCCTCTTCAGCTAGTTTATCGGCAGCAGCGAGTGCGACCTCGAACATAGGGCCCAATCCCAGGATGGCGCCGTCGGTGCCCCAGCGAGCCGTCTGAGATTTTCCAAGGGCAATTGGTTGTTCTGGAATGTCCAGACTGGCTGCTGCAGCTTTGGGATACCTCAGGGCGGTTGGTTGCTCGCACTGGAGCGCGAAATCCAGCATTTGTCCGACTTCCTTGCCAGTCCCGGGCGCCATGGAAATGATGTTGGGAAAAATCCGCATATATCCAATATCGAAGACACCATGGTGGGTTGGTCCATCCGGGCCCGCCAGACCTGCGCGGTCCATCATCATGACCACGGGCAGATTTTGAAGAGAGACCTCTTGGAAAATCTGGTCGTAGCTCCGCTGTAGAAAGGTGCTGTAGATGGTAACGATGGGCTTCAATCCGGCTTTGGCTTGTCCGGCTGCGAAGGCCACGGCATGCGACTCACAGATGCCGACATCAAAGAATCGATCCGGAAATTCTTCACGTACGGGCTCCAGCTTGTTGCCTTGGCACATGGCGGCGGTCAACACTGTGACGCGATCATCGTGCCGCATTGCATCGCCGATAGCATCGCGCGCGAAGTTTGTAAAAGCCGGAGAGCTAGAAGATGACTGAACGCGCGCTTCGCCTTGCTCATCGCGAAAGATTGGCGGCGTGTGAAAGAAGACGGGATCTTGGGCAGCGGGTTTGTAGCCGTGCCCCTTTTCAGTGACGACATGTAGCAAAACTGGTCCGGGGCGGTCCATGACCATCTTGATGTATTTACGCATCAGTCCGATGTCATGTCCGTCGATTGGCCCGACGTAGTGGATTCCCAGTTCTTCAAACAGCATGCCGCCATGCAGGCCCGCCTTAACACCTTCTTTGATCTGAGCAAGCATGCGTTCGGCTGGGTCGCCAAATACCGGCACGTGGTTAAGAATTCTGACTACTTCGGATTTAAGGCCCGTGTAGAACGGGTTGGTGCGCAGGCGATCCAAGTACCTTGCAACCGAGCCTACGCGGGGGCAGATGCTCATGCGATTGTCGTTAAGGATGACGAGCAAATCGCTGGACAATTCTCCCGCATTGTTGAGGGCTTCGAAAACGATTCCCGAAGGAAAAGCACCGTCACCAATGACGGCGACGCTCTTGCGTTTTTCTCCTCGCAAATCATCGCCACTCTTCAAGCCCAACGCAGTGGATACGCTGCATCCGGCATGCCCGGTCATGAACAAATCGTACTGGCTTTCTTGTGGGTTCGGGTATCCCATCAGTCCGCCCTGGGTGCGGATCGACGCAAAGTCGGCGTAGCGGCCTGTAACCAACTTGTGAGGATAGATTTGGTGACCGGTGTCCCAAATCAAACGGTCGCTACGAAAATCGAACACGCTGTGCAATGCCAGGCAGAGTTCAACCACCCCCAGGTTCGAAGCGAAATGAGCGGTGCGAATGCTAAGTAACCCGCACAAGACTTCGCGAATCTCCGTGGCCAGTTCAGCCAGATCAGCGTTGTTCATCCCATGTAGGTCGATGGCGCTTTCGATTTTCTCAAGTAGCTTCGGCACGTGGTTATTTACTCCTATCGACTACGAATTGAGCCAGGTCACAAAGACTATGCCCTCTAGAACCTAAAACCGCAATTGCGGACTGGGCTTCACGAACGAGATCGTCCGCCAGCTTGCGAGAGTCTTCCAGTCCCAAAAGACCCGGATACGTCAACTTGCCCAAGGCCTTGTCTTTACGCGTATTCTTACCCAATTGTTCAGTGGTCGATTCTACATCGAGGCAATCGTCGACGATTTGAAATGCCAAGCCGATGGCGCGGCCAAAGTGTGAAAGGCATTCCAATTGCTCGTCAGTGCCACCGGCGGCAACTCCTCCCAAGCGGACGCTGGCTTCGATCAACGCCCCCGTCTTGCGGCGGTGAATACTTTTGAGGTACTCCACAGGGTTTGCTAAACGCGCTGACTCTCGCTCAGACTGGAATCGTCCTTCAGCTGCCAAATCATCGATCTGGCCACCAACTAGCATACACCGTCCTGCGCTGCGGCTAAGGATTTGGCAGCATGTTGCCACCAGTTCCATCGGCATATCGCGGCAAATCACTTCAATTGCCAGCATTTGTAAGCAATCGCCCGCCAAAATGGCGGTTGCTTCGTCAAATTGACGATGACACGTCGGTCTGCCACGTCGCAGGTCGTCGTTGTCCATAGACGGTAAATCGTCGTGGATCAATGAATAGACATGCACGAATTCGACCGCACAAGCCACAGGAATCGCGGGCTGCCAAGTGCCTGAAATCGATTCGCAGGCCAACAAGGCAAGCACGGGCCGTAGCCGCTTACCCGGCGCTAGCACGCTGTGACGCACAGCGTCGCACAACCGCTGCGGGAATCCGTCCTCCAGCTGAGTATATTGATCGAGGGCAATGTCGATCGCCGATCGCATTTGGTCGAGTTGCGTTAGAGTAGCGTCCAAAAGCTGCGTATTTCCACAAAAAGAGTTTCTTGGCCCAACGGGCGCCCAATTCAAGTTGTTCACGATTTCTCAGTGCAGGGGGGCAAACCTGGCATTCGCTTGGCACCGATATTGAGTTTTCAGGCAGGCTACGGGGACACTGGCGAAGGTCGGGTCTACTTGCTAGGTTGGCTCGCCTCCTTTCATTTTAGTTGAACAGCGAGACCACGTAACGCGGAACCAACGGTGCTCAGAGGTTTCACCAAGTATCCAAGACCAACGGCTACCCAAGCTGTGGCATGCTCTGGGAAAATTTCAGCCTCCATCCTGAGCGTGCTCTAGAACAATTCGTTCGTCTTGTCCGCCGACAAATTCCGGCGCTGGCTGGCTTTGGGGGTGCCCGCCGGTGGTGGAGCGTCATCCTGTTTTTCGTCGCCGGGAAACGATTCGTCGCCCAGCGGCTGAGTAATCGGGTTGCCTTGTGCATCGATGCCGCTGAGTATTTCCACCTTGCGTTGTGCCACATCCAGCTGCGAATGACAACGCTTAAGCAACTGAATGGCGTTGGAGTAGTTTTCTAGCGCTTCGTCAAGCGAACATCCGCCGTCTTCCAATTGCCGCACAATTGCTTCCAATTGTCCCATCGCGTCTTCAAAGCGGAACGATTCTTCAGTTTTCTTCTTGGCCATCAGATCCAATTCGTTCTGTTATCAACTGGCGGGGGCCTGGCTGAAATGGAGTGCGGAACCATGCATTTGGCGACGGATGCACGAATTATCGCTACAACCGACAATTAGCCTAGTGGCGGCAGGATTTGTCGAATGCAAGAGCGCTTCAAATTTCGGCCCGATGAGAAAAAAGAGTATTAAGAAAGTAGGCCTTTTTTCTCCTCCCGTGCGGCTGCAACAACCTATGGCAATAGAGCACCCCCAATTGATGACTCCGGAAAGGTGCGACAGCGCGGAGCGTCACGACCAGGAAGAGCCTCAGGGGCACTCCGATGGGGGTGGCTGGGGTACCGAGTCAACTTTTGAGGAACTGCATCAATTGCGCTCCAGTTCAGAGCATTCGGCAGACGTTGATATCGAACATGCCTTGTTTTCCAGAGCTCAGGCGATATTGCAGACCGTGCAAGACGAACTCACTGAAAATGCGCAGCCAGAGTCCAACGGGGATATTTTCGGACGAGCATCGATCCTGGATGCAATCGACGAAGCGCTTGCGCGATGGCAGGCCAAAATTACTTGTGCCGTGCGTCAAACGTCGACAGACCAACTCAGTCTCTACATAGATCAGGCTCGGCAGTTGAACGAGTCTTTGTTAGCCCGTGAAGCAAGTCTTCAGGAGCAGCAGCGGCGGGTCGAAGATCGGATGGCAGCTGCTCTGAAGATGGAAGCTCGGCTCGAACGCCAACGATCGAGCGTGGCAACCGCTTTGCGAGCCCGGAAGGCGGAAATGCTGCTCCAGATTGAGCACGCCACTTCCCCAGCTGGGCACATGGGCGGTGCTGGCGAAGCGCGGTTAATCACACGTCTGCAAGAGCAACTGGACCAGCGTGAAGCGGAACTGGAAGAACTGCGCGAGCAACTCCACCGGGAATCCGCCGAGCGTCCAAACAGGTTCGACCAGAGGGCGGCGGCAGATGCACACGCTGATTCATCTGGCAGTAGAGCTGAATTGCAAGCGACGGTCGACTTGCTGACGGAGGAAGTCGCACGCCTGGAAGCAATCTGTCAAGGAGCGGATCATAACACCGAAAGCTCCCACGCGGTGGACGAGCGGGTCATACAACTCGAGTCGATGCTCAAAGAACGCGACGAACAAATCGAGCAACTTAAACCGTTGGCCATGGGACTGGAAGAAGCCAATCGCCGGCTGGACGATTTAGTTGCAGAACAGGTAAGTGCATCGGATTCCTACGGCCGCTCGCACGATGATGAGATCACACAGCTAAAGAGGGATCTCGAAGAATCGCACCAAGCCCTGCAGTTGGCCAATGAGAGACTGTTGGAACAGCAGCAGTTGTCTTTTGCCAACGGTGCTGATGAACAATTGGATCGACTTGAGGCGACGCTGCTGCAAACGCGAGTTGAATTGGAGGATTTGCGGGCACAGAACTCAGACTTGGCATCCCAACTGGCCAAGCAACATGTCGACGCTAGCTCGACCAAGGGACGCATCGATCAGGAAAGCTTGACCTGGGAAGAACGCAAGCAGTTGATCTTGCAGCAATTGGAAATCGACGACTCCGGCAAAGCGCTTGCTGATGATGGCGAATCGCGAACCGATATTGCGGACGTCATCAGGACGACCCAGTCTGAGATCGAACGCCGCGATCGAGAAATTGAGGAACTGAGAGCGATCGTGCAGCAACAAGCGGATACGAAACAAGGTGTGGCGATTGGGGCGGCCGCAATCGCAAATATGCTCGACTCAGACGAATTGATCCTGGAGGAGCGGGAGAAGATCAAGGCAATGCAGAAGGAATGGGAAGACAAATTGCGGCAATCCGAAATCGACATCTCCATGGAACGCGCCAAACTTGCTCGGGAGCGTGCCCAGCTGGAAACGCAAATGTCCGAACTTCAAAGCAAGATCGCGGCATTGCCAGTTGCGGACGGGTCGGCTACCGGCACCAGAAAACGCAAGTGGCTCGAGCACCTGGGACTGAAGGACGAAATCTGATCGCTGTCTAACGCAGCGGCTCCAGGCCAAGGGCCCGACGCAGCAGGCCGATCTGCCCTGTGTGAATCGATTCGTGGATCGGGCAGAACATCAACGCTCCCAACTTATTGGGGTAGGCGGTAAAGGGCATTTCAGTCGTTTCTAAAAGTTGCTGAACTGTCAACTCTGCGACTTCTTTGAGCGCAGCTTCGTGAATCGCTGCTAGCCGCTGCATCAATTCTTCGGGACTCGGTTTGCCTTGGCCCGCGTCCGGCGGTGTCGTTCCTCGACCAAACTGCTTGCGCAGCCATCCAGGTAGCAAATCCAAGTCGCCCGGCATTCGTCCGCGCTGGCGAAACAGCATCAACCCGTATTGGGCTACAGCCAAGTGTCCAACTTGCCAAGCAATATTGGTGGGAATACTACCGGGTTTCGCGTACCACAGCTCGCTAGGAATAGAGTCAAGAAGTTGTTCCGTATAGGCTCTGGCCCAGCGCATCTGTTCCAGCACGCAGTCGCGGCGGTGCAAAGTGTCCTCCGACGACAATTGAGTTGGATCTTGCTGAGCGAAAGTTTGCATAGGATGTCCTTCTCGTGATTGACTCTAACTTGCTCTCTGAAGAATGAGGCTTACGCGATCATGTCTGCTTGACCCAAGGCATCAAAGCTGGGCGCGAACTGTAACGCTTGCCACGGACACGCAGGCCAGGAAGCTTGACGCACCGAATAATCTAGCGCGATCCAGACCGTCGAGTACTTGACGTATTGGCAGAATCGCAAGACGATGCTGCGATGCAAAAGACTATAGCAAGCATTTACGATTTCCCAACCTACTATGACCTGGTTTTTGGCAGCGACACAGCAGCGGAGCTGCGCTTCCTGAACAAGTGTTTCGAACGATTCGTTGACGGAAGCGTTAAACGTGTCTTCGAACCAGCTTGCGGAACCGGTCGCTTGCTATATCGAATGGGGCAGTCAGGCTTTCATGTCGGTGGCATTGATCTAAATGCCAAAGCTGTCGAGTACTGCAACAAGCGGCTGGCGCGGCTTCAGTTGAGGGGCCGCGCGATGGTCGGTGACATGGCGGACTTCGAGGTGAAAGAGCCGTTTGATGCTGCTTTCAACACAATTAACAGCTTTCGCCATTTGCCGACTGAGAAATCGGCAGTTGCTCACCTAGACTGCGTCTCCCGAGCCGTTCGCGTAGGCGGCATCTATGTGCTCGGACTGCATCTAACCCCAACTGTTGGCGATGCCACGGATGAGGAAAGTTGGTCGGCGCGGCGCGGTCAGCTGTCCATCAATACTCACATGTGGCCCATAGAAAAAAATACGCGGAAGCGGCTGGAACGCTTTGGTATTCGTTTTGACATTTACAAGCCAACGGATTCAATGCGGATCGAAGACGTGCTCGAGCTTCGGTCGTACACTCTGAAGCAATTCAGAAATTTGTTGGAGTCAGTAACCAGTTGGGAAACACTGGAATTCTATGATTTTGCCTACGATATCCGCAAACCAGCCAAGCTGGGTCCTGACACGGAAGATGTCGTGGCCATTCTCAAGAAACGTTGAGAATGTGCGGCGCCGATTCTTCCCACTTGGGCGTCCACGCAGAAGTTTTTCCCAGTTAAATAGCCGCATTCGCATTAGCCACGACCTCTCCAGGACGCTCGTGCTCCGCTAGGAGAGGTGGCAATATGCCGTCAGTAATTAAGTCGACATCCCAGGCCCGGTTGTAGACTTTATTAAGTGCAGCTGGCCTGAAGGGCCGTCACATCCCATCAGGAAGAGGGGGGGCGTCTACGGGCCGAGAACCAGATGCATAGCGCCGCGAGTCCGAAAAAGCCTGAAATGCTGCCATTGATAAGAGCTAGATATTCACGCGCTTTGGCATAGGAATTCCAAGCATAGAATTCCGGCCTTACCTTCGGCCCCAGCCCTAGTTCTTCGTAGCTGTTCCATACCAGGCTCAGCTCTTCTGGTGAATACTCGTCGAAAACGAGATTGCTGCGGGCGATTTCTTCGTCGGCATTGTAAGAAGTATCGATTAAGGCTCTTTGGAGCAGAAACCAGCTGGCAAATGCCCCAGCAACCAGGCAAGCGGCAGAGCACATGGCGATTGCCGGCCCCCGCCAACCTTGCCAAATTCCTTGGGAATCGACTACGTTTTTTCGGCTCGACTTTTCCGGTTCGGCTGGCGGGAGAGTGGTCAGCGACCGCAGTGTGGGGACTTTCACGGTCTGACCGCACTGGCAGGCGATTTCCTGCCCTGCCTGGCTCGTTTGGACCGTATGTTCCCGACCACAGTCACAGTTTAACAGGTATCCCATTGGTAACTCAGAATAATAGGTAACGGAAACTTGACGAAAGTGGCATTGACACTGGACCAGCTCAGTCGCCTAGTTAGAATTGAGGTTGTGACGGAGGTGGTTAGTCATTCACTTTCGTTTGCAACCTCCGCGTGGATGGAAACAGGCGGCTTGGTTCGATACGTTGCAGGAAGGTCGCATTCTGACATGAACGTTGTCTGATGTCGAGCTTCTTGCTCGTGAAGCACATGGGGATTGAGCAAGCAAAGGCAAGACCGGTCAATCATTTGACGGCGGGGGTGATAATTCACTAGTAGCTGCTTTCTCACAACTAACGTTGTTTCTGTGTGACACGATGGAATCGGATGATTTCAGCGATCCAAACCCAATCTACTTGATTAGCAACCAAGTCCAATGACTTGACGGTGCCTCAAGAACGATTGCGGTGTTCCAAGTAAAGGTTTTACGTCGAGAAGGACTGTGTGGATCGCGCTGATTGCCGCATGCGACTCCCAATCGGAGCCTGGGCCACCTTCGCCAGCTTTTCTCGACAGATGAGACCGGTCAATTGCCTTAGCTTGCTAGAGATCCGACTTTTACGGATTACGCGTTCGATGGAAATCGCGCGGTTGCAGAGATCTCCTTCAAACTGGGTGACGATCGACGGGTCATATTTTGCCTATTCGCAACCTTTTACAAATTGCCGCAACGTTTCGGTCGTGTCACGAGTAGGTGGTAGACTTAGGGGGATTCGTATTGACCAACGAATCTTCTTTGTTGTCTCCATTGGCGGACACGCACCCGGACGAAGCTAATCGGTCATTTTGGCAAATTTAGGAGTATCGCCTTGTTCGATGTATTGCTGGACGAATTCGACGACGACACCCCGCGCGCAGCCGAGGACGATTTAGATAGTTTTCAGAAGTTGCCGATCGACGACGACGATACGGCTGCTTCCGATTCGCTACCTGAAGACGATGGCTTGGCAGCGGAAGGTGAAGTTCAGCTTGAAAGTGATGAGGAGCTGTTGGCCGCCGCAGAGGAAGAGGCGGAAACTTGGTCCGATGACCCGGTCCGTATGTATTTGACGCAAATGGGTGAAATCCCTCTCCTTACGAGAGATGAAGAGATTCGCCTGGCAAAAGCTATTGAAGTTACACGGCGACGGTTCAGGACAAAGCTTCTCGAATGTGACTTTGTAATGCAGTATGCATACAAGATTCTCAAACGAGTTCACACCGGAGAATTACCCTTTGATCGAACGGTCCAAGTGTCCGTCACTGATCGGCTTGAAAAAGATCAAATTCTTGGTCGCCTGCCGCACAACTTGAAAACGCTGGACGTGCTCCTGAAGAGGAATGCTCGCGATTATCGAATCGCACTTAACGCGTCTGAATCAAAAGCTCGGCGGAAAGAAGCCTGGTCGGCACTTGCCCGGCGTCGTCGCAAAGCGGTGCGCTTAGTGGAAGAACTCGGTTTAAGAACGCAACGTCTCGAGCCGCGAATTATCGACTTGATGAAATTCAGCCGGCGGATTGACGAGCTGCGCAAAGAGATCGATCACCTGGAAGGTGACCGAGCCTCAGCTGCACAGCGCGCCGAATTGCTGCGCGAGTACCGTGAATTGCTGATCGCCACGCAAGAAACCCCCAGTAGCTTGCGCAATCGCTTCGATATGGTCTGCAACGTATTCAACGAATACCAGCGAGCCAAGAAGCAATTGTCCGAGGGCAACCTGCGTCTGGTGGTATCGATTGCCAAAAAGTACCGCAATCGAGGCCTGAGCTTCTTGGATCTGATTCAAGAGGGAAATGCAGGCCTGATGCGGGCAGTGGACAAATTCGAATACCGCCGTGGATTTAAGTTCTGTACTTACGCCACCTGGTGGATTCGCCAAGCAATTACTCGCGCTGTTGCTGATCAAAGCCGTACGATTCGCATTCCCGTGCATATGGTAGAAACCATGTCGCGGGTGAGGAACGTTTCCCGTCAGTTGCTGCAAGAACTTGGGCGTGAACCCACGCTGGAGGAAACGGCACGGCGGGCGGAAACGACGATCGAGGAGGCGCGCAGGGTGCTGGCGATGAGCCGCTATCCTATCAGCTTGGATCGACCAGTTGGAAACAGCGAGGACAGCCAATTCGGCGACCTGTTGCCGGATGGGACCGCGGAAAGCCCAGCGGTCGGCGCGGGGCAAGAAATGCTTCGCGATCGCATCAATCACGTACTGAAAACTCTTAGTTATCGCGAACGTGAGATCATCAAGCTGCGTTATGGACTTGGCGATGGTTACAGTTATACGCTCGAAGAAGTGGGCCACATTTTCAAAGTGACTCGCGAGCGCATTCGTCAAATCGAAGCCAAAGCGGTTCGCAAGCTGCAACAACCCAGCCGCAGTCAAGACTTGGTGGGCTTTCTGGACTAGAACGCTGGCAAAGTCAATTATCATTTTTCTACCTCAAGCTGAAACAACTGTTTTGGCTTGAGGTTTTTTGTTTTGAGGCTGACGATGACTGTTACGGATAACGTGCAACAAGAACTTCAACGCGGCTGGAATATACATCAACAGAAACGATTTACGGCCGCCGAACAGATTTATCGGGAAGTCCTCAGGCATGCGCCGCAGAACGCCTATGCCTGGTGTTATTTGGGGATTGTATTGCATGACCAGCATAAGTACCAAGATGCAGTGAATGCCTACGATCGGGCTTTGCAAATCGATGAGCAATTCCCCGTTGCATTGAACAACCGCGGAAACTCCTTGCGCTATCTCGGCGAATTTGAAGTAGCAGACCAGTCCTTTCAGCGAGCCATTGATCTCAAGCCTGATTATCTAAATGCCTACAAGAATCGCGGGACACTGCACGTCTGGAGCGGCAATTTAGATAAAGGTTTGAAATACTATCTACACGCCCTGCAGCTGAATCCCAACGAAGCAGAATTGCATCGCAATCTGGGCGTACTGTATTTGCTGCAAGGGCGATTCGAAGAGGGCTGGCAAGAATACCGCTGGCGCTGGCGTGTGGGGGATCTCAATCGAGCTTATCCCAACGTGCCCATATGGCAGGGGCAAGATCTCACTGACAAATCCATCTTGCTGACTGCCGAACAGGGGCTGGGCGATACGTTGCACTTCGTGCGCTTTGCGGTTGAGTTGCAAAAGCTTGGCGCCAAAACCTTGGTCCATTGTCAGCCTCAATTGATCGCGCTGTTGCAGTCTTGTCGAAATCTAGGCGCCGTTTATCCAAATACCCTGACCCCAACAACCAGTTTTCATTACCAGTGCTCGCTCGTCGACTGCGCCGATGTGTTGCAAGTTAATTTGCAGTCGATTCCCGGCGAGTGTCCTTATCTGAATTCGACGGAACAACAATGCGGCTACTGGCAAAAGTACTTTGCAACTGGAGCTGGCCGCCGCCAGCTGGAGAAGCTACCAGCGGATGTTCGCAAGCTGCGAGTCGGCATCGCCTGGCAGGGCAATCCAGACCATCAGGCAGACGCATTTCGCAGTATTCCTTTGACCGTTTTTGAACCGTTGGCAGCGTTGCCTCAAGTCGAATTGATCAGCTTGCAAAGCGGATTTGGTACCGAGCAGCTGGCTGGTTGGCAGGGCGCCAGGGCAATTACTTTGCTGCCCGCCGACGTGGACAAATCCAGTGGTGCTTTCATGGATACAGCCGCCATCATGCAGACCTTGGATCTGGTCGTTACTAGCGACACAGCCATAGCTCACTTGGCTGGCGGCCTGGGAATACCAACTTGGATAGCGCTCGGGTATGTTCCCGACTGGCGCTGGTTGCTCGCACGGGACGATACGCCGTGGTACCCTTCAGCCCGCTTGTTTCGTCAGTCCGTGATTGGCCAATGGCACGATGTCTTCAATAGGATACGCGACGCCCTCAGCGAGATCGTTGCCACGAGGGCAATACATTAATTCTTCAGCGCGATGCATTGTGTGCTGCGTTCGCCTCATCGACTGACTTGGCTGCTCTTGGCGCGAACTGCTAATGGGCAGCGTTCGAGGATTGACATCCAACAGGTCCAGCTACGGAGTAGCGGCAGCGGGTAGCCCTGGGTGAGTGTTGCGAGCTACCGGCGAGCGAAACGTAACCCAGGGTCATTGATCTAAGTCCTTGGCGGTGAGGGCTTATGCCGCGACCCGCTCGAACTTTTTCGAACCGCAACACCCTTCCGGCTGGACACTCCAGTACGCGAAGCTCACGTGATAAGAACCCGGTGCCTTAGCGGCTTGTTGATTTATGTGAGCCGCGACGCGTAAGCGGTATCGGGTATTAACCGTGGCCTTACGGCCCACGGCTCACATATTTCTTGTGAGCCGCGACGCGTAAGCGGCCGGTTGTACGTTCGCTGAGTGCAGTGTTCACGTTGGTTCACGTCCAAGTCAAACGGCCGAAGC
This sequence comes from Planctomycetales bacterium, assembly GCA_020426625.1. Taxonomy (GTDB): domain Bacteria; phylum Planctomycetota; class Planctomycetia; order Pirellulales; family Pirellulaceae; genus Aureliella. Next base: position 28,141 of record JAGQPR010000030.1, read on the forward strand.
GCACCTATATCCGTTCATCCGGATGGACGGATGCAGGTCTCGACTTGACGCAACAAGTTGCTTCATGGTGATTTGGCATTAACGCGCAGCGTCCGGTGCCTGAGGTCGGCTTACGGGATCGGGCGATTCTGCGTGAGCCCGTGAGAGTATGAGTTGCCAAGCTGCAGCTAGGAAGGATGGTGGCTAAAATGGAACTTCGTCGTCTTCTTCGAAGGCTGCTTCGGCCAAGGCGTCGTTCGGGTTGGCTGAAAATGGGTCGGCGTCGACGACCGACGTTGCACCGCCAACTACGGTAAAATTCAACGCCTCGCAACTGAGGAAGTACTTCACTTCGCTCTGGGGATCACGCTGCCACTTGCGACCGCCCAATCGATAAGTGATCTCAACTTCATCACCTTGTTTCATCCTGTCGACGGAATCGCAAGCATCCTGAAGGAATTCCACTGGAATATAGTTCTGGAAGCGACCGTTGTCTTGTTCTAGTACCACCAGACGTTTGCGAAAGCCTTTCTGCCCAAACGTCTTGGTGTCCTCGATCAAATGTACAAAACCTCTGACTTTGGCGTCGCTCATCGCTGCAATTCCGCTCTTGTTCCAGTGGACATCGAATAGTTATCGTTTGGCGTCAGTTTACCCGGTTGTCGCCTCTTCCGAAAGCGGAATGAAAGTGCAGTCAGGGCTGCGCAGCTATTTTTGTGAAGCGATTCTCTTCGCGTGCTGCGAGTGAACAAACTTGATCAAATACTGTGCAGCAACAAGCGAGATGCGCAAAAAGATGCTCATCGTTCGTGGAAACACTGCGAGGCCCGGGAAGTGCCGCGAATCACGAATTGAGCTTGCCAAACTGTGGCAGCCAACAGAATCAGGTTAAAGACTTGCCAGCCAGTTCCCTTGGCAATCGCCTGCGAAGCGTGCGGCCCAAAGAATGCGGCTGCCAGCGCAAGCTGAGCCCATAACACGTCGCGAGCTGAGAATTGGTCAACATTTCTTGAACAAGCCGGAATCCTCCCAGGAAACGTCACTTGCTCGTCCTGCGCTGCGATGGACGAGAATGTGGATTTCGTCTTGCTCAGGGCATACTCCAGTGTCAACGCTGTGCCAGCTGACAGCATTACCAAATCGTAGATGGGAGTGTACGAATTAAACAAGGCGTTGATGGAAATAAGAGTACTCCAAAAAATCCCATCGAGCCGATTTCCGACTGCGACACGCCGCATCCGCCAAGCTAGGCAAACGGCCAAGGCAGCGCCCGCAGCAGTACACCACAGTCGGCCACTCGCGTCGAACGCAGCGAACCAGTTGGCAAGTCCGTGTACTTTCCATTGCGGAGTGTCTAGATCCCACGTACCACTTGCTAACTGCGATGCCAACTCGCGGTAATCCGAGATTCCCTGGATTCCATTGGGGATCAGGCACAACAACGCGACCAGTGCAGTCGTTGGAACCAACCCCCACAGAATACGAGGCGATCGCACGATTAACGCCAAGATAAGAATGGCAAGCACATTTGGTTTGTAGGACGCTAAAGCCAGCACGATTCCCGCTGTCGCAAATCGCTGTTGAGCGATCATCGCAAATCCACTGATCGCTATTAGCAACGCCAGCATGGACGCTTGGCCGCCGACCAAGGTCTCCAGCGCGACCGGCCAGGCATAAATCACCAGCCGAAACGTCCTCAGCCAGTTTGTGGCTAGCGTTGGGCAGGCGTGAATGATTTGTAAAACGGCTGTCCTCCAGGCGAAAATCGACAGCGCCGTGAAGCAAAAATATGCCACAGGGTAGGGTAGGGCAGCCAGCGGCGCAGCCAACAGCGCGACCACGGGTGGATAGCGATAGGGTAGCGCGAAGTCCTTGGCGATTCCTGGAAACAACTGTTGCAATCGCTGCTGGTGTTCGGCCTGGTTATACAACTGCTCGCTTGCGCCATCCCAAACCACTTGACCGGCGACATAAAACATCGAGAAATCAGCGCCCAAGGGTCTGCCAGCTACATCCAGCCAATCGTTGAACGGATAGAACGAGGCGACCCAAGCGAGCAGAAAAACAACCAGGACCGCCGCGCTAACAAATTGAATGCGGGCTGCCGCTTCCCCGCTTGGGATAGGTGCATTGTGCGTATCGTGCGAGTCAAGCATCCGACGTTCCCGTCCCTGAGAGTGGCAACTTCAAGTGGAAAACAGTTGCCGGGGCTGCGCTTTCAACTCAGGAGTGTCAATGTATTGGGTTTGCTAGCATTGGTAAATGATGCCCAAGAATTGCCTGCATGGCTCCAAAGTGAGTTTGCGATTGAGTGAAGGATTTCGGTACAAGTTTGGATTGGAGCCTACATCGGCTTGGCAGTGAAATCGCCTCCATTACGCAACTAATCGGCAGCCCAGTCGTTTCGGATCAATTCTCGCGGAGTTTGCAACAATTTGATGGCTTTCCGATATGTATGTTTGATTCCCGGTTTGCCTGCAGCCTGGTATCGCGGGATGGCTGGCGGTTTGTTCATCTCCGTGCTATTTGTTTGGTCCGTTTGCCTCTTAATGCTAGCAACATTCGTCTGGCCAGCTTGGTTTTCGTTATGGCTCGTGCGAGTTCTGTGGAGCCTGTTGAGTGTTTTCTGGGTATACGAGACCTTGCGCAGCTGGGCCTCCATGCGTGAACTTTTGTCGATCACTTCAGAAGAATCATCGAACAAGTTTTGCCGAGCTCAGGAGGAATACCTCAAGGGCAACTGGTTCGAAGCCGAAGCGATCCTGTTGGAGATTGTGCATCGCTTTCCGCGGGATGCGGAGGCTCTGCTACTGTTGGTGGGCGTCTTGCGCCATACGCAGCGCTGGCAACCGGCCCTTCGCCGTCTCAAGCAACTGGAATTGCTAGACACCGGGAGCGCTTGGCGATTCGAAATCCAACAGGAACGCAGCGTCATTGAAAGGGCGATCAGTTCTCGAGCCACTGAATCGGTTTCTGGCGAAGAGGTCGTAGTCGTACCCAATTCAGCCAGCGAATCGCGGCAACTGATCGAAACCAATGTTGAGCATTTTACAAAAACAGCTGTCGGACCGCTCACCGAAACCGAATCCGAGAATCCAGATGCTCCGCAAGACCGCTGCCACTCAGGCAACGCCTCAAAAGTGTCACCGGTGGATGAATA
>JAGQPR010000310.1 GCA_020426625.1 Planctomycetales bacterium
AGTCCACGCCAGATCAATTGCTCCATTCACCCCTTCGGCGAATATTTACCTAGGTTTTTCCGTAGCATAGTAGCGTTTCGAAACGCGAATGAAGCGAACGCAATCGCCTCGGCGGCGGACCAACACGACCTGCCACTCGCTCGAGACTGCGAAGATTGCTTTATACTGGGCTGCAACGATCTCTCTTTTGATTCCTGGACTCATTGTTGTGCCGTGCCTGAATTCCTTCATGCGGTTTCACATTGACTGGTCAATAATGTTGGCGTTTGTCAGGTACAATCAGGTATCCCCGGTGCTTCGCGAGCATAGGAACCCATGAATCAATCAGCTCCATCGCCTGAAAAGCAGCCATTCTTCCAAGTGACCAAGTTTCCCCGGTGGGATGTTGGCACTCATGTGACCATCCACGTGCCATCTCCAGGTTTGGGCGAGTGGACATTGATCATGGCAATTTATGGAGTGCTGTTCGGCCTGCTGGGCGGCAGCTTTGTGTTAGCGTATTCGGAACTCACGGGGGGCCGGCTGCCGCTCTGGGAAGCCTTCGCAGTTGCCGCCATACCAATGTCCCTGATTGGTGCGATGCATCTTGCCGGAGGAGACAGAGAAACCGGTGTGATCGACATCGATTGGCAGCGTGGAAGCATTCGCTTCGCTCCCGCAGCGACACGTCCAACAAACGTCGCCTTCAGTGACGTCGAAGCCCTGGAATTGCGGGCCGACTACGACGTGCGTTCCATGCGAAGCTCGCTGGGAACGACTGAAAACGTCTACCATGCGCAGCTGGACGTTGTGAGTCGAGGCAACCGGCGGGCACTACTCGTCACTGACAGCCGTGAACAGCACCCCGAAATCGCGACAGAGAAACTCGCGCCCTTCGCCGAGCAACTCGCCACGGCGCTCGGAGTAGAACTGCATCAGGGTGAGCCGGTCGAGCGACGACACGGCTTCCTTAAGGCCCTCGCCCACGCACCCGGGTGGATGCACGTATCATTTTTCGCGCTTTGTGCTCTTTCGGTCAGTTGGATTGGCTGGCGAACACCGGGAGGCCTAAATCGACTGTTGGCCAGCGACCCGTTGAAGGAAATGGTCCAGGAACTCGGTGGCCACGAATTCGAGATAGACGACTGGAGGGTTGGCAATGAGAATGTTGGATCCGTTAGCGGTTACTCATTCGAAGATCGAAGTCTACAAGACACTGAATTGCTGAGCCTGAGTGATGCGCTGAAGTCAAAGCCTCGCTTCGCGTTGAAACTGGGCGGAACGGAGATTACCGACGCTGGATTGCAGACGGTTGCAGGGAACAACGGACTGGTGCTGCTCGATCTTTATGGCACGCGCGTGACAGACAACGGAGTGGCGTCTCTAAGTGGCTGTCACTCGCTGGTCGAACTCGGGCTTAACCGCACAGCCGTCTCTGATGCAGTCCTGCCGCACATCGCACGGTTGCCGGATCTCCGCGTCTTGCGTCTCTGGGGCACGCGCATCTCCGACAGAGGAATCGAACATCTGTTGCAAATGCCAGGGCTGCGAGAACTGTACTTGAATGACACTGCGATATCGAGCGATGGACTTTTGCGACTGCGAACTGAGCTTTCAGAAACACAGGTTTCTGGTCCCTAGCAAAGCCCTGGGAGCTCAGCGTCAACGGGGTCAAGGGCCGTTAACTAGCCTCTTCAATCAAGCCGACACTGTCATGGTTTGGGTACTACCCTAGAATGATAGAGCAACTGAGCCCAAAAGAATGATCCGATAACCTGCCATGAAACTATCTCTTACACTGCTATTCATTGTCTGCGGCTTGCTGCCGGTGCGCATGACGCTGGCTGCCGAGTCAGTGAAACCCAACATCGTATTTCTCTTAGCCGATGATCTTGGTGCGGCGGATCTGCATTGCTATGGGCACCCGTATTCGCGCACGCCGAATATCGACTCGCTCGCCCGCGACGGTACGCGTTTTACACAGTTCCAAGCGACGGGCGCCACCTGCTGTCCCGCACGTACGGGTCTGATGACGTCATGGTTTCCTGCGAAATTTCCGACCTACCCAGCAAACGGTGGCTTCGCTGAGCGAGTGACTATCACGGAACTGCTGAACAAGAACGGCTATGCCACAGGCCACTTTGGCAAATGGCACATTGGTCCCGACCCAATTCCCGATACTTATGGGATCGATGTCATCGGCATGTTGAACGAACAGCGGAACGTCAAAGAGAAACGGCTCGACGACCGTGGACGCGACGCACACATCTACGACGATGCCATCCAGTTCATCGAACAGCACAAGGACCGGCCGTTCTATGTGAATGTATGGGGACACATTCCACATCATGCGGTTGATCCAGTCGATTCTCTTGTTCAGCGGTGGAGTGGACTGAAGGTAAAGGACAGCGACTTCTCTCCGCAGATGCAAGTAAAGTTTAATGCGGTGCGCAACGGAGGCGGCAATGTCGACGACGCCATGCGCCGTTTCCTGGCCGATGTCGAATCGCTCGACGACAGCGTTGGGCGGCTTCTCAAACGGATCGATGAACTCGGCCTGCGTGAGAATACGATTGTCGTCTTCAACTCTGACCAAGGCGCCGACATGACGAAAGCGGGACAGGGCGGATTGCGTGATCATCTTATGGGCTACAACGGGCCGATGCGTGGCGGCAAGCACACGATGTGGCAGGGCGGCCAGTGCGTGCCCTGGATCGTACGCTGGCCCGGCCACGTGCCCGCGGATCGCGTGGATAGCCAATCGGTCATCAGCGGCGTGGACTGGTTACCGACGCTTTGTGCCATCGCGGGCGCAAGAATTAATATTGCTGACTTTGACGGAGAAGACGCTTCCGCCGCGTGGCTTGGCAAAAGTGTTCACGTCCGCAGCAAACCGCTTTTCTGGAAGACTAGCTCGCCAGGCAGCGATGCCTTCATTCGCGAGGGCCAGTGGAAATTGCGACTTCCCACACGCAAGAACGCCGGTGAAAAGGAACTCTACGACCTTGCAGCTGACCCGGCGGAATCAACGAATATCGCCGCGCAGCATCCAAAAATCGCAAACCAGCTTTCTGCAAAAGCTGCAGCATGGGTCACTGCGTTACCACACAAGTACGAGAAGACCAAAGACAAACAAGACTGAACCATCAAAGCGTAAAGGTGCAGGCCCTGAACAATGACCGCCCTCTGACCACACATGCGTTCGCTGACGGCGACGATTTCTGCAGTTTTAGGATCAGACCATGATTGCCTGGCTACTAATTCTCATATACGCTGGCGATCCGTCTGTGAATGCAGCTCGCTGAGCTTTCGCCCACTTCGTAAAACTCGTCTTTCGCCTGGGCCTTGTGTTTGCAGTCACGTGTAAATCCAGCCGAAAGCAAAGCACAGGGTCTCGGTAAGTGTCTTCGAATCATGAACCATCGCTCCAACCAACGGGACTGTCTCCCGCATATGCGAGTCGGGGCGACCGCATGTGGGACTGGCCACCCGAGGAGATCGAGCGTTGGCAGTTGGAGTGTTTGAACAATCAGTTCCAGCGAATGCTTCCCCGCAACGCTTTCTACCGCGCAAAACTCGGTCCGCACCTTAAATTAGCTTCGCTCGCAGATTTGGGGCAATTGCCTTTCACGGAAAAAAGTGAATTGGTCGCCAGTGCAACTGAATCGGAAACAGGAATCAGCACACATCACACCTACTCTCCAGACACCTATTCAAGAATGCATCGCACCAGCGGGACCACTGGTAGCCCGCTTATGGTATTGGATACCGAAGAAGATTGGCGATGGTGGTCAGAATCGTGGCAGCCAGTACTGCATTCCGCACAAGTCACACCACAAGATCGCGTTTTCATGGCGTTTTCCTTTGGTCCCTTCATCGGCTTTTGGAGCGCTCATCAGGCGTGTGTTGATCGCGGCGCATTGGTTATTCCTGGCGGGGGACTCTCGTCAATAGCTCGATTGGAATTCATGAGGCAAGCCAAGGCCACTGTGGTTTGTTGCACTCCTTCCTACGCCTTGCATTTGATCGAGGTCGCTGAAGTTGAGAGATTCCGCCTGGGAGAATTGGCGGTCGATCGTCTCATTGTCGCTGGCGAGTCCGGCGGTAGCATTCCCGCCACACGCGCAAGAATAGAACACGGCTGGCAGGCGAAGGTCATCGATCACAGTGGCGCTACTGAGATAGGTCCATGGGGGTTTGGCTTGCCTGATCGACCAGGGCTGCATGTCAACGAATGCAGCTTTATTGCTGAGTTGCTACCGCTGAGCGGTGTAGAAGATCCAGACTTGTACGAACTCGTTCTCACCAGTTTGGGACGCATTGGCGCCCCAGTGATCCGCTATCGAACGGGCGACGCAGTCCGCGCAGTGCGTCCCGGGCCAGAAGTAACTTGTCGATTCCTGTGGCTACCAGAGGGAATTGTTGGCAGAGTCGATAACATGGTCACTATTCGTGGAGTAAATGTCTTTCCGAGTAGTGTAGATGCTATCGTCCGCGAGTTTGAAGCGATTGTTGAATATCGCGTTAACGTCACTCGCGATCGCCAGTTGGACCAGTTGTCAATCGAGATAGAAGGCGACCAAAGCGCTTGCGAACAACTGGCCAAGCGAATGATGCTGCAGCTCGGCTTGCGCGTTCCAGTTACGCTTGTCGAAGCGGGCTCGTTGCCCAGAAGCGAAGCGAAATCGCGGCGGTGGAACGATCAACGCTCCCACATGCATTAAGATGGTTAGCTTACGGCTTTATGGAATGATTTACCGTGACGGCACCAGCTTGCAAATATATCCATTCGTCAGCGATTCCCTGAGGAGCTTCTTCACCATGCACACACGATTTCTGTGGACTGTTTTTTGGGGACTTGTACTCAGTGGCCTGGCGGTGCCAGCGAGCGCTCAAGAGCCTTGGCAACCAATGTTCAATGGCAAGGATTTTTCGGGTTGGGTCCTGACCAACACGCCCGCCGAAACCTGGTCGTATAAAGGAGAAGTGATCGTTTGTTCCGGCAAGCCTATCGGCGAGATTCGCACTGCCAAAATGTATCAAAACTTTGTCATGGAGTTGGAATGGCGGCACTTAGTCCCGAAAGGAAACGCGGGCGTTTTCATCTGGGCAGACGACATCACATCGCGGGGAGTGCCTTTCCATCGCGGTATCGAAGTGCAGGTCTTGGAGAATGACTACGGGAATAACGAGAGTCATACAACGCATGGGGATATTTTTCCAATCCATGGTGCTCAAATGACGCCTATAAACGGACGAGGTGGCAGCCGTGCCTTCCCTACTGAATTCCGGTCGAACCCAAGTCCCGAATGGAATCACTATCGAATCGAAGGTCGCAGCGGCGAAATTAGTTTGGCGGTCAATGGAAAGCTCGTTACACGTGGCCGCAAGTGCGTTCCCAGTCAGGGCTACATTTGCCTCGAATCGGAAGGTGGTGTGGTCGAGTACCGCAACGTCCGCATCCAAGAATTGCCTTCGGAAGGCATTCCGCAGTCGCAAGTCGCTATTGCCGATCGCGGTTACCAGTCGATTTACAACGGATTGAGCCTGGAAGGCTGGCTCGGCGACGCGAATCACTGGAAGGCAAATGACTGGGTCTTGTCCTGTTCGTCACCGAAAACAAAGACAAAACTTCGCTCGGCGCGTCCATTTGAAAACGCAAATCTTGTCGTCGACGTGCGGCTCAAGGATGAAGAAAGCATGGCGGCCATTTCCATTGGAAGCGAAATGACAATTCTGTTGAGCGAACCTGCTATTCACAAGTTCTTGGAGCCGAACGGAAAGTGGAATCGCATCGAGAGAATCAAGCGAGGCGATGGCTTTCAGCTTACCGTCAATGGTCACGTTGTTGGCGATGCAAGTCCCAGCAGTGCCAGTGGCCCCGTCGAGCTGGAAGCGGGTGGCGCCGTCGAATTCGCCAACATCTATGTTGGTCCTCGCGACCAAATCGATTGACCGATTGAATTTCGCCCCGGATCTGCGGAGAAATAACCTGGCCGTTCATCCAGTTGATGTTCACGGCGGCGCGTGATGGCTGCAGTTCATCTCGACAGGAATTGATGCCCACTATCGATTCGGTCAAGCATAGTGACAGAGCGTGGTGGCTGTTTTTCGATCCGCATGGGTTTTCGCATGCAAGTAGGTTCCGCTTGCTGGCGGAATCTGGGGTTCCATCGGAAACCCTTGTTCTCCCAGGCCACCTTGTGCGTCAGGAACCATCCGGCAGATGGCACCTACAACTCCGCGTCCTCCGCGCTTTCTCGTTCCACCCTTGGTCCACCCGAGTCCAGGTTATTCATGACGGCGCGTGGTGGCTACAATGGAAACGCCCAAGTTGTTTTTCCGCAGTTCCAGAAGATTGCAAAGAAAGATCGAGCATGCCAATTCTGAATCGTGCCATCCGGATTATAAGACTAGCGCTGGCTGGTTGTTGCCGATACCCAAAGCACTGGCAGCATTCCACAGCTTTAGTCGCCATTGTAGTTGCGATGTCAGTTTCGCATTCTCAGGCGGAACAGTTCGTCTTGTTCGATCAAACTTTTGTCTACACCAAAATGGATGCGGATAATTCCCGTCCGAGTAAGTCCCATTACTACGTCAAAGGCGACATGTTGAATCCAAAGCGGCCAAGCGACTGGACACAGCCAGTCGATTACCGCAATGGTACCGTACACATTCGCCTGGAAGTCCTGGAAAAGCCCGCTGGCGAGGCCCCAACAACCTGGAGCCTGTGTTACATACCCAACCAAGGCCAAAAAAACGGTTACGGCTGTACTGGTACTGTGGTTTACACCAAAACCGGAGTTTACGAGCAAGATGTATCGATGAAATCCTTTTGGGAAAATGACTCGATCGTCTGGTCCAAAGGCATCAAACAAATGGACTTGGTGATCAAGGACGATTCAGGCGGGCAGGGACACGCTCACAAACGGGCCGATCACGAACGTTTTTTTCCGACAAAAGTGCGCATCACGATGACTCAAGTGTCGGCCGGTTCCAAGTACGACCCCAAACTGGATCCAACCTTGCAAGTCAAGGAACCATCGTCGGAACTGAAAAAGAGCCGTGACTGACCTGAGCGCTGAATGTATATCCTACTTACAGGATATTGATTGCTGGGGATGGTGCCAGCTGCCGACGTAGATTACCTCGGTTGCGCCTTGCGGAGGACGTCACCCGGCTTGGCGCCGGTGTGTTCTCCCGCGTTGAGCACCAGCTTGCCGTTAACAATTACGTGTACAATTCCTTCGTTATAGTGAAATGGGTCGGTAAAAGTGGCTAAGTCTTGCACGGTTCGAGGATCAAAGACGGTAAGGTCTGCGTAGAAACCCGGACGCAGAATGCCTCGATCGTAGATACCTAACTTGGCCGCATTGAGAGACGTCATCTTCCGCACGGCGTCTTCCAGTTGAAGGACCCCCAATTCACGCACGTACCGGCCAAGAACTCGTGGGAATGTGCCAAAGTTGCGAGGATGTGGATTGCCGGTCCTCAGTGGGCCGGTGGTAGACAAGGCCGAACCGTCAGAGCCGATCGAACACCATGGCTGGCTCATTGCCAAATTCATGTCGCGTTCTTCGTGATGTGCGTACACGGTGCTGACCGAGCCGTCTTGTTCGTGTAATAAATCCAGAAAGATGTCTAACGCATCGGAGGCCGAGTCTGGTAGTTTTCTTTTATCGGCAATCACTTGGTCCATGGTCATACCTTGATATGGGCCGGGGGCACTGATGAGCATGCGCCCCCAATCCTTCCCGACCGCCGTATAGTGGTTGTACCAACCGGGGATACCGTTTTCGATATCACGCTTGATCTTGATACGTTCCACGGGATCCTTGATGCGCGCTAACATCCTCGATTTACCACCTTCGTGTGCCCAGGGTGGGACAATGCTGCTCAAGTTGTTGTTTCCCCGCGTGTAGGGATAGACGTTCGCCTGGACATTGACGCCTCGCTTTCTGGCGTTTTCAAACAACTCGATCACACCCCGCATATTGCCCCAGAATTTCTCATCGGCGATTTTCAAATGAATCACATCCACAGGCACATCCGCTTGTTCTCCAATACGAATGGCCTCATTGACCGAATCGAAAACACCGATACCTTCATTGCGAATATGCGTGGAATAGATCCCATGGTATTTGTGCACGACACTACACAGCTCGATCAAGTCGTCGGTGGTGGCCAATGAGCCGGGAGGGGTCATCACCTGAGAGGACAGCCCGAATGCACCGTCCTGCATTGCCTGTTCCAGAAGCAGTTTCATCTGATCAAGTTGTGCTGGCGATGGTCGGTCAAAAGAATTGCCCATCACGCTCTGCCACAAATTGTTGATGCCGACGTAGCTGGCCACATTGACCGAACAGGTCGATTCTTCAAGTGCGTTAAAATAATCTCCCAGGCTACGGATTTGCCTGTCTTGCCCGCCGACTTCTACATTCTTGACTGGCGCGCTGCCTACATTGGGACCGCCAGAAGCGCCTTCACCTAGCACCTCAGTGGTAACACCTTGACGGATTTTGCTTTGGGCGTCGCCGTCTTCAAACAATGTCCAATCCGAGTGGGAATGCATATCAATAAAGCCGGGAGCGACCACCAACCCGGAGACGTCGATTTCGACCTTCCCGCTTCCTGAGAAACTTCCAACCGCAGCAATGCGATCGTCAGCAATGGCAACGTCGCCTTGAAACCACGGGTTGCCGGTCCCATCGACTAGACGGCCGCCCCGCAGAATCAGCGAGTATTGCGGTGCTTGGCCGCCGCAAGGCACAGCCAATGTAAAGAGCATTGCGCAGAGCGTGATCATAAAAACTGGGCTGTGACGAAATCTGGCTTCCATCGAAAGTCCTCGCGAGATTAGTAGGACAGCGTCATTCAATCGGCCGTTTGGGCGTTAGCCTCGGTTTTCCAAGGGGTGGCGCACCGAATCGACGTAAAGCCTGTATTCAGAGAGGTTTGATGATTTGCCAGGCGATTGATCGAAAGAGGTGATGTCCAATTAGGAGCTGGCTCTGGCGACACATTTGGCCTTGAAGCCCGACGCTTGCCGAACCACAGATGCAAACGACTGTATCTTGAGCTTGGCGCATGTGTCGCCAGCATTACGACACACCGACTATATCACATCGCTTCATGCGGTAACATAACACGCGTACCAACTGGCCTCGCTATCCCAATTCCGACTCGGCGCTGAGTACCGCGAGCGCACGGGCGAAATCCCGGGTATCCTCGACCACTTCGCCGTCCCTGAGCACAATGATTCTTTTGGCGTTTCTGGCGACGGCCGGATCATGTGTTACTAGGATAACGGTTAGGCCAGACTCCTCGTTCAATTGGCGGAATAAGCCGATCACTTCGCGGCTTGTCTTGGTATCCAGGTTGCCGGTCGGTTCATCACCCATCAGTATTGACGGCTTGTTCACCAAGGCGCGGGCAATAGCAACTCGCTGTTGTTGCCCTCCGGAAAGCTGGCTGGAGTGGTGATGGATACGATCTCCCAGTCCTACCTGCTGCAACACTTCGATAGCGCGTTGTCGGCGTTGGCCAGCTGAGATGCCCTTGGCATAGAGCATCGGTAGTTCAACGTTTTCGACGGCCGAAGTTCGGTTCAGCAGGTTAAAGTTTTGAAAGACGAATCCCAGTTGACGATTGCGGATCCGGGCCCGTTCATCGCGGGACATATCGACAATCTCCTCGCCGTCAAGGCGAAAGCTGCCGTGGGTAGGTCGGTCCAAACATCCGAGCGTGTTCATGAGAGTGGACTTACCCGAACCACTTGGACCGATCAAAGCCACATACTCGCCGCGTTCGATATCCAAGGTCACCGTCCGCAGCGCATGCACTTCGACTTCGCCCAAGTCATAGACCCGTCGGATATCTCGCAATTCGATCAGCGCCATGCACCATGGATCCTTGACTTCGACTGGCCTTCCAAATCAACTTGCGAGAGTTAGTGGTTTGGGACAGCTAAAAATTAGGATTGGTCCGTAGTGGGATTCGCCAGAATTCCCCGATTGAGAGGAATTCT
>JAGQPR010000311.1 GCA_020426625.1 Planctomycetales bacterium
TGGTGCGGGTTGGCCTCCGGCATCACGCCCTTGATCTCGCTGATGGCGAGGATCGGGAGGAACCGGCAGAACAGCAGGAACATCGTGAAGAACAGGCCGAAGCTGCCGACGTAGGTCAGGATGTCGATCAGCGTCGGGCTGAAGTACGCCCAGCTCGACGGCAGGAAGTCGCGGTGGAGCGACGTGACCGTGATCACGAAGCGTTCGAACCACATGCCGATGTTGACGAAAATGGTCACAATCCACATCAGCAAAGTATTAGTCCGAAAGACTCGGAACCAAAACAACTGGGGAGAAATCACATTACATAAGAACATTGCCCAATAGGCCCACCAGTAAGGCCCAAATGCTCGATTCCAAAAAGTAAAGAACTCGTAGGGATTCTTGCTGTACCAAGCCATAAAGAACTCGGTGGTATAGGCCAATCCAACCATCGATCCTGTGGCCAATATGATCTTGCACATATTGTCTAAATGCCGCGGCGTAATCAAATCCTTGAGGTTGTATATCGCCCGCACCGGGATCAACAACGTAAGAACCATACCAAATCCACTGAAGATAGCACCCGCCACGAAGTAAGGTGGGAAAATCGTGGTGTGCCAACCGGGTAACTGTGACACCGCGAAGTCAAAACTAACCACGGTATGAACTGACAATACCAGTGGCGTAGCCAAAGCGGCCAAAATGCCATATGCCTTTTCGTAACGCATCCAATGTCGCGACGAACCACTCCAGCCTAAGCACAAAATGCTGTAAACCATCCGTCGCCATTTGTTTTTCGAACGATCGCGGAAAGTCGCCAAGTCAGGAATCATGCCCATGTACCAGAAGACCAACGAGACCGACGCGTAGGTACCAACCGCGAAAACGTCCCACAGCAACGGACTGCGGAACTGAGGCCACATCCAAAGATTCAAACTTGGATACGGAGTCAACCAGAAAGCCAACCAAGCTCGACCTACGTGAATCCCAGGAAACGTACCGGCGCAGATGACGGCAAAGATCGTCATCGCCTCAGCAGCGCGGTTGATACTGGTTCGCCAATTCTGGCGAAACAAGAACAAGATCGCCGAAATCAACGTTCCGGCGTGCCCAATACCGACCCAAAAAACGAAGTTTACGATAGGCCAACCCCAAAACACTGGCGACATGTTTCCCCACACACCCACGCCGGTCAAGATCAGATATCCGATCAAGCTGCCAAACATCAGCAGAGTGGGAAAGGCGATGGCAAACGAGATCCACCAGATCATCGGCTGAGCTTCTTCGCTGATCCTGGAAACCATATGCGTTACCGTCGCATACGTCTGATTGCCAGTGACCAACGGGGTCCTGCGGCCAGGTGTGTCGATCGTGTTATCGATGTGGGTACTAGCTATACTCGCCATGGGCTATGCCAGGTATTGGATTCTGCTGGAATTCAGTAAATAAAAAACGGGTTTGCTAGCCAAGCTCGACTAAACATCAGTATCTCAGTGCGTCTCCGCAGACGCATGCTCAGATTCACCACCATGTTCGGCCGCGTGCTCGTCCGCTGCGTGCGTATCATGGTCGCCTCCATGGCCTGCGTGCGGGTCCTTCAGCTGGTCTTCGGTCTTCAGCCGTGGATGCGTATTTCGGACTCGCGCCAAATACCGCGTTCTCGGCTTGATATTCAGCTCAGCCAGCATGTCGTACGCGCGCGGTGAATGCTGCAACTGCGAAACCTTGGAGGAAGGATCCTTCAAATCGCCGAAGGTAATCGCCTGCGTCGGACAAGCCGCTTGGCAAGCCGCTTGAATTTCACCATCGGCGACAGCTCGACCCTCATTGCGGGCGTGGATCTTGCCATTCTGAACGCGCTGGATGCAATAAGTGCACTTCTCCATCACACCCCGACCACGCACGGACACTTCCGGATTCAGCACCAGTTGCTGCAACTGGCGACTAGCTTCTTCCAGCTTGCCCTTCTGCTGCCAACCGTAGAAGTACCCATATTCAGTACCGTAATTGAAGTAATTGAACCGGCGAACCTTGTAGGGGCAATTGTTCGCGCAGTATCGCGTACCGACACAGCGATTGTAGGCCATCGCATTGATACCCTCCTCGGTATGCACGGTTGCAGCGACTGGACAAACCTGTTCGCAAGGCGCCGTTTCGCAATGCGCACAAGCAACAGGCTGATGAACCATCTGCGGTGCGTCACGCTCACCCCGGAAATAGCGATCAATGCGAATCCAGTGCATTTCGCGGCCATTGCCAACCTGCTCCTTACCAACGACGGCGATATTATTCTCCGATTGGCAGGCAACAACACAGGAATTGCAGCCGGTACATTTATTTAAGTCAATCGTCATACCCCACTGGTAGGCAACCGTCGAGTCACTTTCCAGCGTGTTAATCGGCTCTTCCCACAGAGACTCCAACTCTGGCGAGTGCAAGCCGAGATGCTTGACATAATCTTGGCCACCCTCCTCGATTTGCTCCAGTGTTCCTTCGCGAATCAGACGAGGGGCGCGTTTTTCAATCTCGCTCAAGCCAAGTTCATCAATGGCAAAATGATCCTGCGTCGTGACCAACTTATGCAACTTCTTCGTGGCTTTGGCCTCAACCCCAGTAGCAATGTGCATTGCATCCACCGTGCGGAGCGGCCCAACATCGGTACCAATAGCAATTTGTTTGTCACTATCTACCGCCTCATCACGGCAGACGCGGCCATACCCCAACTGCACCGTGATCGAGCCGAGTGCGTGTCCGGGCATCAAGAACACCGGCAGCTCGATTTCCTTGCCCCCGCGCGCCAAGCGCACAACCTCACCCTGCTTCAACCCCAACTGCTTGGCAGTCGCCGGGGCAACCAATGCAGCGTTATCCCAGACAATCTTCGAGATTGCCTGGGGCAATTCTTGCAGCCACACATTCTTGGCAAAACGCCCGTCGTAAAGCGCATCACTAGTTGTGAAGACAACTTCCAGATTTCCATTTTCTGCACTGTCGATACTGAGCGTGCCCGTAGGCAAAGGACCCTCGGCACTTACCAGAGCAATTCCTTCTGCCTGCGTACCGTCCAGATAACCGTCGTGAAGCACCTGCCTCCACGTCCGGGTCGGCAAAGGCTCTCCACGGATCGCATCCGCAGACTCCTTGACGATCTCCTGGCCCGACAACTCCCGGCCAGCCAAGATCGACAGCACTTCCGGTAAACTCTTCCCGTTCAACAACGGCAATATCTGCGGTTGGCCAATACCGTACGTCCCATCAACCGCTAACACATCCCCCCAAGACTCCAATGGATGCGCGGCCGGCACAGACCAGGAGCAAACGGCCGCAGTCTCATCACTGAACTCGGCAAAGTAAATCGAGTTAGGCACCTTCGCCAGCGCCTCACCCAGCTTTACATCGCCCGGCGCGGCATAAACAGGGTTGTCGCCTAGCACCCAAACTGTCGTAATAGCCCCGGAATTCATCCTCTCGACAACATCCGACAGACTCGCTGGCTGCACACCCTCAATGGCAACCCGACTAGGCATCAAGCGGACGGTCGAGCCGACATTGCCCAGCTTTTCGTTAATCCGCAGTGCCGACAACTGCACTTCGACCGGCTGATGAGGCCCAACGGAAACCACCCCGGCCGACTTGTGATTCACCAAGTCTTCAGCCATCGCATCAACGATCCTCGCCAGCTTCGCAGACGAGTCGACTTTGTCAAAGGGCTCTTCACCATCCGCTGCAACCGCCGGAGATCCGCCAGCGAGCAATTCGTCGACCTTCTTTTCCAACCTTACTATAAAAGCACCGATCTGCGAACTCTTCACCGCCAAGCGAGAATCTGCAGTAGAACCAGTAATCGAATAGCGGGATTCAATCGCATACAACCGATTCATCTTGCCGACGACTGGCTCACGCCCCTTCGAGAACTGCCGTGAATACAACAGCATGTTCGGATCATTGCCCAACAAGTCACTGTCTAAGCAACAGATAACCTGCGCCGCGCTCAGGTCGAGCAACAACTCAGCGGGCTTGCCAGCGGCCTGCGAACACGCCTCGCGCTGGGGCGACTCGTCGACCGACGAATACATCACCACCGACGCACTAGGCAAAGCTTTCACAACCTGGGCAACCAGTCGATTGACCGAGGGAGACAACGAGGGAGACATCAATATGGCAAGCGATTGGCCAGCACCACTCTCCAAAGAACCAAAATGCTCTTTGGCGTATTCGGCAAACTCAGCCCAACTAGAGGTGACCGACTGGCCATCCACCCGTCGCGAAACCTGCATCAACCGGTCTTGATCATAGAGCCCCAGGACACAAGCCTGCGAGAAAACATCCGTGCCAGCACTGGCAAACCGGGAGCCCGCACCCGAGAGGTCGTTTGGCTCAGATGCTCGCATCAGCGGATGCTCTGCATTGCCTTCGATCTTGATGGGGCGACCATCCATATTACTGACAAGCAAATGCACCGCACGCCCGGCCAGCTCAAAGTTCGTCGCGTAATGCTTCGGCACACCAGGAACAGTACTGGGAGGCCGCACAATAAAAGGTGCAATCTGGTCTGGGCCATAGCGACACCCCGCAGCACCCCCGAGGGCCAAGGAAGCGCTCATCAGCTTGAGCCATCTTCGCCGCGAAACACCAGCAGGAAACTCAGACGCCGCCTGGGGGAACTCTCGATGCAAGAACTGCTCGAACTCAGGCGTAGACTCAAGCTGGTCAACGCTGCGCCAATATCCGTCCGAACCGGTTAGCGACGCATCGCTATCAGAAGAGCGATTTGTAATCGGAAGCTTTGCCTGCATCGTATTGATTGCCTGAATTATTCCTGCTCAATGACTTTGAAGATCATACCGACGAGCGACGAACCGGTTCATGCGGGAGAACGCCGCCCCAAAACAAACTTCGCAGAGACCAAGGTGCCAGCCGACACATTGCCCCGAATCGCCCTAACGCACCACCCTAACGATGGCAAACGGCACAGTTTGTTTTGGGATGAATGCCCAACTGCTCCCGCAGTTCAGCCCCTATCTCCTCTCGCGTCTTCCCCTCGGGAGGCTCCCAATCCAACTTGGTTATGTATTCTACAGGTCGAATACTCGCGTCCGGATTGGAATGACACTCGATACACCAGGCCATCGACAGGGGCTTGTCCTGGTAAACCTTTTCCATCGTATCGATACGCCCATGACAACTGACGCAACTGACGCCGCGATTGACGTGCGCTGAGTGATTGAAGAACACGAAGTCCGGAAGGCGATGAATCTTAACCCAAGGGACAGACTCCTGCGATTCCCAGCTCTCATGCACGGCCCGTAGCTTTTCACTAGATGCGTGCACCGCAGAATACTTGGCAACGCCATCAGCACCCAATGGACTGTGGCAGTTGATGCAAGTTGCCGTGGGCGGAATCGTTGCCATGGCGCCCTTGTCAACATTTACGTGACAATAACGGCAGTCCATCTTTAGTTCGCCAGCATGAATTTTATGGCTAAACGGCACTGGCTGCTCAGGCTGGTAACCTGGATTCAACGTGATTGGGTCGGTAATCCCCAACAACATGGTGCCAGCGTAGCCAGCACCGGCCAGGGCGAAAATTCCCAGCATGGGCAGGAATTTGTTGGTCCATCGTGGAAATAGAAATCGAGTCATAGCCCTAACGATGAGTTAGTTTCCCTGCATCCCAAGCTAGGCAATCGCGTTAATGCACCGTCCGATACACGGCGGTTCGCCCAGGGGTAGAATGCGACCGAATCTGGATCTAGTTAGCTCGACGACAGTATCGCCCCACGATACGCATTTGTTCAAGTCCACACGCGGGTCATTCCGGGAACTATTTACGCGACAAATAGTCGCATTGGCGGTAGCAACCGGAATTGCGGACCATTCGCAACAGCAACGCGTCACAATCAAACTGCAGAATGCTATCCTTTACCTGGCGAGCTATCTTGAGGCAGTTCAGCAAATTTGCCCGTTTCCAAGAAGTTCAATACTGCTTGCTGGACGCGGTTGTCGTCCATCAAGAAAGAGTGCAGACGCGGCACCTCCATAAAGTCAGCAGCACCATCGAGCTTCGTTTCCTCGACACTGACAATAAAATCGCCGCGGCCATCCACTAACGGATTGTCGGGAATGCCTTCAGGAAGGCGACCCGCGATCACCCCGAATGGGCAGTGAGGCGTCGCTAAGCTAGCTTCGAAGTCCTGCCAGTCTTGCCCCAGTTCGAGACCTCCCTTGCCGGCGATCATGCCGAACAATCCAGTCCTCGAAAGCAGGCGAGCTATCGAAGAGCCCTGATTGGGCGGGCCAAGCATCACAACCTTCTCAACTCTGGGCAGGATTTCCGGATGCACTTGCTGCCAATCCTTAATCGCACGACGAACAACGATATTGCCCATACTGTGCCCCACGAAGCTGACCGAAGCCCCTTGAGGCAGGCCCAAAATCACGCTGGTGAGCGCCTCGGCATGCTGGCCAATCGGGGCGCGCGTGCTGGCATATTCGAAACAAAAAATCTCGCAACCCATGCTTTGCGACAGCATTTTGCGCAGCCCGCCCATCGAAGTCGCGGAGCGCCCGAGGCCGTGAAGCAATATCACGAATTGCGAGCCCTCTACGGTGCCTCTCGGCACGGCGGCGTCCAGGGCAGCCAGGCACGCTGCTTGAGTACCCCAGGCATGACGCACGTCTTCGGCATCGAGCAACCTCCAGTGTCCAGTGAAGGCGTTTTGTTGAATGCGCCAACCCTCGCGCCATTGGTGGTCAGTCCAAAACTGCTTCCCACCAAGAGTTGGAGTTTTCCAATTAGGCAAGCCAGGCGAGTTCTCGTTGATTGGCTGGGCCATCAAGTCTGTTCCTGAAAAGTACAAACCAAACGCGAACAACATCGGCACGAGCAAGCGAAAGACGGCGGAAGGAAACAATGGCTTCATCTAAATTCTCCGTAATCGGAAAGGCAACGAAGTCCGGGTCCTATCGGATGCGTGCTGTATCTCAGGGCTTGCTCTGGCCATCTCAGGGCTTGCTCTGGCCATCTCAGGGCTTGCTCTGGCCATCTCAGGGCTTGCTCTGGCCCACTGCTTCTCGTCCACCCAACCGAACTCTCAGCCTCAAGGGACCCAAACGGGTGGCTACCGGTCGCGCCGATGGGCCAGCCATCGGGGGCGTTGCCGGTCCGATACCGCTGAACATCCTACGATAACCAACTTAGCAATTCGATAACCAACTTAGCAATTCGAGAACCAACACAGCAATTCGAGGTTCCTTGCGTAGTTGGATTTGACAATCGAGCCCAAGCCACGCCATCCTATCCGTCGAACGACTCAAATCCCAGCTAAGCCCGGGAGAACCCAAGCCGGAAACCCAAGGCAATTAGACAGGCAAACTGTTAAATTTTTCATACTGTGATCATTGAGACGCCAATTGCCTTACAGATTAACAAACAATTGACGAACCGCAGCTGCGGAAGCTCCCAACTTTGTGGTTAGAATAGAGCTTCCCTTTTCTGAGGTGCGGATGGAAGAATGTCTCAAACCAGATGACTCGGCTGAATTGCACCAGTCAAGCGAATACCGCTGCTCGTGCGGGGCTAAAGTGCGACTGCCCGAGGGAGGCGAGGGCAATTGTGGCCGGTGTGGTCGTTTCTTGGCGCTGCGCGGGCTGAACGCAATCCAAACGGTATCGTTCTGCGCTGACGTTGGCAGTGGCACTTCGTTCCACATCGATGATGGGCCAGATCGATCTGGGCAAGAGCTGGGCCACTTCCGACTTCTTTCCAAGCTGGGTTACGGCGGCATGGGAGCCGTGTATCGAGCGCTGGACGAATCGCTGCAACGATTTGTTGCGGTCAAAGTCATGCGGGCCTCCGAGTTGGATTCGGACTACTCCGCCAAATACGTCACACGTCTGCTCGATGAAGCAGTCTCACAAGCGCGTTTGAATCACCCCAACGTCGTCACAGTATATTATGTAGGCCGAGACGGCGAAGAGCCTTTCTTTGCCATGGAACTGTTGCCTGGCCCAACGCTTGGCATGCTTATCAAGGATGGGCCACTGCATTTCGACGACGTAATTCGCTATGCCAGCCAGGTGGTATCAGCGCTCAGCCATGCCAGCAAACACGGCTTGGTACACGGAGACATCAAACCCGGCAACTTGATACTGGCCGAAGATGGAATCCTTAAGCTGAGTGATTTCGGGCTAGCGAAGACCGAACAAACATCGCCCTCCACCGGGATTAGCGGTACGTTGAGCTACATGGCGCCCGAATTGGCTGGCAAGGGTGAGCCGAGCGACCAAAGCGACATGTACTCGCTGGGCGTCACCTTGTTCGAATTGACGTTCGGCAAACGCCCGTACGCAATCGCCGGCACCACCCTGAGAGAACAACTGAAGAGCCATCGCGGTGTACAAGTCGAATTCCCGGAGAAATGGCCCAAATCGGTACCCATACAATGGCGAGATCTCCTCAGTCGATTGATGAGCAAGGACCCCGCCGAGCGTTACCCAAATTACGATATGCTGGAACGCGATCTGCGAGCGCTTGCACCTGTCGGGGTCACAGACGCTGGACTGCTCGTGCGTAGTGTGGCCTTTGCCATCGACCTCAGTTTCTGGGGAATCTGGCTGGCGCTGCTGATGTTGCCAGCGATGTTTGAGGCCGAGATTTCAGAATTCATTCGGGGCTTCCAAGCTCCCGGGGACTCACGGCTATCCTACTATTTGGGTGTCTTGCAGAGTCGGCTCGCGCTGGCCGGAATCTTTGCTCCCCTAGTACCCGCCCTTGCTTCGTGGGTCGAATGGCGCGGCTGGCGGACTTTCGGGCGATATCTGTTTCAGCTGAGAATCGTCGACGCTCATGGCTTGCGATTGGGGCGCCGCAAGCGGTTTTTCCGCAGCATCATGCGCTACGCCACGTTATGGGGGGCGTCGTTCTGGATTTCTGCCACAGCCCTCGGTTTCGACAATCTGGCGGTGCTACTAGCTCCGGTGGATGAAATTGTATTGCTTGTCAATACATTGCCAGCGCTGGGACCGAAGCGCAAGTCAATGCACGATCGATTGGTCGGTTCGCACGTCGTGCTCGACACCGAAGCCGTCAAGCAGCGCGCCGCTTGACGCAACTTGCCTTGATTTTCTCCATCGTCTGCAATATTGAATCTAAATCGCTGGGTGCTGTTCATCGACGGTCGCAGCGGTGTCGGCTCGAATCGAAAGGAACTGCTCTTTGACTGGATCGTAAGCAAAGACTTCACCTGTTTCAAACTCATAAACCCAGGCGTGCAATTTCAATTCCTTTCTCCCGAGTGCAGCCGCTACAGACGGATGTGTCCGTAGATTCTCCAGCTGCACTAATGTGTTTTCCTCTACCGTCAACGTCAACCGTTCGTGCTCATCGGTCAAATGGCGGTAATTCTCAGTAACAATTCGACGCGTCGCCTCGGCATGCCTCAGCAGCTCCTGAACCGCAGGCATGGTGGCAATCGCTTCTGGATGCAACAGCCCGGACATGGCGCCGCAGTGGGAATGTCCACACACGATGATATCGCGTACATGCAAGGCGCTTACTGCATACTCGATGGTAGCAGATTCGCCACCATGCACTGCTCCATAGGGTGGAACGATATTGCCCGCAGTTCTCAAGATGAACAACTCACCGGGTTGCGTCTGAGTTATCCGTGACGGGTCGATGCGCGAGTCGGAGCAGGTAATAAACAACGCCAGCGGACTCTGTCCGGCCACTAACGTTTCAAATAAGCGTTGCTCACTACTGAATATATTTTGCTGGAATTGGTGAATGCCATTAACCAGTTTTTGCATCTTGACAACTTTCTGCCAAACGTACGTGTTTGAAAACCAACAGGGCGATACGTTAGCGAAAAAGAAAATTCCTGACAGCCCCGCCCATGTTGCCCTTGCCAGCATGGCATTCGTTTTTTGCACAAATCGACCGATCGAGGCGGTCTTTTCATAGTCGTGGCGCCAGCATTTCGTTACCATCCTGTATCTGAGCCACAATCGCTTCGCT
>JAGQPR010000312.1 GCA_020426625.1 Planctomycetales bacterium
AACGCGAGGCCAAAGAAGTGGTCGAGTTGTTTTTCGAGGAGGTTCGCGCCTCACTGGAAGCTAATGAACAGGTCAAACTGTCTGGATTTGGCAATTTTGATTTCCTCCGGAACCTACAAGATCTTAGAAACTTGGGCTTGAACACAGCACCATACTCGATTCAGTCAAAGGCTTAAATTATGGGTTTCATCGACATCGACCAGTACGAACCAATTGAGCCAGTGGCTGGATGCAAGTTGCGTACGCCCTACGGTAAGAATTTGATGCTGTCCTACTTGGAGATGGAGCAAGGAGCTGAAATCCCCCTACACAATCACCCACATGAACAGGGCGGAATCTTGCTCAAAGGGCGATTGCAGTTGACGATTGGCGATGAAACTCGCGTTGTTGAACCTGGCGCGATGTTTATTGTTCCTTCCAACGTACCTCATCGAGCAGTAGCCATTGAGGGGCCAACTGTCGTCCTTGACGTTTTTGCTCCAGTTCGCGAGGACTACGCTCGGCAGGTAAACCGCTACATCCCCACTGACGAAGGATAATTCAATTTGGCGCCAACCATGGCCCTTGGATGCTGGAGGATGCTGGACCAGGGCAATAGCCATTGCCGCGCTCGCGATTTGACGCTGGTTGTACCTGTGCTAGGATCTTTGCTTCGTCCTTGAATTTCACGTTACTGAGCGAGAGAAAGATTGACTGCATCACCATCTAGAAGCGGAGTGTTTGCCAGCGAATCCGACAAGCGACTGGAAGCTTTTGGGGAGAGCATTAGTTTCGACCATCGCTTGTACCACCAGGATGTGCGGGCATCGATCGCGCACGCGCGGATGTTAGCCAGGCAATCGCTGATCACCCAGGAAGAATTTCAGCAAATCGAACACGGCTTGCTCGAGATCGAACGCGAAATTGAGCAGGGAAAAATGCCCTTTCGCGCGGAACTTGAAGACATCCACATGCATATCGAAAGTGCATTGATTCAGCGACTGGGGGATGTTGGCAGGAAACTTCACACAGCTCGCAGCCGAAATGACCAGGTGAACACTGATTTTCGCCTGTGGATCCGCGATGCTCTGGATCACACCGATGGACTTTTGAAGGAGCTGCAAAAAGCTTTCCTTTCTCGGTGTGAGGCGGACTTCGACGTCATTTTGCCAGCCTACACGCATTTGCAGCGAGCACAGCCCGTATTGGCACCCCACTATTGGCTGTGCTACGTCGAGAAATTCCAACGGGATCGGCTGCGGCTTGCCGATTGTCGTCGTCGTGTCAACGTGTGTGGTTTGGGTGCCGCGGCGTGTGCGGGAACGACTCTGCCAATCGACCGCGAACAGACCGCCCTGGAGCTTGGCTTCGAGGAAGTTGCCCGCAATAGCCTGGATGTCAGCAGTGACCGCGATTTTGCCTTGGAATCAGCCTTTGTCCTGGCATTGGTGGCTGGGCACCTCAGCGGCTGGGCGGAAGAGTGGATACTCTGGTCGACAGTCGAATACAATTTCTTAAAGCTGCCGCACCAGTTCTGTACCGGTTCATCGATCATGCCGCAAAAGGTCAACCCAGACACACTTGAGTTGACAAGAGGCAAGTCGGCCCGCGTCATCGGCAATCTTCAAACGCTACTCGTGCTGGTGAAAGGCCTACCTCTGGCCTATAACCGCGATCTGCAAGAGGACAAACCGCCGCTGTTCGATTCGTTCGAAACGGTAAATGCCTGCCTGGAACTGGCGATTCCCATCGTGGAACAAGCCCATTTGCAGCGTCAAGCTATTGCCAATCGTTTGGACCAAGGTTATCTGGATGCGACCACTTTGATGGAGCACTTGATTGTCCGGGGGATCCCCCAACGGACAGCCCACCATTTGGTTGGTACTCTAGTTGGCATGGCTCAAGCAGCGGGAACGCGACTGGCAGATCTAACGGACGAACAGCTGAAATCAGCTGACGATCGACTCGACGGATCCCTTCGCGATGTGTTGGGAGTGGAAAAAGCGGTAAAGGCCTATCGCAGCTACGGATCGAGTCATCCAGACCAAGTTCGATTTCAGATAAATCGCTGGCGCGAGCAATTACAATAGTGTTCTCATCTGACCAGCAGGTCTGCCTCCTTTAATACGCAAACCATTGTCCGAGCGTCGTTGCCGAGCGAGAGTGAACGAACAACAGTCTCCGCGCACGCACTTGTTCTTCAGGGTCCGAACAATGAAATTATCTCCAAAGCCACTGGGAAATTCGCTTACGCGGATTCTGTCTGTTGTTCTAGTGGTATTGATTGGTCCGCAGGTCCCGGCGCAGAATCCGTTCGATTCCCCATTTGGAGAGCCGACAAGCCCGACCAACTCGGACCCCGCGTCGGGAGTGTTTGGCGGACGGGGCGACGAGGGCACAGCAACGCCGCCAGCGACCGCTGTTCAAGATGAACCAGACGCCGATCCAATGGTTCGCCTGCTGCGCGCCCGCCAGCCTTCGACCGCGGAAGAACTGGTTTCCGCCATCAAATGGATGTCGCGTATCGACCGCTACGACGAGGTGGGACGATGGCTGGATGTGCTCAAACAAAAGAACTTCTCTGAAGATCAGTTGGATCAACTCTCACGTTTGGGTGGATCAGCCCTTTGGATGCGGTTGCGGGCACACGCCAGCGACATGACCGAGGAACAGGCGCAGTTGGTCAAGGAGATCTTGATGGTTCCTGCTCGGCTGGCGCGCGATCCAAATCAAATAGACCAGTGGATCGATCAGCTGGTTGAAAAGGACGTGGGGAAACGGCACCTGACGCAATTGCGGTTGCAAGACGCCGGAAACAATGCACTGAAACGCTTGGCAGACCGACTGCTGCAAGGAGATGAGCGAGTTTCGCAAGTTGTCTTGGCTGAGACGGCAGTAATGTTCGGAGACAGCGGCATTGATGCACTCCGCGCGGGACTGTTTGTCTTGGATCCTGCCAGTGCCGGACGCGCAGTCTCTGCCTTGAGCCAAGTTTCTGGAAACAACTTCTCGCTCGAGTTAGCGGCCAGTCTCCAAAGTACGACCTTGACGGCAGACACCAAGCAACATTTGGTCGAGCAGCTGCAACTTCGTTTTGGCCGCCTGCCCAACGAAGAACAAGTCCAGCAACATCTGGCGAACAGCCTCCAGTCGAGCCTGCTCCTCTACCAGCAAAGTCGGACGTCCTCAAGTGGAATCATGAATGTCCTTTGGCGTCCGGCCGCAGGGGGCATGACGGTCGAGTACATCGAAGCGCCAGCCCACATCTGCCGACTGGAGCGTCTTGCCCAATTGGCGGCACTGGATCTGCAACAACCCGATTCGAACACCCAGCGCAGCGATCGCAATTTAGCGATTCTGTTGCAGCGGGACTTTCAGGCCACCAGCGGGGCCTCAGCATCTGGTGCGGTGCAACCGTTCACCCCAGCCTTGTCGACTAGTACGGCGACTGCCGACTCAGTTTTCGACACGCTACAAAGAGCTTTTTACAAAGCTGGCGAAATGCAGATGCACGGTGGCGCCGTGGCCGCGCTCGAGCGCATCGCAGCGGAGACAAGATTACAGCCTAGTCGAGCCCCATTGGAATTCTTGGGGGGCCTGCTAACCGATCCACGCCAGCCGATTCGCTATGCAGCCCTGGAGACGATCGCCACAATTCAGCCTAAAGAACCTTTCGCTGCAGCTGAGACCGCCCTGAACATTGCCTTGGAAATGACACGCTTGACCGTTGGACCAAATGCTTTGGTGATTGGAATGCATGCCGATCGACGGCAAATTGCTCAGCATCAAATCGAAATGCAAACCAGCGGTGAGGTTTCGTCGGTTCATTCTGCCCGCGCCGCTTTTATCGCCTTGCAGCAGCTGGAGCCAATCGAGTTGATTGTGCTGGTGGATCGGGTTGCTGATCTATCCATTTATCAGCTGATCCAACGACTGCGCAATGGAAGGGCTAGTCATTCTTTGCCAATTGTCGTACTTACCGAAGAATTGTATGCCTATGAGCGCGAGTTGATTGAGCGGACTCCAGGTGTGATTCAGTCCATTCTTTCGAACAACGCAGAACAAATGCCGCGAGTATTGAACGCTGCGTTCGCGCTACTCGATTCGCCGCCCTTGTCCGTAGCTCAACGTTCCAAATACTCGTTGACGGCAAGTCAATTCTTGGCCGAGGTCGCCAATGATCGTCAACGATTTGCCTTCTACCCGATTGGAGACTTACGCGGACAACTGATCAATGCCAAGGGGTCATTTTCAACCGCGAAAAGGATTCAATTGCTGAGTGGACTTGGCTCTATGGCCAGCCAACGTGCTTTGGTAGACATTGCCGCCAGCGGAGCATTTGGCGAATCGGACCGCCTGGCTGCTGCCCAAGCGTTTGGTAAGTCAGTGCGTAGCTTCGGCATGGCTCTCAGTGAGTCGGATATTGCTAGCTCGTACGAGCGATACAACCAACTGGGCCCTACCGATCCCACTGCGGTGAAGGCACTGGGATTAATCTTGGACGTGACCGAGGCCCAAGCAGGCAAGATCGATTGGCCTGCCATCCTTTCGCAACCTGCCCCTCAGTGAATCTGCTCTAGGTGCCTTTTGATTTCCCAACCGCCAACATTGTCAGGATGTCTTCTAGGATGAGGTAGAGGCAAGGAATCAGCACCAAGATGATGGCAGTCGAAAAAAGGATGCCGAAACCCAATGAGATAGCCATGGGGATGATGTACTGCGCTTGCAGTGATCGCTCGAAAATAAGCGGTACCAGCCCGCCGAAGGTGGTCAATGTGGTTAATAGGATCGGGCGAAAGCGACGTACGCCAGCCTGAGAAATGGCCTCAAACGCTCCAGAGGCATGTGGGCGATGACGATTGGCATAATCGATCATGATCAGCGAGTCATTGATCACGACGCCAGACAATGCTATCACGCCCATCAAGCTTACCAGCGAGATATCGTAGCCCAACCAGATATGTCCTAAAACCGCTCCCACGATGCCAAACGGAATGGCCACCAACACGATCAGTGGTTGCACATAGCCACGGAAGGCAATTGCCAGCAACGAGTAGATGACGGCCAGGGCCAGACCAAAATACCCCCAAAGAGCTGATGTCGCGCGTCGCATCTCTGCATCGCTTCCTTCGAAGCTCCATGTAATTCCAGGGTAATCGCGGCGCAATTGCGGCAGCGCTTCGGTTTGCATGGCCGTAATCACTTGCGTAATTGCCCGTTTCGGTTCTACGTCCATGGAAACGCTAATTGCCCGGCGACCGTCACGGCGATTGATCCTCGAAAAGGCGACATCTTTTTTCAGCTCTGCCACGTCCAGCAGCGGCACTTCCGCTCCGCTGGGCGTTTGGATAATCAAGTCCTCCAGGTGATGCAAATTCTCTCGCTGCTCTTCAGGCAATTTGACTCGAACTTCAACTTCATTCGTACCGCGCAACAGTCGCAGTGCCAGTGAACCAAAGAACGCGCCGCGTAGCTGTTCACCAAGTTCTTCGTCTGTTAGCCCTAGTGCGCGCCCTTCTGGCCGCAGTTCAAAGTCATACTGCGTCTTGCCCTTGTTGTAATTGTCACTCACATCGCGGACATTGGCAAACTGTTCAGCGCGAGCAACAAAAGCCTCGGCTGCTTTTTCCAGAACCGAGATATCGCTATGGCTCAGCGCGACGCTGATGTCGCGCCGCCCGCCACCGCCTGGTCCTCTTTCAGCCTCGAATGTCACTTGATCGACGCCTGGCAAGTCACCGATCGAATCACGCCACAGCTCGATAACCTCGTTGGCCGTCATGTCGCGTTGGTCAGGAGGCTTCATCACGATTTCGACATCGATGAAATCCTGCCCTCGTACGTTGGTCTTGATACCTTCGGCAACCTCGTACAGGTTGTGTTCCTCGAACATCCGCAAACTGGCTTCGGTGACGACTCTGGCAATCTCAGCAGATTGATCTTGAGTGGTGCCCACTGGCATGCGCACACCAGCCTCGATTTCGTCGGCGGATACCTCGGGCATCAAAATCATTCCCATATGCGCGCTGGTAGCATAGCCACCCACCAAGAGAAACAGGCTCAACGCCACGCAAGCCGTGATATATCGATAGCGCAGACAAAAATGAAGAATGGGCTGATAAGTGAACTCGACCAAGCGATTGAATAGGCGACTGAAACGCTGCTGGCCGTCGTGTAGCCACAATGCCAAACCACGTCGTTGGCCAACGCGGGTGTGTGCCAAGTGCGAGGGCAAAATGAAAAGCGATTCCATTAGGGAAAGCGTCAGCACAATGATGACCACGATTGGCAACGGGCCCCAAAACTTACCTGTCTCGCCCGGGATAAACATCAACGGCACGAACGCAACAATGTTTGTCAGGATACTGAAAACCACCGGGGCCGCTACTTCCTGAGTGCCCTCGATGGCTGCCCGCTGGTAATCCTGCGTCGTCTGACGTTTCTCGTAGACGTTCTCCCCCACCACGACGGCATCATCAACCACGATTCCCAAAACGACCAGAAATCCGAACAGGGAGATCATGTTTACGCTGACGTCCGCTAGCGGCAAGAACAGCAAGCCAGCCACGAAAGACACGACCATGCCCATCATGACCCAAAATGCCAGCCGAAATTCCAGAAACAACGCTAAGATCACCAGCACGATCACAACAGCCATGCCTGCATTTTCCATCACCAGATACAGGCGTCTGCGGAATTCCTCGGCATTGTTTCGGTCGATCCGCCATTGGACTCCTGGCGGTAACACGCTCTCGAAATCCTGCATGATTTTTTCCACCGTGTTCGCTATGTCGATCGGAGACTGCGAACCGACTCGATAGATGTCGAGGTCGACCGATGGGGTTTTGCTGAATTGCGAATGGAATCCCACCTCTTCGAATCCATCTCGAATGGTGGCGATGTCGCCAAGAGTCACCAGTGGCCCGTCACGCCCTGCCACAATTTCGATCTTGGCGAATTCTTCCGCCCACTGCTTGCGAGCTTTCACCCGCAATAGAATTTCGCCAGCACTTGTTTGCACCGAACCCGCCGCCACATCCTGGCTGGAGGTGCGAATGATGTTGGCAATGGCTGGTAGGGTCAATCCATATTCCCGCAGTTGCTGTCGCGGAATCTCGACATGGGTTACGTACTGCGGCACACGGCTCAGTTCGACTTGCGTGATCTGTTCGCTAGCCAATAAGGTGTCTCTCAATTGCTCAGCCAACTTGCGCAGTGCCCAAATCTCGATGTCACCGTAGATCGACAACTGCATGACTTCGCGCTGTTCAGATTGCAGCTGCACCTCAGGTTGTTCAATTTGTTCCGGGAACGTGCGGATCCTGCTCACCGCCTGATCAATATCTTGAAAAGCCTTCATGCGGTCTTGGCCAGCCACCAATTCAATCAGGACTTGCCCCCGTCCCTCACGAGCTTCGCTATTGATGCGTTGAATTCCATCCACGCTGCGCACTGCGCCTTCGATCGGTCGCAGAATGCCTTGCTCCACCTCCGAAGGCGAAGCGCCCGGGTATCCCACTCTGATTTCAACAGCATCCAGTTGAGATTCAGGAAAAACCTCTTTCTGAATGGCCGCAGCGGACCACAATCCGCCACCCAGCAGAATGATCATCAGCAAATTGGCTGCGATAGAATTGCGAGCCATCCATGCAATGGCCCCACGAGGTTGATTGGGGTCAGAGAGCGTTTGACTCATCCGCCTGCTCCTCCCGTCCATGCTGAGTCACCTGACGAGGAAGCGTCGTTTTTTGCAGCGTCAAGATTGACTTTCCGCAGCATGACTCCATCGGCTACCGTGGCCAACGTGGTGATGACAACCTCGTCGCCGCTGTCCAATCCATTCTGGATGTACGCAAACTCGGGATCGCGATGAACGACTTCAGTCCTGCGGATTTCCAACTTACCATCGCGCATCACCCAGACGCTATCACTATCGTGTACATACTCCCGTTTCAATCGCACCACATCAGCGATGGGAATGCCGATGATGCGGGCTTCGATCAGCGTATCCAGGATCAAAGGTGGAACGTCGGATTTGCGTCCCAGCGGATCGTTGACTTTGACAAGCACACGGGCTAGTCGCGTTTGCTCATCCAGAGCCCCAATCATGTTTGCCACCCGCCCCTGCCGAATCACTTGCGATCCCCAAGCTTCTGGATTGTGCAGTGTAACCAGCGATCCCTCGTGACGGTCGTTAGCAAATTGAACCCAACGTAGATTGCGGACTGGCACAGTGACGATCACCCAGTATTCTTGGATACCCACCAATTGCCCCAGATTATCTCCAGGCTGCACCTGAGAGCCGACGTCAACGGTGCGACTGAGGATTTGCGCATCAAACGGGGCGTTCAATCGCGTGCGCTCCAAGTCCAACTCCGCCCGTTCAACGGCTGCTCGAGCTGCGTTCAATTGCGATTTGATGGATGCAGCTTGGGGTTCCCGCAGCACCAACGCACGATTGACTTCGTCGATGGAATCGCCCAGCAACTGCAGCTCCTGTATCGCCAGTTTTTGCCGCCCTTCTTCGATGCGCCAGGACGCTTCAACTTGTTCCAACTCACTCTTACGAATGGAAACAGCATTTTCAAAATCGGCGGGATCGATTTGTAACAGGATTTCTCCCTGTCGGACCATCCCACCTGGGACGAACGATGGTGACACAGTTAGCACCTGGCCGCGCACCCGAGGGCTAAGCACAATATCCTGGGCGGGCTGTACCGTTCCCAACGCAACGACGCTGGGCGAATAGGTATCGCGAATTACCGTCAGCGTCTCGACCAGCGCAGCCGACTTTCGCTTATTTTCAATCTGTTGCGCCGTCGGTTCTGTGCGATAGACCAACCAAATTCCAGCCGCTGAAGCTGCCAGGATGGCCAAACACGCAGTGGTGTTGAAAGTGACGCTCAGCCAGCGACGGTCAGCCCTCGGTAGCCCGGCTTCACTCATTGTTGATCGATTTCATTGGTAGCTGAAACATCCGACTCGGGTATCGTTGCGGAGATGGCAAATCCGATTCAACCTCTTCCGGCAAGCTCTCAAATGCCTGAGGTTCGACGCTTGGCAGCTGCCCTCCGGAGGCAGGCCCAGGCAAGTTTGAGGATAATTGAGAAAAATCTGAGAGCAAATCCAAGTTGGTGTCTACCCTGGTATCAAAGTCGCCCGCCAGCGCCAGATAGAGACCAATTCGGATCAGGATTAGATCTAATCTGGCAGACAACATGGCACGTTGCAACCGCTGTTGCGATTGCACAGCGCTGAGAATATCCAAGTACGAGGCGTCGCCGGTGATGAACTGTTTTTCGAGCAGCTCAGAAGCTTGTTCCGCCAACTCGACTTGAGTCTGAAGCTTGCCAATCCGCTCTACTTGGAAACGCTCCAGGGCGAGACCGTCTTCAACTTCTTGCAATGCGATCAAAATTGTTTGCCGATATTCGTTGAAACGCTGACAAACGATAGCCTGCCTGCGGCTGACCTCGGCGCGCCGTTGGCCTCCATCGAGTATCGGCCCAATCAACTGGCCTCCCACCGACAGGAACCAATCTCGAAAAAGCGTTGCCGGGTTTTCCGCTGCGTTCACCAAGGAACTTGCCAGGTTTAGACGCGGGTATTGATCCAGGACAGCGGCTGCCAAGTCTCGGTCGGCTGCTGCCATGGCCAGGAAGTCGGCTTGCACGTCCGGTCGACGTTGCAACAGCTGCGAGGGCAAGCCAGAGTACGGTAGCGGCGGCAATTCCGGAAGCAGACTGCCCGGAGAATAGGCTGCATTTTGAGGCGGCTGCCCGGTCAGCACGGCAAGCTGATGTTCCAATACTTCTATACTCGATCTCACCACCACCATTTGTTCCAAAGTGGATTGGATCAACTGCCGTTGCCGCAGCACATTGGCGCTGCCGCCACCCCCAAATTCGAATCTCAGCTCAACCGCCTTGAGACCATTGCGATTCGTCTCAGTTTGCTTTTCCAACAGTTCCAGCTGAGCGTGGGCTTCAATTAATGCATACCA
>JAGQPR010000313.1 GCA_020426625.1 Planctomycetales bacterium
CAAGTTATTATTCCCCAGGTCCTTAGTGGTATCGCGGTCGCAACTGCAGCGTCGGATTTGAAACTCGATTGTCGCAAATTGGTAACCGTGCAAGGAGAGCACCAGCACAAATTGACAACGAAAATCGCCACATATGGCCAGTCACCACCGAAGCGAACTGCCATTCGCAAGCCGCCAGTTTTGCCAGTGGTACCAAGTCAACTTCTCGGCAACTCTGACACCATGGAAAGCATGTACAATAGCCGTGGTTGCCAGGCAGGCTTGCAGTAGAATTCATTCGCCGTCAGCTGTCTGGTGGGCATGCAAGCTGGCCTCTAGATGCCGATGTCAAGATATCGCCTTAATTGGCCGCGCAGTCTGTGTGTAAACAATCCAATGCTGTTCGTCGAGCGTTGGAGCATCCAAGCATCCAAACAATAATTCAATCTCGGGTCAAAAATGGTTGATGATCGCAAATTTCACGGGATGATACGATCGGCAGCGATGTTTTTGTGGGTGTGCGGCTTTATTCAAGTTGCCTGTAGTCAAGAGAAAAGCTCCGATTCCCCATTGCCGACCGACTATGGCCAGCCTGCCGGTTTGCCGCGTCCCAGCGATATGTCCGTACGCGACTTTGAAGCCAAGTTGTTTCAGTTCTTGAATGAACGGAAATACGTTCAACTGGGATGGCTGGCGGACAAGCAAGTGCGCGACACAGGGCCATTCATCAACGGCAACTACTACGGCACGCATCCGGCCGTACGCATTTACTATTCGCCAGAGATCATTGAGTGGTTGGCTGGCGGCCGCCAATCCGTCATCCCCGATGGCGCCGTAATCGTCAAGGAACAATACGAACCACCTGCGGCGAGACACGAGAATCTGGATGATGACGCACTGTGGCAGTTACTGCAGTCCTGGACGGTTATGGTCAAAGATTCCCGGGGATCCCACGATGGCTGGTTTTGGAGCAATCCAGCCAAAGGACAACAATTGGTCGACTATTTTGCCTACCCTTTTGAAGAACCCTATTCGGGTTTCGGTCTTTATTGTCTGCGCTGCCACGGTGCGACCAAATCACCGGGCATAAGTAACGAATACACTTTTGCCTCGCTACGGAACATCGCGGGATTTCCGGGCGAGCCCCTGTTGTTCCGAGTCGATGATTCGTGGCGTGAGAGCCCAAACGCCGAACCGCTGACGCAAGAGCCCTTATTGGTGGAAATAACCGCCGCTAGTTCTGCGGAAACGCCAGGCAGTACAAAGGCGGCCACAAGCAATTTGCCGAGTGCCGCACATCCACGCTGCGCCGAGTCCGATCAGCCAACTCGCTGCCTACCAGAACTGAATCAAGATTTCTTGGAATGCTACAAAAGTATCGCGACCTGCGAACGCACTAATGTACTACACCTGCCGCCGGTGACTCTGGATTCCGTGCCCCGCTCGTCGTCCAGCGGCAACGAGCAAGCGTTCGTTACCT
The DNA here is from genome assembly GCA_020426625.1 of Planctomycetales bacterium. GTDB lineage: Bacteria > Planctomycetota > Planctomycetia > Pirellulales > Pirellulaceae > Aureliella. The sequence goes on from JAGQPR010000313.1 coordinate 1,460, forward strand.
CCAATCAATGCATGAGTTGCCATGCGGGAATCACCGAACCGTTCGGTCCAACCATGTTCATACCGACTGGCGCGGAAAAACACTATGGTGCATCAGGGATCAATGTGTCCCCCTATGGTGAATGGCGGTGGACTCCGATGGGTTTGGCAGGGCGCGATCCAGTCTTCTATGCGCAACTAGAAAGCGAATTGGCTCTGCTAGATAGAAAATATGATCCGCAGAAATCCGCTGACGTAAGCAGAAATCTCCAAAAGACCTGTCTGGGATGTCACGGTGCCATGGGACGACGGCAGCACGATATCGACTTTGTCCAAGATACTGTTGCCGCAGAGGACCCCAGTCCATCATTCACGCCGGATTACATCTACCAGCAGGAGGTCGATCCCAAGCACGCCGATTTCGAAGGGTCCAAATACGGTGCCTTGGCGCGAGACGGAGTGAGCTGTGCTGTTTGCCATCGTATGCAGCCACGACCTCAGCCCGAGGGTGATCAATCGAATTATCTTGAACATTTTCTGCGGACGTCCATCACTGGAAATTTCTATCTGGGCAAACCCAATGAAATCTACGGCCCCTTTAAGGACGACGTGCTGGCCCCATATATCATGGAGCATTCCATCGGGATCCGCCCCAAGTACAGTACCTATCTGCAATCATCACAATTGTGCGGCACTTGCCACACGGTCAATCTGCCGGTGGTCAACTGGGAAAAGGAGAATGGCGAAACGCACAACGATTTGATGCTGGCCGAGCCCAATCCGGAATTGAGAGACTTCCATCATCATGTGGAGCAGGCGACCTACTTGGAATGGCTCAACAGCGAATATGAAAATGAATTTGATGCCGGCAATCCCAAAGCGAAGACTTGCCAGCAGTGCCATATGTCGCGTGGGATTCGAGACGTAGCGGCGGGAATTGACATTCCACAAATTCGGACGGCCATCGCAACCGTTCAGGACACATCCTACCCCGACGCTGAAAATCTCGCTGAGCACAAAGAACTGAACGTTCGTAGGCGAGACGAAGGATATGCTCGCCACAATTTTCGAGGCTTAAACGCTTTCATGGTTGAGATGTTTAATCAATTTGATGACATCTTGGGTGTTCGCAAACACGACTACATGACTGGCTCAAAAACCGATCTCAGCCATTCGATGGACGACTTCGTGCGGCAGGCCCGCGAAGAAACGGCAACGATTGGTGTGAAAGCAGATTGGAATGCAGACCTATTGGAGGCCACCGTCGAAGTTTGCAATTTGGCGGGACACCGCTTTCCGTCCGGTGTAGGATTTCGTCGCGCTTTTGTCGAGCTGCTGGTAATTGACGAATCGCAATTGCCCGAAGAACAAATCGTTTGGTCCTCTGGTCGAACCAATTCTTTAGGAGTTATTGTTGACCAGGCAGGGCAGCCGCTGCCAACGGAATTCTTTGACGACAGCAATGCTACTGGTGTCTATCAGCCCCATCACGAAACGATCACGGCCTCCAACCAAGTCCAGATCTACGAGACCCTTCTGCAAACCATCGAAGGCGAATTCACCACTAGCTTTGTCCATGGTTGCACAACGATCAAGGACAATCGGCTGCTACCACGAGGCTGGAGTCGAAAGGGACCAGGGGCAGCGCTCAACGGGCACTTCTTGTCAGCGACCTACCCGGGACCTGCGGCATCCCAAGACGGGCGCTACCAGGACGGAAGCGGCAGCGACGTGACGACGTACAAAATCGCGCTGCCTGTGGGAACTCAACGCGACAAACTGCGAGTGACCGCGACCCTCTACTACCAAGCCCTACCGCCTTACTTTTTGAAGAATCTTTTTGAAACCGCTCCCGACGGTCCTGCAACGCGACGATTGCACTACATTTGTAGCAATATGAAACTAGCCGGTACGCCGATCGAGAAGTGGAAGCTGCAGGTCGTGAGCGCAGAAACTAGTGTCAAGAATCGTAATTCCTCTACCACATCAGCTGCAGCTCGCTAGCGGTCTGTTGATTTATTCGGATTCACGAAACGAATTGTTGAGCCGCTGGCCGTAAGGCCACGGTTAATGCGCGATGCCCGGCCGCGTCGCGGCTCACGTAAATCAACAAGTCGCTAGTGTCACAAATCGTAATTCCGATGCCACATCAGCCTCTAGCGCGTTAGCGTGCGGTGCCGTCAAAAACCGCGTGCCAGCGCACAGCGGCTAATTTTGCGGAAGGATTACGTGGAACTGAATTTCCAATTCTTGACACTAGCGCGTTAGCGTGCGGTGCCGTCAAGAACCGCGTGCTAGCTAACTAAAGACGCGCTAGACGGTAAGCAATTCGACTATATCTCCATCCTTGGGTTGATAGTCGGGCTTTACTTTGCTGAACGTTTCCATTGTGCCGACCAATTTACTGGCCTGGACCTGGTTGCTCCAAACTCTGGCGGACTTGAGTTTCCCCGGCAAATCGCCGTGGATGCAACGGGCGACTTGGAGCAAATCGTCTCCAGCGCGAATGAAAAACGGCCGGTCCAGATCCGCCTCCTTTTCCTGGGGATGTTTCGTGTAGACACGCACAATGTTTATGCGTTCAAATGCTGCTGCACGCAGTTGATCCAGACCTTGGTTTTCGGCAGCGCTGACAATCAATGATTCAAAGGGCAGGGGCAGGAATTCCGTGAATAGTCGTCTGCGTTGCTCGGCCTCGGGCGCGTCCGCCTTATTGAATAGTAGCAGGGTGTCGGTGCAACTGGTGCCGATATCTTGAGAGACAGAGCCTGTTTCCGTGCCCAACCTGGTCTTGCTGTTTTGGAAGCGGTGGATGATAGCCTGCGTATCCTCCACCAGAGCGTCGTTGGACAAATCAACAACCAGCAAGATCAAGTCAGCTCCACGAATCAGTTCAACTAGGGATGCATCGCAGTAATCTTGAGTTACGGGCGGGGTGTCAATCAGCTGAAGCGGGCAATCCTGGTACATCATCATTCCAGGCGCAGGAGATTGCGTGGTGAATGGGTAGTCCGCTATCTCCGGCTGAGCCCGAGTCAGCGCCGCCAACAGTTGACTCTTGCCACAATTGGGTGCACCAAGCAGTACAACGCGTCCAGCACCCTGCCGTGGAATCGCAAGTCCGCTTCTGGCGAATTGATGGCTTCGCGGATTCTGACACTCCTGTTTGGCCTTGGCGATGCGCGATTTGAGATCCGCCTGCAGCTTATCGGTTCCCTTATGCTTCGGCATCTCTCGCAACATCAGCTGCAAACAGTCGAGCTGTTCTTGCGCGGTCTCAGCTCGACGGTAGGCTGCTTCGGCTCGAAGATATTGATGAGTCAAGTTGGCGGGCATCTGCGCGTCACTTCAAAATGCAATCATATTCAGCCGGGAAGGCGGCTAGCGAAGAACAAGTCAACTGAACGCCAACGCAACAGTTTCTGATACTTGAACAAGCTTGGCTAACGTCAATGCGTCTAATTGAAAACCGTAAACCATCAGCTCTGCTGGTGCGAACCAAGCAGGCTCTTCCGTTCTTACACGCGCGAAGCGCAAGCGAGTGTGTCAGCGCTGCGGTCAAGGTGGGACTCACTCGCTTGCGCTTCGTGCTTGTAAGGCTCAGTCTCGTGGCCCCTTTTAGGGGCCTTCGTCATATTACCGGCTCTGCCGGTCGTCAGTGATTATGCGGAAAAACATCTGCGTGGAGGCTTAGCACCAGAGATCGGCAAATGAAGGAATGGGCAAAACCGACTTGATTATCCCAGCTGAAAGAGAATGCGCAGCGAGCGGTTCTTTTGCGGCAAAGTCAGCTGCGTTCCGTACTTGCCACCATCGACGTCAATCGCTTCCCCAGCCACAAGACTGCTCTTGATGCTTTGCCACCCCGGCAGCACATCAGCCGCCAAAAGTTCGCTTGAATTTGAGTCGGGAAGGGGGACATTTGAAAAAAGAATTCGATCTCGGTCATCGAGAACGAAAACATCTTCCTTGGCTCCCACGATACTCAGCTCTGGTTTCAACAGTCCAACAATTTCTGACTCGGCAATGACCAAACCTGCTGGCTCCGCGGACTCGCCGTCAAGAACTGGTACACCGCAGACGATACGAGTTTGACCGACGGTGGTAAAGTCGAGATCAAAACAGGATTCTCCGGGAAACTGTTGCAGCACCGTCTTGTGAAATGTTGATGCCATCCCGCGACGCAGGCGGCTGGTCGGTAAAGAGCGAATGTTCGCGCTGTCCTGCAGGCTGCGTTCGATACGGACCAGCTCGTTGATACGATCTTCCTGGATCAAAGCGTAACTCAAACCTGACAAGCTCGGTCGACTCTTGGCCAATGCCAACAAAATTGCCGTCAACCGATCGCGCCACGTCGCGTATTCATCGCCTTGCAACTCATGTGTTTGAAGCAGACCTTGGATGGGCGGCAATTCCAGCATGAATTGTGCTGTGGCAGACATTTGACGTAGTTGGACGCACAGCCGTGACTTGAGATCTCGGGCATGCATGCGCATCGTTTCGAACTGCGCCTGCCGCCGATGTTTGCCTGCTATCCAAGCTTCGACATCACCAGCCAGCTCCTCCGCAGAAGCGTGTCGTTCGTAGCGATTGTACGCCATGGCCTTCAGACAAATGCCCTCGAGATCGCGGGGGATGTCCGGATTCAAATCGCGAGGTAAGGGAGGTTTGTCCATCGAAGCGATCTGAGCCAGGAATTCGGCAACGCGGCGAGCGGAACTGCCCGTGTTGCTACTTTGTTGATGCGGAGCGAAACCAGTCAAGATTGAGAATAGTATCGCACCAAGTCCAAACACGTCGGTGCGATGGTCCAAGCTATCCAACTCACCGCGGGCCTGTTCAGGTGACATGTAAAGCGGCGTGCCAATTACGTCGCCATCTATGGTCTCCGCTAGGGCTGAATCATTGACGTCTCCGCTAAGTGCAATGCGCATGGCCAGCTCACCATCCGAGTCGAGCTTGGCCAAGCCCCAGTCCAAAACCAGCACTTGCCCGAAGTTGTCTAGTGCCACATTTTCTGGCTTGAGATCGCGATGAACCACTCCGCGAGAATGGGCAAACCCAATCGCCTGGCACACATCGATAAAAACACTCAACAGCCGATGCAGTCGCACGGCGCTGTCATCACTATCACTGCGCTGTGCGTGGTATTCCCGAATGGCATCCACAAGCGTCTGCCTACCCAGGAATCGCATGGCATAGAAAGGCAATTGCGTGTCGGGGTTAACACCGCTCACGTACAGCGGAACGACGTTTGGGTGTTCCAGATGGCCGGTTATTTCCGCTTCCCGCTGAAATCTTTTCCAAAGAGCCTCGGAGGCAGCGGCTTGGGGACGCAATTCTTTCAAAGCGACGTGTCTTTTGAGAACTTCATCACGGGCAAGCCACACCGTGCCCAAGCCCCCTTCGCCAATCTTGCGAATGAGCGTAAATCTGCAGTAGCTCTCGCGCAACTCAGACTGCCGCTCGCCATCGCTGCTACTGGATGCGTAGGGAGCAATCGTTTCGGCAACCAACCCGGCATAACTGGTGCTGTTGGCATACGAACCGGCAGAGCTGGCGGGCTGAACCGCTGGTCGCGAGTCGGCGTCTTCATCATTCATCGCTTGACGAATCGCTTGCTGCATGCGCTGCTTGGCAACAAGGCTCAGGCGAATCGACTCGTCACTTTCGACTGTCCCTCCTGGCTGCTGCAGAGCCGCGACTTCGTCGGCTGCCGCCAGTTGGGCAGAATGTTGAATCAAAGCGGACAGTCGTTGAAAACTGCGACCTTCATTCGAGCCCCGTTGCAGTTGGGTGTGCAAATCATTCAGCTCGGACTCGCTCGTCTGCTCGGAAAGCGAATCGGATACAAGCTGCGCCAATGTCCTTTCATTCATTATTATCAATTCTCCGAAAGCCACTTGGATCCAACGCAGCGTGCCAAGTTGAGTCGAGCCCGATACAGACGCACCGAATAGTTTGCCATCGAGATCGACAAATCTCGGCAAACCTCGTCGCGTGTCCTTCCTTCCAATACTCGCAACGAGAATACGTCAGCCTGGCGTTGAGGTAAAAATTTCAGGCAATGGCGGACTATCTCCCATAGCTCGCCCGCTTCCACAGCAGCCTCGGGCGGAATGTCAGGCATCACCCCAGCTTTCCACTGGCCATTGGTATCAAACAACAAGGTTGCCGGATCTTGATCTGCATCAATCACTGAAGGAAATCTTGATCGCGCACGTATAATATCCACCACCTTGTTTCGCAGGATGGACATCAGCCAACTGCGTTGTGCACCATTGCCTGCGTACTGTTTGTATCCCCGAATTCCGGCCAAAAAAGTCTCCTGTACGGCCTCTTCGGCCGCATTGGGATCGCGGAGTCTCGATATGGCGTAACGGAAGAACGCATCGCCGTATTCGTCGACCCAGTGCTCGGGAGCAAGTTCCTGTTTCGTAGGACTCTGATTTGCAGATGGCAAGGTGGACTCCACTTTCACTTTACCGATACCAATTCGTGCAACTTTCCCGTTCCAATAGCGGCTAGTCAAAAATGCGCACGAGTAAACACTCTGCGTTTCGGCAATGCCTGACGTTGCACAAGCAAACAGAAGTGGCACCCACCAATCCCAACCCATCATCGTGAATCAAGTGCAGTTCAGTATACCGAATGTAGGCGTTACGATGAAGGCGTTTTGATTCTGACCTCCGACGATAAGCATGCGGAAATGTTGCGAAAACAAGCAATCGACCAAGCAATCAATTCGGCCGAGTGGGACATTTTGGTCATCGGAGGCGGCGCAACCGGATTGGGCACTGCTCTGGAAGCCGCCAGCCGTGGTTATCGCGTGCTGCTACTTGAGGCCGCCGACTTTGCAAAAGGAACTTCTAGCAGGTCTACCAAGTTGATTCATGGTGGAGTTCGCTATTTGCGATCCGGCCAATTGCAAATGGTACGCGATTCTCTCATTGAACGAGGCAGATTACTGGTCAATGCACCTCATGTGGTCCATCCGATCCGTATTGCAATCCCCTGTTTTCGTAGGTCCGCTTGTTGGTACTACCGCTTGGGGCTGACGGCGTACGATCTATTGGCAGGTCGCCGACGCATGCAGACTTCCACCGTAGTTTCAGCCGATGAAATGCGTGGCTTGTTCCCCAATATGCTCCACAGCTCCTCGCCAGAAAAGGAGCGTATTCATGCTGGCTTGCTCTTTTCCGATGGACAGTTCGACGATGCTCGATTGGCGATCGCGCTGCTGCAAACCTTTTGGCAACATGGTGGCCTGGCAATCAATTATGCTGCCGTCACAAGCATAGCTCACAATAGGAGCTATCACGAAGTCACCTTCGTCGATGCTGAAACTCAGTTGGAGCATCGACTGACCGCTAAAGCAGTGGTCAATGCCACGGGGGTTTTCGCCAAGCAAGTAATGCAACTGGATACTGAAGCCCGGAACACAGGTAACATATCGATTGTGGCAAGTCAGGGAACTCATCTAGTGCTACCAGCCTCTTTTCTTCACTCCAATTGTGGCTTCCTGATTCCAGAAACCGATGATGGCCGAGTATTGTTCTTGTTGCCCTGGTGCGGACGCACGTTGTTGGGTACTACGGACCTGGAGGTCAACACTATCGATAGCGAGCCGCGAGCGCTCAGTGTCGAGATTGACTATCTGCTGGAACATGCGGCGCGTTACCTCCGTCAGCCGCCGCAACGGTCAGACATTCTTTCTGTGTTTTCGGGTTTGCGACCATTAGTTGGAAAATCAGGCAAGTCTAGTATTCAACTTTCACGCGAACACGAATTGATCACTTCACCCTCGGGGTTGGTGTCCGTCATCGGCGGCAAGTGGACCACCTATCGAAAGATGGGGCAAGATGTCGTCGACCTCGTGACGAAAGTGTCAGGTCTGCCTGCTCGCCCTTCGCGGACAGCCGACATGGCGTTGGCCGGTGCTGGCGGCGTCGCCGCCAGCCAGCAGTGCAGTGACCTCAGCCAAGAGTTCTTGCAATTGATCTTGCCCGGATACGGCACAAGAGGCAACGAAATACTGCAGTTGATCGCAGCGAATCCAAAGCTTGCTCAGCCCTTCCACCCAAGCCTGCCATACGTCTTGGCGCAGGTCGACTGGGCCATCGAACATGAAATGGCGCGCACCGTCGAAGACATATTGGCGCGGCGAACGCGGGCTTTACTTTTGGACGCGCGGGCTGCTAGCGAGGCCGCACCAGCAATCGCAGCTCATATGATGGTCGTACTAGGTAGGAACGAACAATGGCGTGAGGAGCAAATCGCAAGCTTTCAGTTACTGGCCGAAAGGTACATGGTCGTCTAAGCAAGCAAGAAAAAACTTGCCCGAGCGTGCAGCGCATACGGGCGTCGATCGTATTGCCGGCGATTTTGAGGAACGTCGAGGACCTAGGGGAAAATAACTGGCGTTTTCCCCGCTGCTTTCCTTTTCGGACAACTCTACAAAACGTTGTAGACATTCCAGTAGCATTAACTCTTGGAGTGCGGTGACGTGCGGCGACTTGTCACCGACCGCCTCTGTTCTCA
>JAGQPR010000314.1 GCA_020426625.1 Planctomycetales bacterium
CCACGGTTTCATCGCAACTCACCCTCCCGCAGAAAGTTACGTCGTTTTCGACATCACTTTCGGAGGGGAGGGTCGGAACTCCAGCGACGGGGAGGTGTAAGTTGAATTGGTGGCGTTTAGCGAGAAGTGTCAAAAAAATGCGGAATTACCGCGAACGGTGTCGTGGGACTGACAAGTGAATCAGCCCTACGGCGTTGGGAGTAACTTAAAGCCAACAGGGAGACTAGAAATGAGAGTTTGTGCTGGAATCGTCGGTGTCTTCGCTATCGTGTTGATTGCATATGCGGGAATCGCACAAGACGACAGAAACGCGCGCTCTACTCCGCCAGCGAGAGCCGTTGAGCGCACGCGAGACACGGTGAAAATGCTCGATGACATCTACAAAACGGCGGTCGTACTTATCACTGACAAGTACGTACACACCGAAGATGATTTTCCAGCGGGGTCTGCAGCGGTGGCATTGTTTGATGCCATCGACAAGAAGGGTTGGCATACGGCCCAATTGCTGGACGTAACCGGCGATCCCTATGACAGTGAAAACGTTGCCGACGATGAGTTCGAAAAACAAGCAGTTGCCAAAATCAAGAACGGCGAAAAGTTTGTCGAGCAGGTGGAAAAAGACGCAGAAGGCAAGTTTGTGCTACGGGCCATGACACCAGTTCCAGTCGTGATGGCCAAATGTGTCCTCTGCCATCCCCATTACCAAGATGTTCCTGAGGGAGCAGCAATTGGTGCGATCAGTTACTCGGTGCCAATTCGCTAGCCGATAATAATCACCTTGGCTTGATCATGGGACTGCGAGTAGTTTGGCGAGCGATAGGATGCACCGGAGTCAAATGAATCGCAGTCTCGGTCAATCAAGGTTGGCCCTGCGAATACGGAATTGATCGAGCGTGACCGCCGCAATGATGATCGTGCCAATCATAATGTCTTGCGTGGAGTTCTTGACTTCTAGCTGCGCGCAACCACTGCTAATGACTCCCATGATGGCAGCGCCAGCCAACGTCCCCAATACGGAACCACGTCCGCCACTAAGACTGCCACCACCGATGACAACGGCAGCGATAAATTTCAACTCGCGCCCGATTCCTTCAACCGGATTGGCCATCTTCCCCTGTGAGAACGAGTAGATTCCAGCGATTCCGATCAGCAAGCCAGCCAGGGCATAGACAATCACTTTTGTTTTCAGAATGTTGACCCCGCATAGAACCGCCGTCGACTCATTGGAACCAATGGCAAACAGATGCCTGCCGAGCACCGTGTAATGTAAGACCACTGCTACGAGGATGGCGATGCCTACTGCTAGCCAGACTCCGCTGGCGATGTTGGGTATCCACCCGAACCAATCCGGCGGCATCGTGGCCACCAGACTTGGTAACCAGTCAGGGGGCGAAGGAACGAACACGGTTGAGCCGCCTGCAATTCTCTTGCCGATGCCGAGAAAGATCGTCATCGTTCCAAGCGTGACAATAAAGGGAGGAATCCGCAACAGCCCAATCAGCAGTCCGTTGGTGAGTCCACATGCGGCCCCGGCGAGCAGCGTCATAGCTACAGCAAAGCTGCCTGAGCATTCTGAGGCAAGCAAGCTGGCGAGCACGGTTGCGCATAGGGCCGAAGCCGTGCCTGCAGAGAGATCGATCCCACCGGAAATGATGATCAGGGTCATCCCCAAAGCAGCGACAGCAACGGGCGCAGCTTGAACAAGTATCACGCGCACGTTTCGCAACTCACTGAAGTGGCCTTCACCCCAATATTGATCGGCCATCGCAAAGCCGAGCGTCACAATGACCAGTGCCAGCAGTGGCCCCAAGCTTTGCAGAAACGACCACCATCGCGTTGAACCTTCTTCCTGATCGCCTGACATGGAAATGGATTCTACCTCCGCGCGCATAGTACAAACTTACGAACTGATTGCCACTGATAAGATATCCGTTTCCGTCCACTGCGAAACGCTGCGTACATCAAGCAGTCTGCCTTTGGACATAACACCTATGGTATCGCAAACTGCCATCAGTTCCGGCACGTACGAACTAACGAAAATAATTGTCTTCCCAGCTGCTGCCAACTCTCCCATCAAGCGGTAGATGTCGGCTTTGGTACCCACGTCGATTCCTCGAGTAGGCTCGTCCAGGAGAAGAATCTCCGCTTGTTGATGAAGTATCCTCGCTATAGCGATCTTCTGCTGATTACCACCAGACAACTTGCCGACAGTCTGTCCAGGATGCAAAGCTTTGACGCGCAGTTGTTGCATCCACTGGCGGGCGGTTTGCCGGCGGTTCTTCCAACCGAGCAGGCCGACCTTGGCATAGGGCTTCAACCGACTGAGCGTCAGGTTATCTTCGATAGAGAGCGCTTGGGCCAGCCCTTCGCCCTTGCGATCTTCCGAGACATAGCCCAAGCCGGATTGAATGCGTGCGCTGGGCCGCGGAGGGTAAAGCCGACCGTTCACAGTTACGCTACCGGCGACAGCTCGGTCCAACCCGAACACATGCCGTAAAGTCTCCGTGCGGCCAGCGCCAACCAAGCCGAACAGGCCGAAAATCTCACCTTTCCGAACCTCAAAACTGACCGACTGGGGAGACTTCCTCCCGGTCAGTTCTGCGACTCGCAGCACAGGTTCTCCCACGCTGTGGGGAACTTCTGGAAAAAGCGTATCGACGTCTCGACCGACCATGAGCGAGACAATGTTCGCATCCGAAGAATCGGTCAAGCGACCCGCACCGGCCATTTGACCATCGCGTAGGACCAGGTATTGATCGGCGACTTCGCGGATCTCCTCCAGAAAATGGCTGATGTAGATGATTGCAATACCCTGAGATTGCAGACGCCGAATGATCTCGAACAATCGCTTGACATCTTGCTGCGGCAGCGAGCTGGTCGGCTCGTCAAACACAACGACTCGGGCGTTGGAGACTAAGGCGCGGGCAATCTCCACGAGTTGCTGGGCACCAATTGATAAGCCGCCCACGCGTCGGTCCGGGGTCAACTGTGGATGCCCGAGCAAATCCAAAGCTGCAGAAACTTGCTTGCGCTGGGCAGTCGTTCGCACGCAGCCGAATCGCGACTGCTCCATACCCAACATGACATTGTCTTCCACCGAAAGGTCGGGAGCCAAATTCAGCTCTTGGTAGACAATGGCCACGCCTGCCGTGCGGGCGGCATGCGGCCCAGCTGGTAGAAACGGTTGGCCGTTGAGTAACATTTCTCCCGAGTCCGGCTTGTGAGCTCCGCTCAAAATCTTCATCAGCGTGCTCTTGCCTGCACCGTTTTCGCCAATCAGTGCCAATACGTGTCCGGCATAGGCATCCAGCGAAACGTCACTCAAGGCCTGCGTCGCCCCAAAACGCTTGCTGATCCTGCGCATCGAAAGTAGCGTTTGTGGAGTTGCGTCCGTCGTAGCATTCATTGGTCGATCGGCGATTAGAACCTTCCCTCCCTTTCCGTGTCTCGCGAGGAATTCTGGGAGGGTCGAGCGACAGCGAGGGGAGGGAATGGGTAATTCTCATCTGCCGAATTCATTAATGGTCGGCTACGTCTGGATGCAAGAGTCGATCAAAGGGCTCTGTGCTTTGATTTTCTGCGGTGGCCACGTACTCACCGGTGGAAATAACGGCGTCGACTTGTTTCCCTTGAATGTGCGCCACGATATTCAGCACCGACTGACGGCCCATTTCGTAGGGATCTTGCAGCAATATTCCAGAGACGCTGCCATCGCTCAATCCGTCAATCAAGCGATCACTGGGATCAAACGCAACGAATTTCACCTTGCTCTTTAGTCCAGTTTGGACAAGTGCCTCGTGGGTTCCGTTGCAATTGGGCTCGCAGACTGCAAAGATTCCATTCAAGTCGTCGCGGTACTTGTTAAGCAACTGCGTCGCCTTGGCCATAGCTTCCTCGGTAGTCGTACCCGCGTATTGGTCGGAAGATACCACTTCGATCGCGCTCTCCTTGGCCATCGCGTCCAAGAAACCTTTTTCGCGTTGTTCGGTGCTCTCACTTCCTTCTTTATAACGCAGCAGCAGAACTTTACCTTGGTGATTGATTGCATCTGCTAGACACTCGCCTGCAAGAACGCCGCCACGATAATTGTCTGTAGCCACATAGCTGACGATCTTGGCTCCATCGCCAAGTCCGCTGTCAAAGACCACTACGGGAATACCGACTGCGTTGGCTTCCGCCACAACGTCGACAAGCGCTTGTGAATGATTGGGCGCCAAGCAAATACCATCCACGCGTCCCGTGATGAAATTCTTGACCACGGAAATTTGGCCAGAGGTATCTGCTTCTGTTTCGGGGCCTTTCCACAGGATCTCGACATTGCCCAACTCCTCGGCAGCAGCCTCGGCGCCAGCGTGGACGGACATCCAGAACTGATGGCTGGTTCCCTTGGGAATCACTGCAATCCGCAGTCTGCCATCTGCATCGGCACTGTTTTTGCGCGAACCGGCATTGCACCCAAGGAGACAAGAAAAGGCAATCAACGAACAGGATAGATAGGTCAGCAGGCGGGGCATGGCTCACTCGATTAACGTAGTTTGTATGCGGAGATAACTAGCAATCTAACCTGCTCATACCTAGATTTCCAGCACACAACCAATTCCAACTGCATTGCAGTCTCGGCCTGCTGACCGCAAACAGGTGCCTCTCGCGAGACGACCTGCAGGAACGGTAGTTGCTCAGGCGATCGGCGACAAAGACCTTACCCTCCCTTTCCGAGTCTCGTGAGGGATTCTGGGAGAGTCAAGTGACAGCGAGGGGTGGGAACGGGTAGATTCTCATCTGCCGAACGCGTTATCGACGAGAACCTTTGTGTATACGAAGACATATCCTACGAGCTAAGAGCGCGCTATTTCGATCATGCGGTATACGCGCAGAGGCACTTCGGCTAGCATGAACGGAAAAGTCCTTCGGCTTTTCAGTTATCTCTTACCAAACTGCTCGTTTTTTTGAGCCTCGCAACACACGATCGGCGAGCGAGGATGGATCGAATTGGAACCGCGATTTCTCGTCACCGGTGCATCTGGATTCGTAGGTTCAGCCTTGGTTCAGCGCTTGCGTGAATCGGGTAATTCTTGGATTGGCATCGGACGACGAAAACTTGACGGTCCAAATTACATTTCCCACGATCTAGGACATGCGTTTCCGCAAGATCGGATCGAGGGACAAGCGTTTGACGCCGTGATACACGCTGCTGCCCGCGCTTCGCCGTGGGGGCCCGACCGACAATTTGAACACGATAACGTGGTCGCTACCAAGAATGTGGTCGATTATTGTGAGCGCTGCGACAATCCTCCCAAGCTCATTTTTATCTCCTCCTCCAGCGTCTATTACCGTCCCACGCACCAATTCAATTTGACGGAATCATCACCATTGGCGGAGCATCCGATCAACGCCTACGCTGCAACCAAGATGAGGGCGGAGCGGATTGTTGAAACGTACTCGGGCGATTGGTGCATTTTGCGGCCGCGCGCCGTGTTTGGTCCGGGAGATACCGTGTTGCTTCCACGCATCATTTCGGCAGCCAAACAAGGTAAACTGCCCAGGCTGGTGACCGGCGGAGAACCAGTTGTCGGCGACCTGATCTACATTGATAACCTGGTCGATTACATCATGCTCAGCGCCACCAGCACCGATGTCCAAGGTGTCTATAACCTGACAAATAATGAGCCAGTGCCAATCTGGGATTTCCTCTCCAGCGTTTTGCAGCAGATGGGAATTGCGCCGCCCAGTCGGCGAGTGTCCATTCGAAGCGCCATGCTGGCGGCAACTTGCTTGGAGATCTTCTATCGGTACTGTATGCCAGCGAGAGAGCCTGCTATCACACGGTTTGGAGTACATGTCTTTGCTTACTCCAAGACCTTTGACGTGCGCAAATGCCTGAATGCCATGGGGAATGTCAGGGTGCCACTTGAACAAGGCGTTCACCGAACCGTCTCCTCCCTCCGCTCAGGTGCAGTTGAACGGGTCGCGTCCAGCTTCGATGGTAAGGTCAAGCAGGCATAATTGCGTGAGCCTCATTTTTCGCCAAGCAAAGAACAACCATGCCTGACCTAAAAACACTTGGCGCCGCCGCAGCGTGTTTGTATGCCCTGCTGTTGTTATTCAAGTACGCAGCTTGTCAGATTGTCTTGTGCCGGATGGCAGCACAATCCAGCTCAACTGACGACTGTGAGTGGTCAAGCCATTGCCAGCAAGGAATTACGATCCTGCAACCGATCCTCAGCGGGGATCCGATGTTGGAAAAAACTCTCAAGGCCAATACTGCCAACTGCAGCCCCCATACGATCTTCTATTGGCTGGTTGATGATAATGATTCCGAGGCGAGACGGATTGTGCAGGAATTGGAAAACGACGTGGCTGCCCCAGCAACGGGACTTCGCAGCCAATTGATAATTTGCCCTGTGGCTGCGGGTGACCACAACCCCAAGATAGCCAAGCTGAGTTTTGCCTTGCCGTTGGTCGAGACAGAGATCGTCGCAGTGTTGGATGACGATACCGTCGTGCCATCACAGACTATCGAACAAGTCGCTCACGTGTTGACTCAGGCGGACTTGGCGACCGCGCTGCCGTTCTACGACGCACAGCCTGGCTTGGCGTCGGCGATGGTGGCTTCGTTTGTCAACAACAATAGCGCTCTGACCTACCTGCCGCTGTTAGTTTGGACTAACCCTGTTTCGATCAACGGGATGTTCTATGCGTCTCGCACTGCAACGCTGCGGAGCTTGGGTGCCTGGGACCGAATCTCGCGACAGCTATGTGATGACTACGCTCTGGCAAAGTTATTTCGCAGCGAAGGCATGACCATTTGTCAAATGACAGCTCCTGTGCGGGTGACTACTTCGGTGAGAAGCCTGTCTCACTACTTTGCCTTGATGCATCGCTGGTTTGTATTTGCGAACGTGCTGGTGAAGGATCAGCCTTGGGCAATGCAGCTACTGCTTTTTGCTTTGCTCGGTCTGATGCCGCTGCTTTTTTGGCTGGCCTTGTTGGGAAGCTTCGGCGGTGGTCTCGCGACGCTTCTCTTCCTGATGCTCTTGTTGGTGCGCTATTGGGCGGCTACTGATCTTATCGCGCGTATTCATCGATCATTCAAACTGAGTGGAAACTTGCCGCACTTGTCATGGTGGTTATCACCCTTATCGGAGCTGTTGCAGCCGATACACTGGATTTGTAGTTTGTTGTGGCCGAACATCCGCTGGCGACGACACCTGATCAAGGTTACGTCTGATGGGCGATTTCGTTTTCTTGGGGCCGTCGATGATTGAGTTGACGCCTGCTCAATATGCCTACACACCCTTGAAGGTCGCATTCATGAGCGGTCTAAGCGAGCCACGCAGTTGTGCACTGACCTCGCGGCAGCAAGCTTTCCTTCGCTCTCTCGCAGCACCTGAATCGTGCAAGGTATATTGCAATTTCCCTTTTGTTCCAACGCGGGCAATACCGCTGCCTCCGCCTCCGCTGTGGAAGGCCAGTTTGCGAAATACTGCGCAGTTTTTAAGAGCACGTCGGCCCGGCTACGCTCGTCGCGCGCGCAAGCACCTGGAGGCGCTGTCCGATTCCGCTGATAGGTTGGTGTTGATAACTTTGAGCTGCGGCTTGGAGATCGCCAATCGCTGCTTGGCGGACTTGGCTCCAGGTAAACAAATATTTGTATTCGCTCTTGGTCCAGTTGCTTGGACTCGGCCAATTTACTCTCATGTCTTCATTCAAGGCAGCCGAGACTATGTTTCAAAGTTGTTCACACGCACGGTCGACGTACGACTGAACGGGGTCGGGCACCTGTCTTATCTAGATGATCCGCAAGTTTCCGAATTGATAAACGATAAACTATGCAACAGCATTTCGAATTCGTAGGCACTGCGCACTACTTGCCGCGCAAGCTCTTGCTGGCGTCCGAGGTAGACCAGCGACTTGGATTGGAAATCGGCTGGACGGAGAAGAACACGGGTGTGCTGGCCAGGTACGAGTGTTGCGAGCCAGAGTCATTAGCCACGATGGCCAAGCAGGTCGTTGGGCAGGCGATGAAGAACGCGCAAGTTGATTGGCCTGACATCGACCTGATCATTGATTGTAGCACCTGCCGCCGCCAGCCGATTCCGATCAACGCAGCCTTGCTGCAAGCCGAGTTTGGCCAAGCCGCAGCGGGCATACCTTGCCTTGATCTCCAATCAACATGCTTGGGGTTCCTATGCACGCTGAACGTTGTCAACGGCTTATTGGCAACCGACGCTTATCGACAGGTCTTGATTGTGTGCGCTGAGGCAAATCTCGCGGGCGTGAACACAAATGAGCCGGAGAGTGCCGCGCTGATGGGTGATGGCGCGGCAGCCGTGATCGTACGGAAGTCCAGCGCTGAGCGCAATTGTTACTTCAAACATGAAACCTATGCTCAATATCACCGCGAATGCCAAGTGCGCGGAGGCGGGCATGACCTGCCTGTCTTCAAGTACCACCAAAATGCCGAAGCCGATTTTCGTTTTCATATGGACGGACCAGCCATCTACCGTGCAGCCCTCCGCTTGCTACCGCCAATGGTCAACCAGTTGATCCAGGTCAGTGGCCTCGACCGAAAGCTTCTTCATACCATTCCACATCAAGCTTCTCCGCGGGCGGTGGAAACCATTCGCAGGGTTCTCGGTTTGCGACGTGAAAAGTACGAAAACCGCGTGGCTGGGATGGGAAACCTGGCCGCCGCCAGCATCCCTACGGTCTTAGACATAATTCGTTTCGAGCAATCCGTTGCACCAGCGCAAAGCCTGCTACTACTTGGTACGTCTGCTGGCTATTCCCAAGCGGCCATGATTGTTAGCCTATGAGCGTCGTACTACAAAACGTCACGTTTCTCGAGGCAGGCTTCTGTCGACAGCTAGCTTGGATGACTGGCAGAAGATCTTGGCGGATCGTTCGTTTCTATGCTGTATTTGTCTATTTTGAGCATCCGCAACATGGCGCTTGCCTGATCGATACCGGCTACAGCCAAGCCTATTTGCAGGCCACCAGCAGATTGCCTGAGAGAATGATGCGTTGGCTGTTGCCAGTCAATATCCGCGGAACCACCAGCCCCAGTTCGAGCATGAGACGCGCTGGATTGGACCCGAACGAGGTTCGCCGCATATTTATCTCGCATTTTCACGGCGATCACATTGGGGGACTGCAAGACTTGACGGATTGCCAGTTTGTGTATCGCCGAGCTACCTACGAAACTTTGAGCTCGTTAAGCAAGTCCGCTCAGTTGAAAGCAGGCTTTCTCCCTGCGTTGTTGCCCAAGGATTTCGCACAGCGTGGCGACCCCGTGGAAGAAACGGATTTTGAGTCGGGTACCGGAAACATCGAACGCTTTCGTGTTCATGACTATTGGAGAGACGGATCGCTGCAACTGGTTGATCTCCCAGGACATGCCTTGGGGCACCTTGGCTATCTAATGAACACTGCGTGCGGAACCATCTTCTATGTTGTGGATGCCTGTTGGGACATGGAAGTCCTGCGTGGTGGCGGGAGACTGCCCTGGTTGTCCCAACAGGTCCAACACGATTACCTTTCCTATCGGAGCACTCAATCTGACCTGCGCGATCTACTCAGCGCGGAACAATTGGACCTCGTTGCCTGCCATTGCCCGCTTACCATGCGGCGAGTGGCTGAAGCGATACGGTCCGAATGAGGCAGTAACCTCCTGCTGACAGAAAGTATGCAATGGCAAAAAAAGCACGAACTGTGACACTGAATTTGGATGGCAAACATCCGAACTATAAGATACAGGCAAATACCTGGCGAATGGATTTCGATTCCTACGGACGAGAGGACGTTGATCGGAGCTGGGAACTTTCGTTTGATTCTGGACCGCTGGACTGGGATCAACTCGTGCAGCTACGCGAGCTCTATGTACTCGACTACAAAGGTCAAGACGCTACGATCCTGCAGTACCTGGCAAGCCCCAAGTCGACGATCTCCGAATTCACCTGGTGGGATCATGGTCAG
>JAGQPR010000315.1 GCA_020426625.1 Planctomycetales bacterium
AACACCGATAGCTATACCGACATGGTGGCAGCTGGCATTATCGATCCTGCTCGCGTCGTGCGTACCGCACTGCAGAATGCGGCTAGCGTGGCCTCGCTGCTACTGACAACCGAATCGCTCGTAGCGGATATCCCCGTAGAAGAAGAGCCTGCCGGTGGCGACCACCATGACCACGGCATGGGCGGCATGGATCCGATGGGCGGAATGGGTGGCATGGGCGGTATGGGCGGTATGCCCGGCATGATGTAATTCACCCAGCAAGAGCTACGTACTATTTCAAACACTCAGTTTTAGGAATGAACATTATGGCTAAGTTGAAGATTCGTCCTCTCGATGATCGTGTTGTTGTTAAGCCTCAAGAAGCAGAGGCAACCACTGCTGGCGGGATCGTGTTGCCTGATTCGGCCAAGGAAAAGCCGCAACGAGGCACGGTCGTCGCAGTAGGCCCTGGCAAACTGCTTGATAGTGGCAATCGTGGCACACTGTCTGTCGCAGTTGGCGACGTTGTTATCTACGGCAAGTACGGCGGAAGTGATCTCGAAGTCGACGGTGATGAGGTGAAGATCTTGCGTGAGAGCGACATCCTGGCAAAGGTACTCGCGTAAGTTTTCCGGTGGCGGCGATCGCCTCGTTTCAAAATTCAATCACTAGATTAAAGATAAAGGACAGTTAGCGTGGCTAAACAGTTGATGTTTGAAGATCACGCACGCGCGCGAATGTTGCGTGGCGTTGACAAGTTGGCCGATGCCGTCGCTGTGACGATGGGGCCCACTGGTCGAAATGTGATCATCGACAAGAGTTTTGGTGGCCCCACTGTTACCAAGGACGGCGTGACGGTTGCCAAAGAAATTGAGCTCGAAGATCGCTTCGAGAACATGGGTGCCAAACTCGTTGTGGAAGTTGCCCAGAAGACGAGTGATCTGGCTGGGGATGGCACCACTACGGCAACGGTACTTGCTCGAGCCATTTTCAAGGAAGGCTTGCGTAACATCGTTGCCGGCAGCAATCCAGCTGGCATTCGACGTGGCATCGAGAAAGCCATTGACGCAGCTGTTGAACATCTCCACGAACTTGGCAAGCCTGTTAGCGATCGCCAACAGGTTGCCCAGGTCGGTGCAATCAGCGCTAACAACGACAAGAAGATCGGCGACCTGCTGGCAGAATCGCTCGAACGCGTCGGCAAGGACGGCGTGATCACCGTTGAGGAAGGCAAGACAGCTGAAACGACGGTCGAATACGTGGACGGAATGCAGTTTGACAAGGGCTTCATTTCGCCATATTTCATCACCGATCCAGGCAGTATGTCTTGCGTTTTCGATGACGCGCTGGTGTTGCTGTACGAAAAGAAAATCAGCAATATCCGCGACTTGGTGCCTGTTCTGGAAAAGGCAAGCCAGAGTGGTCGCGCTCTGATGATCATCGCTGAAGATGTGGATGCAGAAGCACTAACACTGTTGGTGGTCAACAAGTTGCGTGGCACGCTGAACGTATGTGCCGTCAAAGCACCTGGGTTCGGCGACCGACGTAAAGCCATGATGGGCGACATCGCTACGCTGACTGGTGGAACGTTTATCAGCGAAGATCTTGGCATCCAGCTTGAGAACATTACGCTGGATCAACTGGGGCGAGCGAAGAAGATCACTGTCGACAAGAGTACGACGACCATCGTTGAAGGCGCCGGAGATCGCAAGACGATCGATCAACGGGTTGCTCAAATCCGCACCCAGATCGAGCAAACCGATAGCGAATACGATCGCGAGAAGCTGCAGGAGAGGCTAGCCAAGCTCTCCGGTGGCGTGGCTGTGATCAGCGTCGGTGCTGAAACCGAAGCGGACATGAAGCAGAAGAAGGCTCGGGTTGAGGATGCTTTGCATGCCACCCGGGCTGCCATGGAAGAGGGAATTCTTCCCGGTGGCGGAGTCGCGTTGATTCGCTGTGCCGATGCCGTGAAAGCCATTCTCTCCAAGTGTAAGGGCGACGAGAAGATCGGTGCCGAAATCATCCTCAAAACCCTTTCTGCTCCTCTGCGTCAGATTGCCGATAACGCCGGAATTGACGGTTCTGTGGTGGCTGACGAGGTTAGCCAGAAGCCTTTGACTCAAGGTTACGACGCCAACGAAGGCAAGTACGTCGATATGCTGAAGTCCGGTATTATCGATCCTGTCAAAGTAGTCAGGACCGCCCTGGCCAATGCTGGAAGTATCGCGGGTTTGTTGCTGACCACCGAAGCGTTAGTGACGACCTTTGATAAAGAGGACAAGCAGAAGCAGCGGGCTGAGGGAGCTATCTCGTAGCTATCGGCTCATATGACTCCCCGTTGCAATAGAGATTTGATTTGTGTCGATCTCCAGCTGTTACGGTTGTCTAGGTTCGTAGCTACCTGCATATGAACTCGGTATCACAAATCGCGAAGGCCACTCTCGAACGAGGGTGGCCTTTTTTCCAGTATGCCACGATTTCAATCGTGATCGGCGGAAAGGCCGCTTGGTTATGGCAACAACCAAACGCGACTACTATGAAGTGTTGTGCGTCGAACGCACTGCATCAACTCAAGAGTTGGCGCGAGCGTATCGCAAATTGGCTATAAAGTACCATCCTGATAGTAATCAGAATGACGAGAATGCCGTTGCAAAGTTCAAAGAGGCAGCGGAAGCCTACGAAGTATTGAGCGACGAGCAAAAACGGGCTCGTTACGATCAGTATGGCCACGCCGGAGTCGACGGCAACCAAGCTGGATTTCGAGAAGTGGGTGATATCTTCGAGGCCTTCGGAGATATCTTGGGCGGAACCATTTTCGAAGACTTTTTTGGCGGCAGATCGCGATCGAGAGTTCGACGAGGCGCCGATGTGCGTTGCGACGTAACGTTGGAGCTGGAGGAGGCGGCAGCTGGTACGCGCAAGCAGGTCTCGCTGACGAGACACGAGACCTGCGGCACCTGCAGCGGTAGCGGCGCCAAACCCGGTTCGCAGCCTCAGGTCTGTTCGCGGTGCCGCGGACATGGCCAAGTTGTTCAAGCTACAGGCATTTTGCGAGTACAGACCGCCTGCCCGCAATGCCGTGGCAGCGGCAAAATCATTACCTCGCCCTGCTACGACTGCGATGGCACCGGTGCCCAGCCACGACAAGTCTTGTTGGACGTAACCATTCCAGCAGGCGTGGATGATGGTATGCGTGTTCGCCTCGCTGGCGAAGGACAAGCCAGCCCCGATGGAGGTCCTCCCGGCGATGCCTACTGCTTCATTCAAGTCAAAAAGCACCGCATGTTCCGCCGCGAAGGCAGCGACCTGGTACTGCAGGTTCCGCTCAGTTATTCGCAGGCCGTGCTAGGGACTGAGATCGAGATACCGACCTTGAATGGTCGCAAGACACTGAAGGTTGCCAAAGGAACTCAAAGCGGTGAAGTGTTTCAATTGCGCGGTCAGGGAATTCCCGACCCTCGCAGCGGAATCAAAGGCGATTTGTTGGTCCAAACGTTTATCGAAATCCCCAAGAAAGTTAGCGCCAAGCAGGAAGAACTATTGCGACAACTGGCCGAACTCGACGAAGAGCACGTGACACCCCATCGCAAGTCGTTTCTTGAACGTGTCGTGAGCTATTTTCGACATGACGAAGAATCGGAAACCAGTGGAGGCTCATAGCGGAACTAACGACACTTCTCGCCGATCGCCACCGAAAAGCTCTCCTTCCCAGGCTCTGCCCGGGAACGCACTGCCCCAGAGGCTCCGCCTCGCAATTTCAATCGCAAGGCAGGCAGAGCCTGCGAAGCATTGGATTCCCGGGCAAGAGGCCGGGAACCAGAATGTGGCGATCGGCGAGAAGTGTCGAACCAACTCTCCCGCGGGAGAGTCGCCAGTCGGCGAGCGGAGAGGGTAAAGGCACCTCCCCTGCCGCGTTACGTCGACTCCCGTGCGGAATTCAATCGCAACCACGGTTGTTCAAATATCAAAAAACTTATGCGTTGGTGCTTGCAATGCAATCGACTGGAGTAAACCCATGGAGCATGATAAAAATTCAACACAGGATGAGCATGTCGGCATGGAAGATGAATTGCAAATTGACCAGACCTTGGAATTGACCGACGATCAGCTGGATTCAGCGCTGGACGGCGCCTTGGAACAGGCTGCGCGAGAGTCGGACGCTGCAACAGACAATGCCTCGGTGGACGAGCGAGTCCAAGAGGCAGAACGCGAGGTTTTGCGAGCGCGAGCCGAATTGGAAAACTTTCGAAAGCGGATGCAGCGTGATTCCGAGCAACAGCTGAAGTACGCGAACATCGCCTTGATGCGCGACTTACTGGACGTGGTCGACAATCTCAATCGAGCCACTGATGCAGCCAAGGCGGAATCTAAAGAAACCTCCGGACTGCTCGAAGGCGTTCAAATGGTCACGCAACAATTGACTGGCGTCTTAGCCAAATTTGGTTGCAAGCCAATTGCTTCGCAGGGTGAGGAGTTTGATCCAAATTTCCATGAGGCAATTAGCCAGATGCCTAGCGAAGAATATGCGGCAGGCGTTGTGGCCCAAGAGGTCGCAGTGGGTTACCAATTGCACGATCGCGTGGTACGCCCCAGCAGTGTCATCGTCAGTACCGGTAATGGCTCTTAATCTGGCCCGTCGAGGAATCAACATGCCAACTTATGACTACGTTTGCGATGCGTGTGAACACGCTTTTGAATTGTATCAAGGCATCAATGATGAAAAGAAACGCAAGTGCCCGGAATGCGGCAAACTCAAGCTCAGACGTTTGTTAGGAACCGGTGCTGCAGTGGTCTTCAAGGGCTCCGGCTTCTACCAGACTGATTATCGGAGCGAGTCCTATAACAAGGCAAAAGCCGCCGATAAGCCCGCAGAATCGTCCAGCGACAAATCCTCTGAAAAAAGTTCATCCGGCGAGACTAAATCCAAGACAAAATCGGAAAGCAAGTCTCCTAGCAAGAAGTCCTCCCCTCCCAAGTCCGAATAAACGACGAGCTAGCAAAATCGCATGAAACAGGAGCTCTTGCATCGAGATTTGAGCAATGGACTGGTGCTGCTGGGCGAACGCATGCCATGGCTGAGGTCCGCAGCATTTTCGTTCTTGATTCCGTCTGGAACGTGTTACGAAACGCCAGGTCTGGACGGGCTGGCAGGCATGACCAGCGAAATGGTCCAACGCGGCTGTGGTGACCTGGATAGCCGTGCATTCCTGGAACACCTCGATGAACTTGGGGTAGAGCGCAGTAGCTCCATCACCACCAACCACAGTTCGTTCAGTTGTGCCATGCCCAGTGAAGTGCTGGGTGAGACCCTAAAACTGTATTGCGATATGGTCCGCCGACCGCATTTGCCGGAGGATCAGCTGGATGACGCACGGCAGCTGTGCATGCAGGATCTTCGCGCCTTGGACGACGAACCTTCGCACCGCTGTTTTAGCGAGCTCAAGCGATTTCGTTATCCGCAACCCTTTGGCCGGATCGCCCAAGGGACACGCGAAGGATTGGATGCAATCACGATTGGCTCGGTCTCCGAATTTGTGAAGTCGCGATATCTGCCTAAGGGCAGTATTCTTGCGGTGGCTGGAAATTTTGATTGGGCACAGTTAACCGAAACCGTCGAAGCGGAACTTGGTTCTTGGAACGGCCAGCCGCCATCCGCATTGCCAGAGTTGCATGAAAACTACGGCAGCCGACATGTGGATCATGCGACCAATCAAACTCACCTGGCGCTGGCGTACGACTGCGCATCATACGAGAGCCCTGAATACTACCAGGCCCGGGCGCTGGTAGGCGTCCTGAGTGACGGAATGAGTTCGCGTTTGTTCACTGAAGTTCGTGAGAAGCGAGGGTTGGTCTACTCGGTATTTGCTACCTGTTTTTCACTTGCGGGACATGGTAGCGTTCTCTGCTACGCAGGCACGACAACCAATCGAGCGGAAGAGACTTTGCAGGTACTATTGGAAACGATTCATTCACTCAAAAACGGAATCACCACCGACGAACTGGATCGTTTGAAGAACCGCATCAAAAGCTCTTTGGTGTTTGAGCAGGAGTCGTCCGCTGCTAGAAGCGGCCAGATCGCTAGCGATTGGTTCTATCTGGGGCGTGTGCCCGATCGAGAAGAAGTTTGTGCAAAAGTTGATGCGTTAACGTGCGATGGATTGGTTAAGCACTTCTGCGAAAATCTGCCACAGAACTTCTCTCTTGTCACCGTCGGATCCCAACCTCTGGAGTTACCCAATGGAGCTGTTGACGCACAAAGTTGAGAACGGCCCAGAGATTGTGGTCCTGCACGATCCGACCGCGTTCACAGCTTCTTTGGGCTGGTTCGTGAATA
Source organism: Planctomycetales bacterium (assembly GCA_020426625.1). Taxonomy (GTDB): domain Bacteria; phylum Planctomycetota; class Planctomycetia; order Pirellulales; family Pirellulaceae; genus Aureliella. The sequence goes on from JAGQPR010000315.1 coordinate 6,314, forward strand.
CTGGCGCACGCGACGAAGTTCCCGAGCTAGCTGGCGTTAGTCATTTCTTAGAACACATGGTGTTCAAGGGCACTCAACGCCGATCAGCCGACCAGGTCAATCGCGAGTTGGACCATCTGGGCGCCCAGTCCAACGCATACACGTCTGAAGATTCGACCGTCTTTTATGCTTCGGTCTTACCCGAGTGTTTAGGCCATGCGGTGGACTTGCTGACCGATCTGATGCAACCCATACTGCATGAGGAAGACTTCGAGACGGAACGCCAGGTAATTCTGGAAGAGATCGCCATGTACGATGACCAGCCACCCTACGGCGCCTTTGAGCGGGCGGCTGAGCTGTACTTTGGCTCTCATCCCTTAGCAACACGAGTGCTAGGAACTGCCGAAACGGTTGCAGACATGAGCGTTTCTCAGATGCGGGACTATCACCGCAGCCGATACACCAAGGACAATATGTACTTGATTGCCAGTGGCAAAGTGGACGTGTCCCAGTTGATCAATCACGTCACCGAATTCGCCAACGACTGGCCAACATCGTCGCAGCCGCGCGCTGAGACGAAGGTAGATTTTCGAACGGCCAGCGAAGTCCTGAATCGCGAGTCGATCCACCAGCATTATGAAGTTCAGATGTGGCCAGGCTTGCATCGCAACGCCCCAGATCGTTATGCGCTGCGGTTACTTTGTTCTATTTTGGCTGACGAATCGGGAAGTCGATTGTTTTGGGAATTGATTGACACTGGCCGCGCCGAAACAGCTGCCATTTGGCCTCAAATGTTCGACGATTGCGGCTGTCTACTAGGATATCTATGCTGTGCACCTGAGGATGCCGTAGAGAACTCTTTAATTCTTCAGCGCGTATTGCAACAAGCCTTGCAAGACGGCGTAACTGCCAAAGAGTTGGACCTGGCCAAGAAGAAAATTGCCAGCAGTCTTATCCTTTCCGATGAAAAGCCTGCGAATCGTCTCTTTGCGCTTGGTCAATCGTGGTTGAGTCGACGTAATTACGAACCCTTGGACGTTGTGTTATCTCGCTTTGCGGCCGTCGATCTCGACGACATCTTGCGAGTCGCCCAAACCACACTCGGCTGCCCTCCCATTCGCGTCCACGTAACGTCTTAATTATCAGCAGCAGCCCGAATCACCTTGTCCCTTGCCAGCCATTACCCGCGCGGCCGGGAAACCAGTGCGTGCGAAGATTCGTTTGGTTACACGCTGGTTCCCCGCTTTCGCGGTGATGACAATGCAGAATCACCTTGTCGCTGCAGTCAACTACAAGCAGCTATCAACGGTCGAGTGAAACCATGTAGAACCACGCCATCGCTAGTAGTGCGTTCACAACAGTAGCTACCAACAATTGGATACAAAGCTGAAAAATAACGTAGCTTACCGGCGTTTTTTCGAAGCGTCGCGCGGCGTCAATGTAGGTACGTGCGGCAGATTGGTGGCTGACAGGGACAACAAATGAAAACGGCAGCATCCATTCCGGTCGAATTCGTATTACACTTAGCAAATCCGATTTTGCAGTCCACGAAATGCTTCGCATGCGACTCCAAGGAATGAAGATTTGGCTGAAATAGATGCCGTTCTCTCGAAACTCAATAGAAGCGGTGAGCGCAACCATTGTGCAAAAGCACACCGCGATTAGCGATCGCAGTTGCACCAGGAAAGTTGATTCCTGCAAAATCCAACTCAAGAGCACCGGAAGCAACCCGGTAATTAGCAGGACGATCGTCACCAGTTTCAGCCAACGTTGTCGCCGAAACCGCATCAATAAGAAGGTCATACGAGCCATTAAAGCCAGAAAGACCATTCGTAAGGTTAAGAACGCCAGTCCAATCGTCAAGACATCATTGAACAAACGCAGGCTCATGGCCGGAAACCTCATTTGTAGCCTGGCTTGGTCCTCGCGATTGCGTTCTACCAGTCCACCTTGCCTTCGCTCGTATTGAGTCGGGGTGTGTGCACGCGCCCGGTTTTGTCAAACCTAGCTGCTGCGAAAGATCCAAAAGAATGGGTGGGTGGATGCACATCGATCAAGAGCGAATGGGTATGCTGGGCTCTGCCTTGCAGCAGAACCCAGCGATACCCACCACGCATTTTCGTCAAGCAGCTCTGAAATAAATGGAGCTAGGCCGGATTTCGTCGTCGACGCCGGAACGCAACTGCAGCAGAGCCGAGCCCAAGCAGAATCAGCGACGACGGTTCAGGCACAGCAGCGACGTTAAAAGAAGCGGTACCACCGACGACCTGCCCAGCTGCGCTCCCGTTCCAACTTGTCATTGAAGGAGTCAGTGCGGAGTTGGCCAAAACCTGGAACGTGTAAGTCGCTGGCCCTGCGGAAGCAACTTCAAAAGGCAGGCGAAACAAGCTAGTAGAGGCTGTAGGAACTCCTGACGGAATGCTGAGCTCGCCAACTACGAACTCACCACCGGAGGGGGCGGTTATGAACTGGGGAAGCAAATTGTGTATATCCCCACCAGGATTGGGGGTCGTGTTAGAGTCAACCGGCGCGCTTACAGTCAGACCAGCGTTGACATTGGATCCAAGCACAACCTGGTATAGCGAAGCAGGGTCGGTGAGCTGCGAGCCACTGAGTTGAACGCTCACATCAATCCAGCCTGTATCCCCTACATTAAAATCACTGGTTGCCACGCTTCCCGTAGAGTCAAAAACCGACAAGTCCCACATGACATCGGCTTTGCTTTGACTACTTACAAGGCAGGCAAAGGCGACTGCCAACTTCGTTCCAAAATTCCGAATTCCCATGAAAACACCTATTTAGATATTAATTAATAGATCCTGAAGACATAAACACAGTCTAATCACCCTGTGAAATTCTTTCCAGTGTTAGGGCAAGAGTAAATCTTCCAGGGAATCTGTATCCCCAAAAACGTCATCTACTGATCCTTCCTCTTGGCCTGAGCCATCGTTTTCAGCCGAAAACGCAGGCAACGAGCCTCCTAAACTGGGGATCTGAACCCCTATCCGATTGGGGTAGAACAATCCAAGGTCTGTAAAGTCGACGATACCATTTCCGTCAATGTCCGCGCGGGCGACTTCGTCCGCAGCCGAAGGGGCCACTCCGATCTTAGTCGGGTACAGCAGGCCAAGGTCAGTGAAGTCCACGATGCCGTTTTGATCGATATCGCCCGGATTGACGTAGAATTCATCGATTGTCAGAGCTGCAAGCGGATTGCCAGCCGTGTCCGTGACACCCGTTAGAGATACCAGCACGCTATTCGCGGAACCTGCCACCTTGGCAAAGACATCATCTAAGACCCACGTGGCCGTCATCGTCGGAATGTCGTAGTCGAAGTCGAAAATTCCAAAATCGACTATGTAGTCAATCGGGCTACTAGCTGTTCCGTTACCGACCAAGCCTGTTAGCGACAAAGCGGATTCGCTGACGTTCACTTGCTCATTGAATTGGATTGACAGTGTATCCAGGTTTATCCATGACAATACTTCTTGGTCAGTGATGGAATAGCCCACCAGATCGACATCGACTGCTGCCAAGAAAGGCGGCATCCAGCTTTGAGCACGAACTTTGACACTGCTGGCCTCGGGCGACGTGTCGTCGACGTCCTGAACAGCGATCACAAAGTCCGCCGTCGACGTTGAACCATCGTCGCTGGTCGCAAGTACGCGAATC
>JAGQPR010000316.1 GCA_020426625.1 Planctomycetales bacterium
CGTAGCTAAACGCTGGCAGCAAAACAGCTACGAAATAGCTCAGGAAGTGCAATTCCGCTTGGTAGGTTCGACAAATCCCAATGCTGTACCAAGCTGCACCTATGAGACATTGAGGCAAAGGCAGAAAGTCACGCTTAGGGACTGGGGGGAAATGCGATAGTAATTCATTTTTTGTCTCTCACCTCGGTCCTCGTACATGCTTTCTGCTGAGCGGCATGGGAGAGACAGATGAAAGGTGCCCAAGTTATTTTTCCCCAGGTCCTTAATAGCATGTAGCCGGAAGTGTTCAAATACCACGATTTATCGATACTCGCGACTCGAAAAACATGGTAACATAGAGGGCCCTTCCAAAACTTCGATGTGTCAGCTCTAAACGTAAATTGATCCAGTAGCTGTCCCATTGATCCCGCCTAACACCAGTACCGATGGTGGTCTATGGACTCACCTACGAACAAATTACTTACCTTACGCAAACTGCTTGCTGCGGGCATGATTTTGCTTCTGTTTTGCGAGGCAAAGGCAGCTGAGACCGTTGGTTCAGAATTACCCGTCAGTTTCGAATTAGATGTGCAGCCAGTGTTGACTGTGGCTGGATGCAATACTGGTGCCTGCCATGGCAAACAACGTGGGCAGAATGGCTTTCAGTTATCTTTGCTGGCTTTCGATTCTGATTTCGATTTCGATGCGATTGCAGTGAGCGCGCGCGGGCGGCGTTTGTTTCTTCCCGTCGCCGAGGAAAGCCTACTTTTGAGAAAGGCGATCGCGGCCGAACCTCACGGCGGCGGTCAGCGATTTGCCGTAGATTCCTACGAGTATCGCACGCTGCACAACTGGATTTCTCAAGGTGCCCAGCGACGCATTGCTGACGAAGCCAGCTTGATAACGATCGAGTTATCGTCGGAGTCGATCAGCCTGGAAGCAGGGGCATCCGCGAGAATCGAAGTGGTTGCCGTCTACTCAGACGAATCTCGACGCAATGTGACTCAGCTTGCTACGTATCTCTCCAACGACGATGCGGTTGCCAAGGTGTCCGATGAGGGCAGAATCACTGCTGGGACGATTCCAGGGGAAACCGCGATCATGGTTCGTTACATGAACCATATTCGCGTCGTTGAAGTCTTGATTCCCTATGGTCAGCAATTGCCACCGGATCACTTTGCCTCAATGCCGCGCAGTAATTTCATCGACGACCTGATTTATGACAAACTTCAAAAGACGTCCATCGAACCCTCGTTGCCGATCGATGAAGCCGTATTCTTGAGACGTGTCTACACGGACCTAATCGGGCGAATGCCGACTGCTCAAGAGGCTCGCGACTACCTTACCAGTTCCGACGACAACCGCCGCGAACAGTTGGTAGAGCGGCTACTGAACATGCCAGAGTACGTAGACTACTGGGCAAACCAATGGATGGATTTGTTAAGACCCAATCCGTATCGCGTGGGAATTAAAGCTGTTTTTAACTACGACAATTGGATTCGCCAACAATTTCGAGACAACGTGTCGTATGACCGATTCGTGCACGACTTGGTAACGGCCGAGGGAAGCACGTGGCGCAATGGAGCCGTGACCCTGTTCCGTGATCGAAGAACGCCTGACGAAATGGCAACTATGGTCAGTCAGTTGTTTCTGGGGATTCGACTTGAGTGCGCCAAGTGCCACCACCATCCATTCGAGAACTGGAGCCAAGAGGACTTCTACCAGTTCGCTGCTTTTTTCTCGCAGGTCAAACACAAAGGTACAGGGTTGTCCCCACCAATTTCCGGTGGAGAGGAATCGATAATTTCGGCTAACTCCGGCGTTGTTAAGCATCCAAACACTGGGGCGATCATGGAGCCGAAGCCCTTGTATGGATCGCTGATGTCAGACCGATCCAATCAGGGCGATTTGCGGCAACAGTTATCGGGCTGGATCACGTCCACCGACAATCCTTATTTCGCCAAAGTTCAAGTCAACCGTGTCTGGGCGGCACTCATGGGACGCGGTTTCGTCGAACCCGTTGACGATTTGCGCTCTACGAACCCTCCGTCGAACGCGCTCCTTTTGGATGCCCTGGCCGATTTTTTCCAGCAATCCGGCTACGACCTCAAGCAAGTGCTCAAGCTGATCGTTCTGTCCCGAACGTACGCATTGAGCTCGACGCCGAATGAATCCAACGTCCAAGACCGCGTCAACTACTCGCGGCACTATCGTCATCAGTTTCGGGCTGAGGTACTACTGGACTCCATCGCCCAAATTACCGAGACGCCCAATGAAATGCGGGGAATGCCGGTGGGATCGCGAGCCACTCAAATTTGGACGCACCGCGTTGATTCGCTTTTCCTGGACACCTTCGGCAGGCCTGATGAAAACCAAGATCCACCCTGCGAACGAATCCCCGACTCGACCGTAACGCAAGCTTTGCACTTGATGAATTCGCGAGAATTGGATCGGCGCGTGCGCAGCGATCAGGGACGAGCAGCAAGATTGGCCAAAAGCCAGCTGAGTAGCGCAGAGATTGTCGAAGAGCTGTATTTGGCGATCTACTCGCGTTTCCCGCAACCGAACGAGCAAGCCTTCGCCACCAGCTTGTTTGATGTAGGCACCAACGACGCCCAGCAACATCGGCGGGCGGTCACGGAAGACCTAATGTGGGCGATGCTTAATTCACCCGAGTACCTAATTCAGAACTAAGAATATTCAGAACTAAGAATCCGCTTACAGAACAAGGATTAGCAAATGCCTGCCATCCGTACTAATTGTCAGGGGATGACGCGACGAGACGGGATTCGACTTGGTTTGGGTGGTCTGGTTGCTGGCGGACTGGTCGGCACACTGAAGGCCAGGGCTGCAGCTGAGCAACGCACCGCCGATCTAGCGCGACAGGCAGATGCGTGCATTTTGATTTGGATGGACGGCGGTCCCAGCCACTACGAAACGTTTGATCCCAAGCCAGATGCACCTGCTGAGATTCGCGGTTCGTTTGCCCCGATCGCCACAAAAACTGTCGGGATGCAGTTTTCGCAGTTGATGACGCGACTGGCAGCACTAAGCGAAGACTTGGCCATAGTGCGTTCGATTCGCCATGACCAAGGTAATCACGGGGCTGGCAATCATTACATGATGACCGGTGCACCACCACGCATTCCAGTTGGCTGCGGTGCGTTCGTCAGCTTCCATCCCAGCATGGGCAGCGTCGTCTCCAAACTGAATGGAGCTCCGCACGGTATTCCTCCGTATTTCTCGATCCCACGCATGAGTCGCTCGGGTGGACCTAACTTCCTGGGAGCCCGCTATGCACCTTTCGAAGTTCCGGATAGCCCTACCAGCAGCAGTTTTCAAGTCCGCGACGTGACCATCCCTTCCGGTTTGACGGAACAGCGCTACGATTCGCGGCAGCAGATCAAATGCCAGATCGACCAGATGTTGCGAATCAATGAGCAAGCTGCGGGAGACCCTGTGCTAGCGGTGGACGAATTCTATCAACAAGGCCTGGAATTGGTCTCCAGTCCCGCCGCGCAAGCTGCCTTTGATATCCATCGTGAACCCGATGTACTGCGTGATCGATACGGACGAAATTCCTTTGGTCAACGCGCACTGTTGGCACGGCGATTAGTCAGTGCTGGTGTGCCATTCGTAACTTTGTACGAAGGTGGCTGGGATCACCATGAAGACTTGTTTAACCGTTTTGAGGAAAAGGTTCCACCATTCGAATCCGCCATCGCGGCTTTGATCGAAGACCTTCGGTCTCAAGGAATGCTGGAACGCACGCTGGTGGTTGCATTGGGTGAGTTTGGCAGGACCCCAAAAATCAACGACCGAGGTGGACGCGATCATTGGTCCAACGCGATGAGCGTGATGTTCGCCGGCGGCGGTACGCCTGGTGGACAAGTCGTGGGAGCCACCGACCGCCAGGGCTATGCCGCCATTGAACGCGTACTTGCCCCTGAGAACTTTGTCTCGACTATCTACACCAAACTTGGAATCGATCCGGGGCAAGTCCTGTACACTCCACAGGGGCGCCCAACACACCTTGTCAGTGACGCAACCGTCATTGCGGAATTGATGAGCTAAGCATCCACGCAGATTTTTTTCAATACAGTCAATTAGCAGCTTTGGCGCTAGCCACGATTGTTCAAGTACACGATTGTTCAAGTACACGATTGTTCAAGTATCAGAGTACTTGTGCGTAGGCGATTAACTAGTAAGCCAACTTAGTCTTGATTTTTCGCAGGCATGGCGAGTAGGGGGAATTCATTGAGTTGCGTTGTTAGTGTAGCCAACAAACGGCTACGCGTTGACATTGGCCAGCTGAGTACGCGCAGCCCGATGACTCGCGCTTGGGTTGTGCTATCAGCCGGGCTTCAGCTACTGGCGATCGTCGTGCAGGCTCGTGCAGCGGCACCCGCTGACAGCAAGCTTCAGCTGACGAGCTTATTCCCACCAGTTGCTTCCATCGGCAGCAGCTCGGAAATCACGGCTGAAGGCAGTTTCCCGGATTGGCCCGTTGATATCTTCTGTGATCGAGACGATGTGCGAATTGAATGCGGCACCGAGGCGAAGAAACTGTTGATCTCGGTTGCTGATCGCGCCACGCCGGGAGTGGCTTGGGTCCGACTCTACAATCGGTCTTCAGCTTCTCAATTGCTGCCAATTCTGATTGAGCAATCGCCAGTGCTCGTCGAAGCGGCAGATCAAGCTAAGTCCCACGTTTTGTCGGCAAGCGACTTGCCACTCTCGTTGTGTGGCAAGATCCGCAAGCAGGACGAAATAGACTTTGTGTCCGTATCGCTGGCCACCGGTCAACGACTGAAAGTGACGACCGTCGCCAATCGTTTGTTGCAGAGTCCAATGGACGCAGTGCTACAGATTACCGATCGCCAGGGAAACGTGCTGATGCAGAACGATGACGAGCGCGGGTTGGATCCTCAATTGACATTTACGGCGCGGGAATCGCAGGAAGTCCTGGTGCGAATTCTGGCTTTCCCGGAAACACCAAATAGCACTATCGCGTTTGCTGGCAGTGAATCCTACGCCTATATAATGCAAATGTCTTTGGATTCACCACTGGATCACTTTCTTCCATTACTTGCGGTGGGTACGGCGGAGCCATTCTGCGATTGTTCCGACGAAGCCAGTGCAGTCGTCGAAACGGTGACGACCGGCCTGTCCCCAAGGCTTGCGTTTGTGCGCGGCCAAAACGTCTGGCAGTGGCTTCCTCAATTACCATCTTCCTGCCAATCGAAGATGGAGCCTTGCGAGGACGAACCAATTGAAGCACTAGTTTCGCTGCCCTCCTGCTTTTCTGGACACATCGCATCGGAAAGGGAAATCGACGTCTTTCGGTTTTCCGCCGAGGCGGGTCGCAAGTATCGAGCCCGAGTTTTCTCGCGAGAATTTGGCTTCCCGCTGGATTCGACGATTCAGCTGGTTGATGCAGAGACGCACGCTGTGATCGCAGAGAACGACGACGGATCTCGAAACGACTATGACGCTCGAGTGGATTTCAGCGTCAAATCGGATTCGGTGCTTGAACTACGAATTGGTGACGCGGCCGGTTCCAGCGGTTACCGGCATGCGTATACTGCCTTGGTCGAGCCCGTAGTGCCGAGCGTCCAATTGACGGTTGCTACGGCAGAATATGCATTGGCAATCGGTGGAGACGTCGAATTGAGCGTGGCTATTCGAAGAGAGGACAACTGCCTTCAGCCCTTGGAAATTGTGGCAGTGGATCTACCCGCTGGTGTTACCTGCGCGGCTGTCCGCTCGGAACCCAAGGGCGATAGCTCAAAATCTGTCAAGCTCAAGCTCGCTGCCACGAACGAGGTGTCTGTATCCCAAGGGACATTTCGAATAATCGCCACAGAAATTGGTGGGCAAACGGATTCGATACCTTGTATTGTCTCACAGTCGGTTGTGCACTTGCTTCGCCCGCAAGTTCCAATCTCTGATTTCTGGCTAACAGTCTATGAGCAGCAGAAATAATGCTGGCTGCGAAACCTGATCGCATTCGGGAGCAGACGTGTCGAGGTTCGATCTGCGCGCATGGTTCACCGCAGAGCCAGTGAAGTGCCTGAAGATAGGGCGTTGGTGACAAGCCAGAGCCCAAAAGCGGCGATAAACTACCCTCTCACTTGCGGGACGGTCGGCGTAATGCGGCCGGGGAGCGCGTTTTACAGGTCATACAGTGTCGCTCTCCGCTCGCCCCAATTGGCGTGTGCTCGCTCGCGACTCTCCCGAGGATAGTGAGAGTGAAGAAGGTAGACCTTTTCGATTTGTACCAGCAAAGCTGGTGGCTTACGAATGGAAGTTATTAGCCACCTCAGTCAGTCTTGTTGACCGAGATGGATATCTTCGAAGCGAGCGTTTCCAATGCGATACTGTCGCCAGTCGCGATAGTCGAAATGCCACCATTCAAATTCGTAAATCGAAAATCCCTCGGCTTCCATGGTTTGTCGGAGCAGTTCGCGAAACCAACGCTGTCGTGCAGTCCCGCCAGGATACATGGGAAATGAACGTGGCGAAAACTCATCGTAGCCAGCAACCATTGGAACGGCTTGGCCGTTCTGCAAGTCGTAAAGAGTTATGTCCACTGCGCAACCCCGATTGTGTCGAGATCCATTTTGGGGGTTGGCCACAAAGTCCTTGAGTTCATTGGGAGTTGCATCCCAGAACATTTTCGTTACATGCCATGGACGATAAGCGTCGTGAATCAGCAGGCCAAGTCCGAGTGGTTTCAGTCGTTGGTTCGCCCGCACTACCGCCTCCGCTGCAGGGCGTTGCAGAAACGCTTTGGGCTGCTGGTAGAATACACTGCCGGTAAAGTTGTTTTCCGTCGCATAACGAATGTCTAGCTTGATTGTTGGATCAAGAACAGTAACTTCCACTAGATCGGAATTGCGAAAGCTGCCAGCTTCTGACGGTGGCAATGCGGTTAGTGCCGATTGGCGCAATTCATCGATCGGTTTAACGGGGACAATCTTGAACGTTTCTCCATTCTTGGTACCGACTTCTCTCCGTAGAAATTCGACTTCAGCGACAAGGACCTTGGTTGCGTGATCTGCTGCATCACGGGAGAATGCCAAGCCCTCGCCATGATACAACCCGTAGTCGGGAAACTTGAAAGTGTCCCGGTCTACTTCGGTTAGTGGATAATAGTAGAACCACTCAATTAACGCGTACAGCACTCCAGCATCTTCCAAGATGTAAAGCGTGTTGTGATCCCAGCCATACTCGCCGATCAAGCCCTCCCAGCGCTTGGGTGGCGGTGCCGGTGGAGTCGATGAAACTCGTTCGAATGGTACTCCGTCGACCATCAGCTTGTCGCTGGATTCCAAGCTGACTTTCACGCCGAAACCAACTGGATCGTCCACAACGACTTCGCCATTCTCCGAAAGGCTACGCAGCGAGAATCGATAGCTTCCTCGTTGCAGGAATACACTGTCAGACATTTCACTGATGCGAGCAAATTGGTTCAGCTGGTCGTTTCGGTAGAGGCCAACCATTTCCTGAGCGCGATCGGACGGAATAGGCTCCGTCGTCGCGTATTCCGGCAGTGGCTTGCCATCCTGTGTCGCAATCATCAGCCGCAAGGCATAGTCAGCCAGTCTCTGGACCACCCCGTTGCTGCCATCGAGTGCGGCCACAGCCGCAACGCCCAGCTTGCGAGTCGGCAGCGCTTCCAGCTGCGTCGAGTAGCCATAGATCGCGCCACCGTGACCGATCTTGGTAATTCCGTCCAGCTGTTGGATGTGAAATCCTATACCAAATTGGCTACCGCTGCCTCCAGCTTCTGGCGATGGTTGGAACATCGACTGCAATGTCGCAGGAGTCAAGATTGCGCCGCCCGGATACTGTCCTTGACAAAACAGGCAACTGAGAAATTTTGACAAGTCGGTAACGCTGGAAAACATATTACCTGCGGGACCGGTTCCCAATTGAAACGTGGGAGCGGAGAATCGTCGTCCGTCGTAAGTTCTCATCCAACCTACGGCCAAGTTTTCTTCCATGTCTGGCGACAGCTGAAATCCACTGGACTGCATCTTCAGCGGGTCCAAAATGGATTGACGCACTTGATCGGCATGGGAATTAGCGATTTGCTGCTCCAGCACTGCGCCTACGACGGCAATGGCGGCATTGGAGTACTTGGTCTTCGACTCAGGTTTGTATACCAACGCCGTATGGTTCAGGCTGTCGACGGTCGCGGCCAACGAAGGTTCGGTCGGATCAAAGTAATTACCAACAGGCGACTCGCGTACCAGTCCCGAACGGTGGGTCATCAATTGTCGCAATGTGATTTCCACGCCGAAGGAGTTTTCGGGTTGGAATTGCGGCAAATACGTTTGTATCGGCGCATCGAGATCCAGCTTTCCTTGCTCGACCAGCTGCATGATGGCAATGTCCGTAAACAGCTTGGAGACGGACCCCACGCGGTAGACAGTATCCTCGTTTACTGGTTGTTTCTGCTCAACATCGCGAGTTCCATAGCCGCTAGCCCATATCATTTCTTCATTATCGACAATCGCGATGGACAGTGCCGGCAATTGTTTTTGTTGAACTTCCCTCTCCGCCGCAGCGTTCAGCTTGCCAATGGCCGCTGTGTAATCAATTGGAGTTGGAGCGTTGATGTCATCCAGCAGGGTGTTAGCCAAAGCAACGAGAGACACATTTTGCAAGTTGCACATGATCGCCATGCTGATGCCAGTTTGTGGCAAGACCATTAAGACCGTGGACGTACCTGCCTGACCTCCAGTGTGCCATACCAGCAATTCTCCGTCGCGTTTGGCAATGCGCCAGCCTAATCCATAGCCGGTAGCTTCACCCGAGCTGGTCCGCCGCTCGATCCACATAGCACGTTTTGTTGCATCTGAGAGCAGCCTACCTTGATTCAATGCGATAGCAAAACGAATCAAGTCGCTGGGCGTCGACAACAGTCCTCCGCCAGGAATTTTCATACTTGTATCGTGAAGAGTCGCATTGTAGAGTTCTCCAGCGGTCATATGCGCTGCAGCGCCCAATTGGCTAATTTGTTGGTCAGATGGGCGAATATAGCCTCGCGACCGCTGACCAATCACCTGAAATACATCATCAGCTACAGTGTCCTTCATGCCTGCTGGAGCGAGCACCTTTGTTTCCAACAGTTTCAAGTAATTCTCGCCAGCTGCCTTCTCAGCCACTGTCCCAAGCAGGTTGTAGCCGAAGGTGCTGTAGAGATATTTGCTGCCGGGCTCATGTCGCAGAGGATCGTTCTTGAATGCATTGAGCGCTTGCTCAAGTGAGAAAAAATGTTCTGTCGAGGAAGACTCAGCACTGGACGCATAATGTCGCACTCCAGACAAATGCCCCAACAACTGGCGTGGAGTTATCGGCCAGCGCTTTTGCGGAAAATCTGGAATGTAGCGAGACACTGGCAGGTCGAGATCCAGTGTACCTTGGTCGGCGAGCGACAGGACCAGAACTGCGGTCATTGATTTGGCAATGGAAGCCGTCCTGAACTTGGTCCTGGGTGTGACTGCGATCGCATTCTCCACATCGGCCTGGCCATATCCTTTTTCCAGTACCAATTGATTACTGATCGCAATTGAAAGTGAAATTCCCGGTATGCCTTTCTCATCCATCCAGCTGCCAATGCGCTGGTCGACTTTTTCAGCAATCCTTTGGGGCAGATCCTTCGCAAAACAAACTGTCGCCCATCCTAGCAATACGATTAGCAGGGAAACTACGGCCGCTCGGTACATGATTGGAACTCGATGAAATCGGTATTAATTTGGACACTTCTCGCTAATCGACACCAATTCAACTTACTCTCCCAACGGGAAGGTTACTTCCCGCAAAGTCCCAAAGTAAGGTTCCTGGGTACCGTTCACCCCTTCGGCGAATATTTACCCCGCGATCGATCCAGGTTGTTGGTACCACGGCTGTTGCGAAAATGTGCTCGATTTCATGGTCGGACCAGCAAACG
>JAGQPR010000317.1 GCA_020426625.1 Planctomycetales bacterium
TCCAAGTGCCCGGGACTTGGCCGCCAGACGAAAGCGTGGCAGTCGTGCTTAAATGCCCGGTGTCATACAGATTCAGCTGATCACAAGCGATTAACATTTGGTCCATGGACAACTGATGCATGGTCTCTAGATCGATCTGCTGATTGAAATTAGGCAAGGGCCCGCTGGCAACCTCGACCTTTCCTTCGAGCACTACATTGCTGTAGTCCAGATTGGCGACCACATGGTCGCGAAACGTGACGTGTGCACCTTGAATGATTTGAATCACGGGCGAGCCATCCCCGGCGACGACACTCACCAGCTGGTTAGCATCCTTGCGGGCGACGTGCCAGGAGTAGATTTGCCCTGGACCTGTGCCGATCACTTGATTACGTCGTGAATGGAACGTCAGCTGCGGCACCACCATATGAGCTCGATGTCGGATAATTCCGCGACTGTTCCGCTGCTCGGCGTAGATACTTACATTTTGGCTCAATTCGAGCCGATCCATTTCCATTTCCGATTGATTGGCAGCGCTTGTCTCAACGGGCTTGACCATAAAAATTCGCAGATTCTCTGATGAACCGTTGACGGCCAAGATATCTTCTAAGTCCGTTCGCATTAGGCCGGTGAATTGGACCGAACCGCGAAGGTGGATGACGCTGCCATCAAAAAACATTCCCCCTTGCCATTGGCAGTGAGGAGCTTCCAACCAGCGGATCGAGTCGATGCCAGGCTTGGTCCCGGTGAGTGAACTCGCCATGGCGCTCGTGCTGATGGGCAGGGAAACTTCGCCTGGGTGTTCCATCCATACAAGATTGGTTTGTTGATCGTAGTTCAGTGCTGGGCCAATTAACACGCCGTCAGCGACGGCGATCTTCGCCGGGTTGCCGATGATCTGCAAATTCACTTTGCCATCGGGAGTTGTGAGCAAGCCAAGTTTGGTACCCTCCACGTGCAATGGTGAATTACCGGTGTCGGCAGCTGGCTTGCGATCCAGAAATACCGGACCGGCGATTTGCAAGTCATCAATCCACGACCTGCCTCCGGCGAAAATGACACGTGAAATTAGCGATGAGCCGCTGATCGATACCGGTTCTTCGTGCTTTTGAGTGTCTGCTGCAGGAGCGTCTTTGGGAATATCGTTTGGCGGACCGATCCACTGGAACATCTTGGGGCCTTTGGAGTCTTCGAGCGCAAGTTCATTGGCTGAATCGGCGGTGGAGGGCAGATTGGAAGACTGCTGCGAAGTTTGGATATTGGCAGCCGACACTTGGTCTGGTTTCTCGCCTAGGCGCGGCGATTCGCCTGGGATGAAAACAGTTGTTAACTCCAGGTCATTCACGCGAACTATGGCTTTCGGCATAGCTACTACGACTTTACCAGCTGCTCGAATCAGTTCCGGTAAGTATTGTTGCTGTTCGTCGGCAGCTGCCTGAGTTCTCAGAGATTCGTCCTTTCGAACCCAGATTTCCAGCTGCTCACCCGCCACATAGCCTTGGTCGCGACTTTCCACTAAGGTGTTGCCAAATATGCCGATCCACTGCTGTCCGACAATTTCCGTGGGCAACATTTGCAGACGATCTTGCCATCGCAATTGAGTGGGGCCGAGACGATCTGAGCCGGCAATATGCAATTCGCCTGGACCTTCAGCCAGCAGATAGCCGAGGTGTTCGACCTTGGGGCGATCGTCCTTGCCGTTGGCATCGTAATCAATTCTCGGCGAAAGAAACTCATAGCCACCGTAGTTAAGCCACGCGATCGATTGCGTCGCACCGGGCGTTTGCAGTTTGCCGTCAAATTCGATGCGACTGCGAACAAAGTCGACATCCAAACGCTTGGCACGCGCATAGGCGCCGATCGATGGAGCCTTAATTTCAACCTTTTTTTCACCGGTAGCTACCAATTGATCCATGCCGGTCGCGACTAGATGTACCAGCTGAAGGTCTCCCAGTGAGGCTCTACCGGGATTTGTGTCGCGTTGTGCGGATTCACCTGTGGAAGCCGTAGCGTCGGCAGCAGGTGATTTTTCGTCAGCAAACGCTTTCGACGGCGGCGCAATCTCAACATTCAGATCATGGCAGAGAAACTCGTCTCTAAACTGATCACCAAGAGTTTGAATTACTTGCACTCCGTTGGATAAGATCGCAGTAGAACGTCGAAAATCAAAACGAAAACGTCCTCCACAGTGAACTTCCAAGCGAGCCGGAAGGTCTTTGGTCTGCTGGTGCGTTTCTGACGCTGGCAGATTCATACCCGCCCACAATCCACCCGGTGCCAGGGCAATGTCCACTTTTTCGATCGTATACAATTCCATCCGATCTAGCGGCCCCCAGCGCGTCGGATTGCTGTTAGGATTATTGAACAAGTCGCCTGTCAAATGAATTTGCAGATCCCGTCCAACAATAACGCTGTTCTCGCTGACGATGGTAACCTGTTTGTCGGTGAACACCCGACGGCCCTGGATCGACAATTCGCTAGTTACTAATTCCAAGGGCGTGGAAGGAGCGCCACCGCGCGTCTTGCGCGTAATCCGCGTGACTCCGTTCAGTTTTCCGCTGGCAATCGCTGGCAACATGGCACCACTGGCCGCATTGAACGCCGATTCGAATTGAATTACGGCGCCCTTTTCGGAGGTAACAATCCAGACGCTGGTCCGTTCGTTTTCTGGACGCTCCACGTCGTTTCCGGTGCGACTTACCACGGGAATAATGATCGTCACAGGGCTCAATTCGAGCGTTTTTTCGTCGACTTGTTCCCAATCCTTGGCCAGTAGCACGCCACGCGCGGTTTGAAAGAGCAATGGTGTATCGCGCTGCCACGTGCCTTCAACGAAGAACTCAGGCCACCATCGATCGGTGACAAGGGTACTGACAAATGGTGGCAATTCAGCTTGATCTCGTCCCGCAGGTTCAACGAGAGGAACGACAACCAGTCGGTACCCCCCCATGCATATGACCAGGATCGTTGCTGCCCTGATGTAACGCGTTGCGAAAGTCCACATACGCTACCTCGCCCGTTGCGTAGGCAAACAGTTTTCCCAGCATCCCTTGGCTTTCAACAGTCGCTCGATCAACTCGCGCACTGCGCCGCGTCCTCCGGGCTTAGTCATCGTCCACTTGGCAATGGTTCGCACTTCATCAGCCGCATCAGCCGGTGCCACCGATAAGCCGACATCGAGCAGTACCGGCAAATCGGGTAAATCGTCACCAATGTAACAAGTCTCTTCAGCTGCAACGCCAAGTTCATCCAGAATCTCACGGGCGGCCGGAAGCTTGTCGGAGTATCCCTGTCGCACGACAGAGATGCCCAATTCTGCAGCGCGGAGCTTGACGATCTGCGAATTGCGCGCCGTGAGGATACCAAATGTAAATCCACATCGCTGCCAAAGTTTGATGGCCAGACCATCACGAACATAAAACGACTTGCTTTCTACGCCGGCGTTATCAATCGTGATGGAACCATCGGTCAAGACGCCGTCGACGTCGCTCAAGATCAAACGGATCGGTTTGGCCGTTTCTTCGTCTTTGTTCGCCACTTAGATTCCTACTCAATTTTATTCAGGACGGTTCATGCCTCAGGAGGATTGGCGCGGTCGCATCGAAAGAATTCTCGGTGCGACGTCTTGCTCTTCTTTTTGCCCCGATGAAACGCCATTGATTCCCACCAGCACATCGGTAACATCGACGATTCCCAAAGGTCGTCGATCGGTGGTCACGACTGGCAACTCACTGATTTTGCGGCTGGTCATGATGTTCATTGCGTCACCCAGCAGTCGACCACTAGCGATTGTCTGAATATCACGAGTCATTACTAGCGAGATGGCTTGGTCTAACTCTGATTCTCCATTGCGTTCGAGCAGTTTGGCTAGGTCGCTGTCGGTGAACAGCCCGGCCAAACGTCCATTCTGGTCGGTCAACATGATCGCCCCGGTGCGCCGCCCGGGTCGGCTGACATGGATCATCACTTCACGTACGGTTTGGTTTTGTCCGGCAATGCGACACTCGGCTAGCGGCCGCATGATTTCGTCGACATTCATCAATCGTCTGCCGAGACTTCCGCCCGGATGAAATCTGGCGAACTGTTCTCGAGTAAAACCCCGCTGCTCACTGGCGACGAGAGCCAGGGCATCGCCAACGGCCATCATAGCCGTCGTAGAACTGCTTGGTGCCAAATTCAATGGGCACGCTTCAGGGTGCGCGCCGATTAGAATTGCCACGTCGACGCCACACGCGAGAGTGCTCTCCGCCCGGGCAGTAATTGCAAGCGTTCCCGAGGCCAATTCGTTCAGCGCCGGTAGCAGACGGATAACTTCTTCTGTCTCGCCGCTGTAGGACAGGAGTAGCACGATATCTCTCGAGTGTACCAGTCCCAAGTCTCCATGAACCGCTTCGGCCGGGTGCAGGAAGTGGCTCGGTGTCCCTGTAGATGAAAGGGAAGCTGCCAGCTTTTGGCCTACAATGCCTGCTTTGCCCATCCCACAGACCACGACTTTCCCCTCGCAGGCGAGGATCGCTTGAACAGACAAGCTAAAAGAATCTGTCAAAGAGTCGCATACTGATTTCAAGACGCCTATTTCTGCGTCCAAAATTCGCTTGCCACACTCGGTCAGAAAGTCGTGCGAGGTTTGCTGCTCGCTATGTAAAGAACGTCGCCGTACTTCCGCTGACATCTCCAATCCTCCCTGATTGGCTGCTTTTCCGGGACTGCCGCCGGTTTGTTTCTATTGAACAGCTGGCATCCTAGTAAAGTCGTCCGGCTGGAGCAATGTAAATTGCTCCACAATCACCCCTCTAGTAGGGCACTCAAATTCTACCGATTCGCCAGGGGCAGCCAAGAGAGCGCTTACAGGCTGACGTGCTAGTTGAATTCCAACAGATGTGCAGAATGCTGCAAATTGCCATCAGGGCGCCAGTTCACTATAGTAGCGATCTCAAATTCTTGGCTGGGGATTCTGTTCCTGCAGCCCGCCCTCTCAAAGTTCGTTTGGAGTCCAATTCGATGAAGGTTTGCTCGCCTCGCGGTTTCTTGAAAGTGCTAACTTTGCTGGCGGCAATGTTGCCGTGCATACAGGCCAATGCCAAGGATGCAGTGCTAGATGGCACTTGGAAATGGCAATCTGAAATCGGCGACTCCACGATTCACAGTGTGCTGCAGCTGGAAACAGAGGGAAAGACGCTGACGGGCAACTATCGCAACGACAACATCAATGTCCCAATAAACAAGGCCGAATTTGACGGGAAATCCGTCAGCTTTGAAATCCGATTTGAATACAACGGAAACGAGATGACGGGCAAGTTCAAGGGATCCTATGAAGACACGAAGATCGCTGGTGAAATTGAGATCTTGAACGGTTCTCAAACTGCGATCGAGTTTCCCTGGAATGCGTCCCGCAGTACCGAAGCCAAGGATGTAGTTGGAGATTGGGATTTTCACTACACCGCCCCCGACGGCGTCACCTACGAGCCTCGCCTTACGGTCGCACTAGCTGACGGCAAACTGACGGGCAAAATCTCTACTGGCCAAGACAGCTTGGACGTACGCGATTTGAAATTGGAGGACCATACGCTGTCATTCCGCTACAACATTCCTTACCAAGGACAAGACTTGAGTTTGTTCTATCAATGCCAGCCCCGCGGCAATAAGTTGAACGGCCTACTGGAGTATAGCTTTGGCGGCCAAAGCGGTGATTTCGATATCGAAGCGACTCGGCAAGTCATGGACAAGAATCTAGTCGCTTTTGTCGGCCAGTGGGCTTGCGAAGCAACGGATCCCGATGGAGTTGAACACCGGCCCGTGCTAACGGTCGAAAAGAATGGCAAGGGGCTGAAGGCGGTTATAGACAACGGTGGCCTGAAGACTACCGTGGACGAAATCAAGTATGCTGATGGACACTATATTTTCAGCTGTGTGTTCTCACATGACGGATTGGACGTGTCGCTCAACTGGAAATGCAAGACCGACGGAGACGGGTTGAGCGGCGAGATTGACTATGACGCCAACGGCGACCGAGGCACCCTCAGTGTCGTGGGCAAACGAAAGAATTAAGCAAGTCTCGTCCAGTTGTAATGGCCTGGTCAAGCGAGCCAAGGTTTCGCAAGCCACATTCTGTACCAGGCAAAGAATTACGGAGTTCGATAGAGCCAAAAGCGACGTCCAGCGGTGCCCAGCATCTCCTTGCTGGGCAGTGCTGTCGAGCTTGCATACTTGCGGCGAAGCAACGTAAGCTTTGCGCTATCGAAATTCCAACAGTGAACTACAATCGTGAGAGGAGCGATCCCAGATCGCCTTTTCACGATTGGATCACTTTTCTTGAAGTTTCGAGCAATGCGGAAAATTGGAGTCGCCCTTGGCTCGGTAGCCTTGATCTTGGTTACGGCAGCACTGCTGGTTGGATTGGCACTGCAAAAATACAGGCAGCTGCAGGCAGCTGCGAACTCGCCGCCGCCGCCAGAAATGCCCATATCCGTAGTTGTTGCCGAGACAACGGAATTAACCTATCGTCCCACGAGCACAGCGATCGGCACTGTGGTCGCTGCGCGTTCAATCGTGTTGAGCAATGAGCTCGCGGGCACTGTTTCCCAAGTCCACTTTGAATCTGGACAAATCGTCGAGCAGGGCCAAGTGCTGGTCGAGCTAGACACCAGTGTCGAGCGGGCACAGCAGGTTTCGGCTGAAGCTCGTCTCAAAATTGCCCAATCTACTTTTGCTCGAATTCGCGAAGCTGCCCTAGCTAATGCAGTCACCGCATCCGAATTGGAAATCGCCGAATCGGAGTTGTCCCAGGCTGCAGCGCAGGTCCAAGAAATAAAGGCGATTATCGATCGAAAGACACTCACTGCTCCTTTCCGTGCCAAGATCGGAATCTGCGATACTCACGTAGGGCAATTTCTGCCAAGTGGATATCAAATCGCCTCTCTGCAGAGCCAAGACCCGTTTGTCTACGTCGATTTCATGGTGCCGCAGATAGTGGCTGACCAGTTGGAAATCGGACAAATGGTTCAAATGACTTTGGGCGATCAACAAGAGCCTGCCCGTTTGGTGGCCATGAATGCTCAGGCGGACGCCCGCTCTCGAAATCGTCGCGCCCGTGCCAGCCTGGAAAATGCCAGCCACCTTCTCGTTCCTGGAGATTCGGTGCGAGTCGTTGTTCCCTACGGCCAGGAACGCAAGACTGCCGCTGTGCCTGTGGAATCGTTGCGGCTTTCTCCGCTGAAATCGTTTGTATATGTAGTGTCAACCAACGATAAGAATGAGACACGCGTACGTGAGCGTTCGGTCGTTGCCGGGCCTTCCATCGGCAATCTAGTGAGCGTTGTGTCTGGTGTCGAACTTGGCGAAACTGTCGTTGCTGACGGAGCGTTCAAACTGCGTGATGGCGCGCTGGTAGCCGCCTCGCCATTGCCTGGCTATAACGGCAGGCCTTAGCTCCAACTATTCAGGATCCGCCCGTGCGCACGATCACCGATTTGTTTATTCGCCAACCCGTGCTGGCATTCGTGGTGAGTATCACGATTGTTTTGGTCGGCTTGCGCTCAATGATGCTGCTACCGATCCAACAGTATCCGTCGATCGAAAGCACTTCAGTTATCATTACGACGTATTACATCGGTGCTAGTGCCGAATCGATGCGTGGGTTTATTACGACGCCCATCGAACAGGCGGTTTCTTCCATTGCTGGAGTGGATTACGTCGAGTCGCAGTCGCTGGCTGGTGTGAGTACGATCACTATTCGACTAAAGCTGAATCACGATAGTACGCAGGCTCTTGCTGAAGTGAACGCTCGCTTGCAGCAGGTCCGGCGTACTTTGCCAGCCGAATCCGAACCATCTGTGGTTGAATTGCAGCGAGCAGACCGTCCCTACGCCTCGTTCTATGTCAGCTTCACGTCAAGCGAATTGGACATATCGCAGCTTACAGATTGGCTCAATCGAAACGTTCAGCCACAATTGTCGACCATGACGGGGGTCCAGCGCGTGGGTGTTGAGGCGGGGCAAATGCCAGCCATGCGGATTTGGATCTCTCCGCAACGACTAAGCGAATTCAATTTGACACCTGGTGACATCTACCAGGCATTGCAGCGCAATAACTATGTCGCCGCCATCGGACGGCTGCGCAGCAGCGAAGTCCAAGTGGATTTGCTAACCAACACCGACTTGCGGTCTGTAGCGGAATTTGAGGAGTTAATTGTCGCCCAGAGGGACGGTGCCACGACGCGCTTGAAAGATGTTGCCCGAGTGGAGCTTGGTTCCGAAGAACCGCTATCGACAGCCATGTATCAAGGGCAAGAAGCGGTCTATCTCTCGGTTTGGCCACTGCCAGGGAGCAATGAAATTGACGTGGCCAATGAGCTGATCAATGAGCTGGAGCGGATGCGAGCCAGCTTGCCAGAGCACATCGACATGCAATTGGCCTTTGACGCGACCAAGTTCATGCGAGATGCCCTTAGAGAGATATCTAGAACGCTAGCCGAAACGATTCTTATCGTTGGCTTGGTTGTATTCCTGTTTCTCGGCTCGCTGCGAACAGCGTTGGTGCCTTTGATCGCCATGCCTGTTTCTTTGGTGGGGGCAACGGTCCTCATGTTGCTGATGGGATTTTCACTGAATCTGTTGACCATTCTAGCGATTGTATTAGCTGTGGGCCTGGTGGTCGATGATGCGATTGTCGTAGTCGAGAACATCCAACGGCACGTCCACGACGGCATGGGTAGGATCGATGCCGCATTACTGGGAGCCCGCGAGTTGGTGCAGCCCATTATTGCGATGACGATCACCCTGGCGGTTGTCTACACTCCCATTGGATTCCAGGGAGGACTTACCGGCATGCTTTTCCGTGAATTCGCGTTTACGCTGGCTGCTGCAGTGGTCGTATCAGGAGTAGTGGCCATCACGCTATCGCCCGTAATGAGCTCCACCATGGTGCATCCACCTGGAAAGGAAAGTTGGCTGACCAGTTGGGTCAACAAACGCTTCGAGTCCATCAAAGTAGGCTACCTTGCTCTCCTGCGAATCGCTTTGCAACTCAGATGGAGTATTGTGGTCTGTACACTGATGATTGCCGTTGCCGCTGCTCCACTGTATTGGTTTAGCGGCAAGGAGCTGGCTCCAGTAGAAGACCAGAGCGCAATTGCTGTGTACATGTCGGCGGCACCTAACGCGACGTTGGATTCAAGTACTTTTTGGGCCAAAGAGCTGGCCAACAAGCTGAGCGCATTGCCCGAGTCGAAATACATGTGGGCACTGGTCAGTCCTGGATTTGGTTTCGGGGGAATCATCACCAACGATTTCGACGAGCGCGAACGCAGCACGACACAGATGTATCCCGAGGTTTTTGGTATCGCGTCACAAATCCCGGGCGTGGAGCCGTTCCCAATCCTGGTACCACCACTTCCCGGCGCTGGTCAATACGACGTAGAGCTGGTGATCAAGAGCGACCAGCCTCCCGAGCAACTGGCCGTTATCGCCGGTCAAATCGCGCAACAGGCGCAGGCTTCCGGTCTATTCATGTTCGCTGATACCGATCTCAAGCTGGACCTACCGCAAGCTCGCGTTTCCGTCGATCGCGAAATCGTAGCTGATCTCGGCATGGACTTAGCTTCAGTCGCCCAAGAGTTGGGAGTTCTCTTAGGTGGAGGGTACGTCAACCGATTTAATTACTTCAACCGTTCCTACCAAGTAATTCCTCAACTCTCTGAAGAAGATCGAAAAAATGCGTCAACGTTGATGGACTTGAAGATCCGGACTCCCAGTGGAGATCTCATTCCAGTCTCCAATTTTGCCAAGATCGAGTCGGTGACAGCTCCACGCACGCTGACGAGGTTTCAACAGCAAAGCTCGCTCAGGATATTTGGCGGCGTAGCGCCAGGCGTTACCAAAGAAATCGGTTTGCAAACGATGGAAGCCATCGCCCGCGAAGTTCTTGATAGTTCTGCCAACATTGACTACGCTGG
>JAGQPR010000318.1:0-2913 GCA_020426625.1 Planctomycetales bacterium
ACCCTTACCGGATTTGCAACTGGCGACGGGGACGCGCAACTGGTAACCACTCCCGCTTCAGTTGCAGTCGCCAATAACTCCTTGGTGCTACGCGTTATGGCAGGGAAAATAGGTGCCGTCGTGGAGGGTGAAACCAATATGCCAGGACACATTTCCATCGTGATGCGTCGCGATGCCAGCGACGACCCAGCCGTCGGCATGGCTTACCGATCCTACAATACCGG
The DNA here is from genome assembly GCA_020426625.1 of Planctomycetales bacterium. GTDB lineage: Bacteria > Planctomycetota > Planctomycetia > Pirellulales > Pirellulaceae > Aureliella. Next base: position 225 of record JAGQPR010000318.1, read on the forward strand.
TGTCGTGCCGGAGGAGTCGTTCTCACTGCCCGCCAAGACCAAATTCGCAGCTGCTACGGTTGTGTTCAGCCCATGAGAGTTACCAATCGTCTGGGCTTTAGCCTGCTAGAAACCACAGTGGCTACCGTTTTGGTTGCCATCACCTTGGTTGCCGCGCTTAATTCGTTTGCCTTTGTCGTGGCGACGACCAATCATCATGCATCGTCCCAGGATGCATCGCGGATTGCGCAGATTGTATTGGCCGATATCAGCTCGCTCCCCTTTGAAGATCCCGTCAATGCGACCGGCCTACTCGGACGCGAATTGGGAGAATCGACTATTCGCTCGACCTGGGATGACTTTGATGACTATGCCGGTTGGAGCTCCACGGCGATTGCCAGGGCCGATGGAACGACCGTCTCGATTGCCAATGGCTGGTCGGCTTCCGCTACTGTCACGTATTGCACCTCGTCCAACACGATGCTCGCTTCAGTGACTCCAACGGACCTCAAACTGCTGACGCTACAGTTGACTAGTCCCACTTCCCAATCGTTCGTTTTCTATTCGATGCGCAGCAGGGAAGGCGCTCTGTTGGTGCCGCAGGAAGCCTCCAGCCAAGTGTTGTCCGCTTGTCAGGTGACCCTTCAATCCGATGAAGAGCTGTTGAGCACCGGATCTCGCCTACACAACCAACAAGAACCCTAAGAGCTATGTGCGGACAAATACCAAACGTTGCCCGGCAGATGAGCCGAGCCAATGACGGGCTGACTCTAAACCGTAGGTCGGGGACAGTCTATTTGGCAGTATTGATGGCCAGCTTGCTAGTCGCTGGGCTGGCTATGGCTGCACTAAGTTCAGCTGAGTACTTTGCGCGAGATTTGAATGCCGAGTCCGATTTTCGCCAGGCGCAAATTGCGGCTGATGCTGCGCTGGAGTGGGCAATTGCCGCGATCAATGCGTCACCGAACTGGCGGACAGCTCACACGCACAATGTCGACACAACGCCCCAATCACTGGGGCAAGCTCAGATTTGCTATCGGCTGATTGACCTGACCGACTACAATCTGGCGGATGATCCGCTGGACGGGTGCGATGTATTAGTCACTGCTACGGTGGGAAGTACCAGTTTTTGTTGGCGGGCATCTCTCGAACCCAATGGTGGTGCCATCGACAGCCTCTCCTATGCGGTTTCGACACGTGGCAACATTGAAGCCGGCGCGAACGCAATGTGGTGCACGGATGGTTTGGTTGGCTCCAACGCAGGCGTAAATATCGATGCGGACGCATCATTGTCGGCCAATTGTGCCGCAGTGGGTTCCATGGCAGGTGATATTTATGGGACGACGACCACCTTGAGTCAGCCATTGGAAATACCCGCAGCGACCGCTATCGACTCCTACCTGAATCGAGCCACGTTTATCGATAGGGGGGATATACCGTCTCTTTTGGGGTTGCGATACATCGACAAGCAGCTGCTGTCCCCTAATCAGAATACGATCAATGGCGTCTTGAACCCATACGGGATCTACGCCATCGACTGCCAAGGAGCGAGTATCACTATTTCCAAGTCGCGGTTGCAATGCACATTGATCCTGATCAATCCAGGAAGTTTGAGCGCAGTGATTGATTCCGTGTACTGGGAGGCCGCCCGCTCGAATTATCCTGCTTTACTGGTCTCAGGTAATATCAAGCTCGGACTGTCAGACGCGCCGCTGTCGGAGTCTACGATTTCGGAAAATCTGAATCCGCCTGGCATGCCATTCCGAGGGTTCCCGGATGCGACCACGACAACTGTCTATCCATCGCAAATCCGCGGCTTGATTTACGCCAGTGGTAACATCGAAGTTGGCGGATCCACCAAGGCGAATCATATTTCTGGAGCGGTGATTGTGGGCGGTGAGCTTACCGGTGCAGGCGATTTGTATGTTCATTACCGGAGCGTCTTTTCGCTTGAGCCTCCACCCGGCTTTCGCAACTTTGACGCTGTCCACATCTTGCCTGGCTCTGTGAGACGCGTGCCGTTGCCAACTTTTTAAGCTAAGGACCGAAGGCTCGGTAAAACCTTTGCCGTGGTCGACAGGCCACGGTGCAATTCGATTGCTTGTTCACCTATCAATACCCTAGTTGCTAGTGGCTGAGGTTGTCGATCAGCTTTTGAATGCGCTTGGGGGAGACGCTGATCTTGGTGCCTAACTGCTGCGCAAAAATGGAAACTCGCAGTTCTTCGATCATCCACCGCAATTCGACCAGCGGAGCCGGATCGCTGTGCTCCCCAATGGAAGCCCTCAGCTTTTCGAATCCGTGACAGACAGCAACGATTGGCTCAGAAAGTTTTTGATCCTTGGCCACGCCGCCATTCTTCATCTTGTCGATGCGCGCTTGCACGGCTTGCAGGTAACGTGGGAATTCAGCCAGCCACCGCCAGGGTGTGTCATTCAGAAAGTTGGCATGCAGCATTGCTTGCACTTGGACTTGAATCTCCTGGATGACAATCCGCCACGGACCGGGAGCTTGCTCGATTGCAAGACGTACCTGATGTACTTGTTCCGCAAGCTTGGGCAGCCAGTCGGCAATTTGCTGCGTGGCAATCGAAATCTGCACTGGTGCTCGTGCGCTGCGAGCTTCAAATTGTTCGCGATCAGCAATGGGAGCTTGGTCCTCGACTAGAGCTACCCGAGCGATGAGATCTTGAAGCTGCGAGCCGAGATCT
>JAGQPR010000318.1:3012-9845 GCA_020426625.1 Planctomycetales bacterium
CGCTGGTGTTTAAGAGCGAACAAGCGCGTCAAACCTCGTTGACTCAATCTTTGAGCGTCGCTAGCGTGGTCAACCAATTGCATCTCGACGGCATTGCCCAAATCGATCAGTGCCGGGAAGGCAGCTATATTCACACCACCACGCCGAATGCACACCTCGCCGGGAATCGACTCAAAAGTATCCGGCGTGATCCGAAAATTGGTCCAGTCTTGGCACGCGGTTTGAGGTTGACCAGAGGTCGAAGTTGGCGGAGGTGCATGTTTGGAAATTAGCTCGCTGACGTTGCGGCCGCAGTCAAGTGTTGCTCCGTCATTGTCCACGACACGAACTTGCATCTGTAGATGCGGAGGTAGGCGATCAACCTCGAAGTGACTGGCCAGGATGCGGTCACCAGCATAGTTGCTCATGGCTTGGCACAGGACATTCATAAATGGCTGATCCTGGGCCAGAGGGCGGATTTCTTCGGCCAATTTGCGAGCCACGTCGGGAGCAGGTAAGAAACTAGTCCGCATCGTCTTTGGCAACGTGCGGATTAGATGAAGGATCTTTTCCTCGAGCAAGCCCGGCACAAGCCAACCCAGTAACTCGGGGCTGATCTGCCTCAGTGCGGCTTGCGGCACGGTGACTGTCACACCGTCGGCCTCGTGCCCAGGCTCGAAATGGTACTCTAGTGGCAATTCGGTTTGGCCTAGGGTCAAGGCGTTGGGAAACTCACTTTCCAAACTGTGCTCATGAGGGCTGTCAGCCAGCAAGTCGTCTGGCTGCATCCAAAGAGCGCGCTCGGCGGGCTGTCCGTGGTGTTTTCTCAACCAGGCGCGAAGCGTTGCCAAATCGTAGATCTCCGTCGGCAATCTGGCACTGTAGAAATTGGCCAAATGGAAGCGGTCCAAGATGTAGTCGCGGGAACGCGTGCGCTGAGCCAGCTCGTGCATGTCCGCCACCATTTCTTGGTTGTGCAGGTAGAACGCTTCGCGGCAATGCCACTGGCCAGCCACCAGCCCATGTTCAATCAACAAATCTCGGGCGGCACCAGCATCAATAGGAGCCAATTGCGCGCGACGGCCAACGACGATGGGCAAGCCATAAAGAGTGCTCTTGCGATATACCATCGCCGCACCTGATTTCGAACTCCAATGAGGGTCGCTGTACGAGTGCTTTAGTAAGTCACCCGCCGCCGTTTCGATCCACTCGACGTCAATCTCGGCAATGGTGCGACCATATCGCTTTGAGGTTTCGACAATTTCCGAAGCCATAATCCACTTTGGCTTCCGTTTGAAAAGCCCCGATCCGGGCCAGAGCGAAATGGTCAAACCACCTACAGCCTTATATTCGTATTGATCTCCCTTGTGCGCAACGCCACTGAGCAACCCTGAGAGCAACGACTGATGTATGGGTGCATAACCTGCGGGGCGAACAAGTTGCTTCTTTCGGCTGGACCCCGCATCGCCTTGGGAGCCCGTCGACGTTCTGGTTTGCGCAGACTGTGGCTTTGATCGAGCCTTTTTCTTTGCCAACTTTGTCGACGTGCGGGGAGAGACGCTCTGTCTGGCAGCAGTGGTATCGACTAGCTCTTCTCCGAGACCTTCCAATAACTCTCGATCGATGTTCGGGAGGCGAAAACGTCGAGGTTGGGGAGGAATGCCAGCTGCAGATAAGAGGTCCTTTAGCTGCCGTACAATGTCAGCCCATTCACGACATCCCTGGTAGGAAAGGAAGTTTTGCTGCAACGCTTTTTGCAGACGCGATCTACCCAGCTGCGATCGCAGGTTGTCATAGAAATCCCAGATACGTAAGTAAGCTAGAAAATCGCTGTGTGGGTCGGCGAATTGCGCATGCGCCTCGTCGGCCTGAGGGCGTTGTCCGGCTGGCCGTTGTCTGACATCTTGCGTTTCGATGGCGGCTGCGATGACAACCACTTCCGCCAAACAATTTCGTTGATCCGCTTCAATCAACATGCGGCCAATTCTTGGCTCGCAGGGTAGTTTCCCCAGTTGTTTGCCGATTGTTGACAGCTCTCCGGCAGCAGTCAACGCGCCGATTTCCCGCAAGCTGCGGACAGCATCACGGATAGCTTCGGTAGTGGGGGGATCGAGCAACGGAAACTCTTCTAGTGGTCCCAGGTGCAATATCTTGCTCTGGAGTAGCACGCTGGCTAGATCGCTTCGTCGAATCTCCGGTGTGGTGAATCGGCTGCGCGACTGAAAATCTTCTTCACTGAACAAGCGAATGCAGACTCCGGGGCCCAGGCGCCCGCAGCGTCCACTACGCTGGTTGGCTGACGCTTGGGAGACACCCTCGATGGGCAATCGTTGGACTTTGCTGCGCGGCGCATAGCGGGAGATGCGCACCAGGCCGGTATCAATGACAAAATGAATTCCAGGAACGGTCAAAGACGACTCGGCGACGTTGGTTGCCAAGACGATGCGTCGATGGGAATGTGCGGCAAAAATCTTGTTCTGCTCTGCCTGGCTCAACCTGGCGTAGAGTGGCAAAATGTCAATTCGGCTGCCGGTCCGCGTAAAGTGTCCCCGCAGATGTTTGGCCGTGGCGCGAATGTCTCGCTCGGTTGGCAAAAAAACTAGAATGTCACCTGAGCCTTCGGCCAGCAGTTCGTCGGCAGCTTCGGTGATGGCGACCAATTGCTGTTGCTGGTCGGCATCATTAAATTCTGTGGCCTGCGGCAAGTCGCGGTACCGAATTTCCACGGGATAGGTTCGACCAGAGACTTCGACGATTGGTGCTGGTCCATGTTCATCCGAAAAGTGTTCGGCGAATCGCTGAGGGTCGATCGTGGCCGAGGTAATGATCAGTTTTAGGTCGGGGCGGCGTGCGGAGATTTGCCGCAAATAGCCCAACAAGAAGTCGATATTCAGTGAGCGTTCGTGAGCTTCGTCGATGATCAGTGCGTCATACTGATCGAGATAACGATCGCTTTGGGTTTCGGCCAGCAGAACGCCGTCGGTCATCAGCTTGATCAGAGTTTGCGCGACGGTCGTATCGGTAAACCGAATTTTGAATCCAACTTGCTCGCCGATCCGCGTGTTCAGTTCCTCTGCCAGGCGGCTGGCTACCGCTCGAGCCGCCAATCGCCTTGGCTGGGTGTGGCCGATTAAACCGCGTGCGCCAAGACCAGCCTCCAAACACAGCTTGGGCAACTGAGTGCTCTTGCCAGAACCGGTTTCGCCGCAGACGACAATCGTTTGCCGCTGGCTCAAGAGCGAGACGATCTCATCGCGATGGGCTGTGATGGGTAGATCGGTATCAAATGACAGCTCGGGAACGCTCTGTCGGCGGCGGTTAAAAACTGCGGCTGAAGCTTCTGCATCTGCCATCCACCGATCCAAGAGCCGCGGATCAGTCTGTGTGTGACGGCTTAGTTTCCGCCATCGCCTCAACAATTGATAACGGTCTGTCTGCATCACCTGCGCCAGAATCGCAGGTGGTTGAGAGGATGATACAGACATAGCCAGATTCTGAGATGTGATCCGCTAGAACAACGATGGAATTCACTCGCGGGAATTCAATACCGGAAGTTGCAACGTAGTAGCTGCTGAATCAGACGCACGCTCAGGGTCAGACCAATCGTCGGCTTGGAAGTGCTTGGCGTACATCCCAAAGTCGTTGAAGGCCAGCCACTTGGCCAGGCGAACCACGAGATTTCGCTCACGGATCTCGCCTCCAGGTACGTACTGCGAACGGCGTGGAATAGTGGCTTCCAATTCTGCGATGGCTGTCTTACGTTGTGTTGTGTCGCGCGCGTTGTGTTTCTTCGCCAATTCGATCAACAGGTCTGGCCGTTCCAACACGACGCAACCACGAGTGTGCTGGGCAGTCATTTCGCGAAATTCACGTAGGAAGCTGCTGTTGTTAAACGTCTCTCGCAACGGTCGCTGGTCGTGAATGCTTTCGGTAGCCAGTTGGATGATTGGGCATGGTTCGATATCACCGGCTGGGCCGACATGATGGGTAAACCCAGTCACGGCGGGGCACAGCGCTCGCCCCTCGCCATCGTGGTAAGCGTCAATGACGACTATTGGTTTCGTAGCCCGCGTATCGACTACAAATTGACGAACGCGTCGCAGTTGCTCCGGTGAAAGAGCAAGATCGGGATTCGGTTCAGGTCCCATTGGGCGGTAGACGTGGAACCAGCAATACATGACACCCATGTCGATCAACGTGTCGACCCAGCGATCAGCTAACAAGTCATCGATATTAGTTCGACAAATACTGGTACAGACGCCAGTCAACACCTTGTTGTTCAGGCAATTTTGGATGCCTTGCATCGTTTGGCTGAAAACGTCCGCCCGCCCCCGCCGCTGGTCGCTGACGATTTCGGTTCCCTCCACGCTAATCAAGGGAGTGACGTTACCCATTCTTCTCAGCCGCTTGGCCACGTCGTCGGTGATGAAGTGGCCATTGGTGAATACTTGGAAGTACACGTCGGGTTGCCCCTCGAGAAACTGCAGCAGTTCTTTGTGCAGGAAGGGTTCGCCACCGAGGATACCGAAGAACGCATTCCCCATGGCTTTGGATTCATTGACGCTACGATTGAGGGCCGCCAAATCGATCTTGGTTTGTTTGGCTGCCACGTCGACCCAACAGCCTTGGCAACGGAGATTGCAGCTGTTGATAATGGATAGATAGAGGAAGGGAGGGAAGAATTCTCCCCTTTTCAATCGCCGCTTGTGTTTTTGCACACTGCGCAGCCCCTTCCAGCCCGCCAGATAGGCCAGTTTCCAAAGCAACCGCTTGTCGGTTTCCAACATCAGCCGTTTGGCCATTCGCAAGTACATACTCTCGTCGCGTCCTCTGAAAATGTTGGCTTGTAAGCATCCACGCAGAAGTTTTTCTGAATAATTAGCCGATTTGGCGTTCGCCACGGTTGTTTAGGTATCAGAAAACTTGTGCTTTGCTGCTTAGGCTTCCCGACTAAGCGATGTCATTCCGGGCCTAGCACATTATCCACCGCTAATCGCATTATAACCAGACCACTGCAGGGGGGCCGCCGGGACCTGCCAGCAATCATTTTCGGCTAGAATTGGCCAGGATATCATTCAGCGAATTTTTGGGCTGGCAAAGCCGACTAAGATAGGAAGAGCGACTGCTTCTTCACTCTGTAAACCAACCTTGCGACCGTGAATCGACCTCGTCACCAACAACTGCTCGATCAAGCTCTAGGTGGAGATGCCGAGTCCTTGGGAGAACTCCTACAGGATTATCGGGCCTATCTGACAGTCCTGGCAGAACGCTACTTGGACAATCGCTTGCGCGGTCGGCTGGACGCTGCCGACGTCGTGCAGATTACCTTCATGGAAGCGCAACGCGATCTACCCAGCTTTCGTGGAACGCAAATCGAAGAGCTGCTCGGCTGGCTACGGCACATTCTACGCAACAACGTGTCTTCAGCGCACCAAAAGCATATTCATACTCAGAAGCGGTCTGCTGGGCGTGAGGTGTCCAACAGCCCTACCGACAGCCGACCCGCGCTGACCGACATGGCGCCCGCAGAAACCACTTCGCCTAGTCAGCGTCTAATGCGCGATGAAGCCGCAGTGTATTTGGCGTCATGCCTGGAAGAAATTCCCGACACGCAGCGCGAGGCAATCCGCCTGCGGTACGTCGAAGGCCAATCTTTACGGCAGATTGCCGAGTTGATGGACAAGTCGGAGATGGCCGTTGCTGGCCTGCTCAAACGCGGTTTGCAAGCGCTTCGCTCGCGAATGATTTCTGACAGCTCGACAGGTGGGTTTACGCGTTAGCGCTCGCGGGTCTAGTAAATCTCTGACGTAAAGTCATGCCCCCAAGGTGATGGCAGTTTTGATTCAGCAGTTTCGGCAGGGTAAAATGCGCTGCTGACCCACGGAGCCCATAAACATGGCAAGTACACCGTCGACCGTAATCGAATACCCCGAATCCGATGGAAAGCCCATAGGTGAAACCGATTTGCACCGCGATGCGATGGTGCGTCACATTGAACTGCTGAAGCAGCACTATCAGGGGCAAGAGGTTTACGTCAGTGGTGACTTGCTGGTGTATTACGAGGAGGGCAATCCGAAGAAGTTCATCGTTCCCGACGCGTTCATCGTCAAGGGCTTGAAGCAGTTTCCGCGAAGGACGTTTCAGCTGTGGAATGAGAAGATTGCACCCCAGCTAGTGATCGAGACGACATCTCGCAAGACCCGGCAACGTGATCAGAACGTCAAGCCATCGATCTATGCACAAATTGGTGTGCATGAGTATTTCATGTTTGATCCAACGAGCGACTATCTCAATCCACCGCTGCAAGGCTATCGATTGGTCGATGGCGCGTATGTTCGGATTGCGACTGACGCTCAAGGAGCGTTGCCAAGTCAAGAATTGGGGTTGCAGCTGATGCTGGTTGACGGCGAATTGGAGTTTATCGATCCCGATTCTGGGCAACGGCTACTAACCGCCGAAGAAGGACGCCTTCAGGAGTTGGAAGCTCGCCAACGCGAGGTCGATCGTCGAATTCGAGAGGCAGAAGCTCGCAAGAAAGCAGAGGACGAAGTTGTCCTGCTGAAAGAACAAATCCGCAAATTGCAAGGTGGTCAATAAGCCCCTTCGATACATCGTTTGCCCAGAGCAGGTGGTTCGCCCAAAGCACATGGTTCGCCCAGAGTAAAGCCGCTGATCACGAAGCCCATAAACATAGTAAGCACACCCTCGACCGTAATCGAACAAGCCAACAAGAATGTTAGTATCGTTCGCTCAATGACGGTCCCGTTCTAACTAGAACATTAAATTGACTTGGCATCGCGAGATGATTAACTGACGTAGTGGATCTTGCCAAAGATCCTGGTGAAGGAAGTTTA
>JAGQPR010000319.1 GCA_020426625.1 Planctomycetales bacterium
GCATCTTGATGAAACAGTTGTTTGATGTGTCGGCGGATTACACTACTGAGACAAATCCCACGCTCAAGGCCGCCATCGATGACAAGAATTTCCACTGGTGGCACCGCTATCGAGCCGTTAATGGCTTCTCAATCTATGGCGACCGCGGGTTGGCAGGCACAGATGGAACGTACAACAATCGCGATGTAATGGAACGCGAGCGCGCCATCCTTGACCAAATGACTGCCAACCGTGACCAGCGCATCTGGTCAATCGCTCGAGGCGGAAGTGCATCGCCAGTGGACGACTCCAACACTCTTCCATTCATCGAACCGCGAACCAATGTTGGAGGCCCGGACGACCAGCAAGCCAAGCTTGGAAAACTCGGTTCATTGGACTATCTGAAAGCCGAGGATCAGCAAAAGCTGTTCAAGTTGGCAGATGGTTACGAAATTAATCTCGTCGCCTCCGAGGAACAGTTTCCAGAATTGGCGAACCCGGTCGCCCTGGATTTCGATAACCAAGGTCGATTGTGGGTGGCGACCATGGAGTCCTACCCGCACTGGAAGCCAAAGACGAAACTTGACGACAAATTGTTGATTCTGGAAGATACCAACCGCGATGGCCGCGCGGATGTTTGTAAAGTCTTTGCCGGCGGTCTTCACCAGCCAACTGGTTTTGAGCTAGGTAGCGGAGGTGTCTACGTTGCACAGCAGCCCGATATTCTATTTCTTCAAGATACGGATGGCGACGATCGGGCGGATAGCCGCATACGCAAACTAGTGGGCTTTGACACCGCCGACTCACACCATGGAATATCCGCGTTTACTTGGGGACCTGGTGGAAATCTTTATTTCAACGAAGGCACGTTCAAGTTTTCCCAAGTTGAGAGCCCACATGGATTAACCAGACTGGGAGAGGCTGGTATCTGGAAATACAACCCACGTACCGAAAAGATTGGTGTTCACGCCTCATTGGCCTTTGCCAATCCCTGGGGGCATGTTTTTGATCGATGGGGACAAGACTTCATTGCTGACGCATCTCCGGGATTCAGCTACTGGGCAGCACCAATCACAGGTCACATCGAGTATCCGGCCAAACATCCGGGCGGCTCGCAACATCGACGCGTGGCTGAGATCACCGGAGGCGATCCCAGCTACCAATTCCCAACTTTTTATCCCAAACGCACTCGTCCTTCCGCCGGTGCTGAGCTGGTGTCCAGCCGGCATTTCCCGGATGACGTTCAAGGCAATTTTCTACTGACGAATTGCATTGGAGATCGAGCTATTCTGAATCACAAAGTCAGCGAAGGACAATCGGGCTTCAACGGAGAGGAAGTGACGCCATTGGTCTATTGTGAGGACGGAAATTTTCGTCCCGTCGATGTCCAATTTGCACCCGATGGCTCGTTGTACATAATCGATTGGCACAACGCGCTCATTGGCCATTTGCAACATAATTTGCGCGAGCCTAACCGCGATCACAGCCATGGGCGAATTTGGCGAGTAACCTACAAGGGACGCCCGCTGCTGGATGCACCCAAAATTGCCGGTGCTTCCATCGAGGAATTGCTGGAGCTGTTGAAAGTATACGAGGATCGAACGCGCTATAACGCCCGCCGCGAATTGGCGCTACACCCCACCGAAGCTGTGGTATCTGCCACGCATACCTGGTTGGCCAACTTGGACGCTGAAGATGAAGAGTACGAACGTCTGCTGCTCGAAGGCCTGTGGGTCTTCCAAACTCAAAACGTTATCGAGCAGGACCTGCTGCACAAGCTGCTCAATGCCAAGGACCATCGAGCGCGAGCGGCAGCTGTTCGAGTGCTTTCCTTCTGGATCGACCAAGTCGACAAACCACTCGAACTGCTTAAGAAACGTGTTGCTGATGAGCACCCTCGCGTTCGCCTGGAAGCCGTGCGGGCACTTAGTTTTACTAGTGGCGATGAAGCCGTTGAGATTGCACTTGATGTTCTGAACTACGACATGGACGACTATCTGCAATATACACTTGACGAAACAATGCGTGTGTTAGAGTAGAGGGTACTCGCATCTGCTCGGGCGTCAGGTGCAAGCCTCCACGGCGGTACCTGACGGTGGACTTGCCACAAAGCTGACTCAAAGGGATGGTGTGCTTTCAAGGAATTAGTACCACTGGCAGAGTCGATGGCATAAGAAGGCCCCTGAAAAGGGGCCATAAACTTTCCCTCTCGCTAGTGGGAAGGGCAGGCTCTCCCCCGAGGCGAGTGAAGACGTTAGAAAACGTTTTCGATCCTCACCGAAAGAGCTGGTGGCTTGCGAATGGCAGTTACAAGCGCTGGTGGGTCAGCCGTCTGAAAGTCTTGGATATTTCCCTGTTACCAGATAACCACAATGTTGCACATCCAAAAGGCGCTGAGCCTGCTTCCGATCGTCGTCGCCATAGCCTCACCAGTAACTTTGTTCGCTCAACACGACCATGGATCAGGCGGCAGCAAGCCTGCACCGCCCAAGATATTCCTGGACAAGAGTCCGCGAATTATTGAATACCAGTTGCAAAGGCTGACGAACGAACAACTGTTGCAAGTCGAAACCGCTCGTGACGACGCCAAATACTTGCCAGTGTTTTACGCGATTCTCTCACGCGTCGGTATGCCTCCTGCGGCGCGTGAAGATGCCTTAGCAGGCTTGGTAGCGATCAACAGTTCGAATCCCGTGACAGAGCTGGTCATCGCCCTGACGGCGGTCAAGGGAAATGGACAAGCTGCTGAGCAGACCACGCGCGGCTTGGCCAAGCTACTGTTGATGCAATCGACAGAAACTCTCTCCGCTAGCCGAACGGAATTGCAAAAGCTGATTGGCAGCAACAATCCAAAATTGCCACGAATTGGGTTCGCTGCGATTGTCGCAGCTGGTGGCCCTGAAAACGCCTGGCCAGTTGATGGAAGTGATCAACAAAAGGTCCAGTGGTTGAGTGGGATCGAGTTGATTCCCAGTACGCTAATTCGCAATATCCTGCACGAGCGAGTACTGGGACTGGTTAGCGACGAGAACCCCATTGCCATTCGAAAAGCTGCCGTGGAAGCACTTTCCGTAATTCCCAGCAACCAAGCAGAAACTTTTGCCCAATTGGCTGAATTGGTGGATATAGCGGATTTAAAAGACGCCACGATTCGCACGCTGCTGACAATTCCTCCCAAGCAGCGAGATTCGAAACAAAGTCAGCAGCTGATTCATTGGCTTGTTCAGTACGCCGAGTCGACGCCCGCGGCTGCAAGAACGGACACTGCGTTTCTCGATGCCATGCAGCTAGTTGATCAGCTGCTGGCCGTTGCGCCCAGTGACATTGCCAAGTCTTATCGCCAACGGCTGCGCGAGACGGTGGTTCGCGTGGTCCGGATACACACTGTCGAAGAAGAAATGCGTTACGACATTCCGTACTTTGCTGTCGAGGCTGGTCGCCCGGTGCAGATTGTTTTGGTCAATGAAGATTTGATGCCCCATAATTTGGTGATCACCGCTCCAGGTGCGCTACAAGAGGTGGCCGAGTTGGGCATGCAGGCGGGCCCGGATGCGGGGCTGGATGGCAAGCAGTATGTGCCCAAAAGCGAAAAAGTTTTGTTTGCCACGCATATGGTCAACAACGGCGCTACCGAGCGGTTGACTTTTAGGGCGCCGCAAGAACCAGGCGAATATCCCTACGTCTGTACGTTCCCTAGGCACTGGATGCGGATGTATGGCGTGATGCTGGTGGTTGAGGATCTGGATCAGTGGAATAAGAATCCTGTCGAGCCCAAGGATCCCATCGGCAGCAATCGCCACTTTATTAAAAGCTGGACGATGGACGACCTGGCAGACCAGCTGGAGAGCGGCCTTCGCGGGCGATCGCCCGCAATTGGCCAGCGTTTGTTTGTGGAAGCGACGTGTGCTCAGTGCCACAAAGCGGGCGAATTGGCTGCTGGCAACGTTGGCCCGGAATTAAACAGTGTCTTTGAAAAACTGAAAGGTGATAAAAAAGCAGTTTTGAGAGAGATATTGGAACCGTCGCATCGAATCGATGACAAATATGCTGTCCACTTGATTTTGACTGCGGATGGCGAAACCGTTTCGGGCTTGGTGGTTAATGAGTCGAAAGAATCAGTGTCCATTCTCGAGAACCCCGAGGCCAAAGCGCCAGTTGTCATAGCTCGTGATAACATTGACGAGATGATTAGAACGCCGAATTCTATGATGCCCAAGGGTCTGCTGGACCGTTACAGTCAGGATGAAATCTTCGAAATTGTCGCTTGGCTGGAATCGGTCCAACAACACGAACCATCAGCGGGGAATTGACAATGACACTCGGTGCTCCGGCGAAGGCGCTGGAGCTGCCGCCATTTCTGGTACTACATCGATTCGCTTTGACTTACGACTAACTTATTGAAATATTCCAATGCGAGCCATTCGACTACGAGAACCCAAGAGCTTCGAGATTATCGACATCCCTGAGCCAGAGCGGCCTGGCCCCGGACAAGTTTTGGTACGTACGCACTGCATGGGTATTTGTGGTACCGACTACAGTGGCTACATGGGCAAGATGCCGTTTTTCAGCTATCCCCGCATTCCCGGACATGAACTAGGTGTGGAAGTTTTGGATGTCGGCGAAGGCGTAACCAATGTTCAGCCAGGTGATCGCTGCAGCGTGGAACCATACATGAATTGTGGCCATTGTTTCGCCTGCCGCAAGGGAAATGGCAACTGCTGCGATTCGCTGAACGTTATCGGCGTCATGGTCGACGGTGGTTTGCGCGAGCAGTTTCTCATTCGCGCCGACAAACTTCATACCTCGCGCCAACTAAGCTACGAACAGTTGGCTTTGGTTGAAACATTGGCTATCGGCTGCCATGCCTGCGATCGTGGGGCTCCCACAAAAGGCGATCAGGTGTTGATCATTGGCGCTGGCCCCATCGGCCTGGCAACGCTGGAATTCACGCGTCTGACCGGCGCCACCATCACGGTCATGGATATGGTTCCGTCTCGGCTGCAATTTGTTCGTGAAACGTATGGAATCCAGCACACGGTATTGTTCAAAGGCGATGGCTCTGAAGCCGACGAAATCCAGGCCATCACTGGTGGAGACAAGTATTTCGTTGTGACAGATGCGACCGGCAACAAGCATTCGATGTCGGGTGCCATGCAATACGTTGCGCATACTGGTTCGCTGGTTTACGTCGGTATCACCACGGAAGAAATTTCCTTCAAACACCCTACGTTGCACAAACCAGAGATGACCATCAAGGGTTCTCGCAACGCGCTGCCGTCGGACTTTTCGCGGATTATCAAATTGATCGAGAACGCTACAATTAACACCGATCCTTGGATTACTCATCGAACCAAGTTTGACAGCGTAATCCAGGAATTCGAATCGTTCACCAGGCCAGAGTCTGGTGTCATCAAAGCGGTGATCGAGGTCTAGTTCGACAGTTTGTAAGCATCCACGCAACAGGTTTTTCTGCTTTACTAGCAGCTTTGGGGTTCGCCACAGTTGTCCAAAAAATCAGGAAACTGGTGCGTTTGCCTTTTTTCTTTTGAAGTATTCAGTAGTTCAGTACATATGATTAAATCAGCCATTACCGTGAGCTTGGTTCCTGAAGCAAGTGGCGGCCCCTTCGTTTTTTGGGATGGACTGGCCAACGCTTTTGAGCAAGCTGCTTCCCTTGGTTATGATGGAGTCGAAATCTTCGCGCCAGGTCCAGACGCAGTTGATAACGGCGAATTGACACGGCTAGTGGAGCACTATCGCTTAGCTGTCGCTGCAGTCGGCACGGGTGCCGGTATGGTGAAACATGGGCTTTCTCTGACCGACCCAGATGCCGACAAACGCGAGTCGGCCCGTGTTTTTGTTCGGCAGATGATCGAATTTGGTGGAAGACACAACGCACCCGCGATCATTGGTTCGATGCAAGGCCGCTGGGGCGGTAACGTCTCGCGCGGGCAAGCTCTCGACTTGTTGGCCGATGCCCTGGAAGAGCTTGGAAATCATGCCGCCCAATTTGGTGTTCCGTTGCTTTACGAGCCGCTCAATCGCTACGAAACGAATTTGATCAAGACCATGTCTGAAGGAGTCCAGTTCCTGGATAGGTTGTCCAACAAAAATGTGCGTTTGTTGGCTGACTTGTTTCATATGAATATCGAAGAAGTCGATATTGCAGCTGCCTTGGCCACTTCTGGCGATGCGATTGGGCACGTGCATTTTGTCGATTCCAATCGTCAAGCAGCTGGTTTCGGGCATATGAGCTACCAGCCCATTGCAGCGGCCTTGAAAGAGATTCAGTTTGACGGTTTTGCTTCTGCCGAAGCGTTTCCACTGCCGGATTCGCAAACCGCAGCAAGGATGACCATCGACGCATTCAACAAGTACTTGCGATAGTCAAGGCACATCGCTCTCAGCTGTGGCTCTCATCACCATATTTCCTTGATCATTGTGGAACAGCTGTAGCGCCGAGAGAGTTGCGAGCGGGCCATCACGAAGAGGGGCATCGCGAGTCGGAGACGGGAGACTTGACCAAGACATTCAAAGAACCAGGATCGAGATGGCGGCCCAGGGATCGACCGATTTGGGCGACACGGTTGCCAGCCTCTGTGCGTAGGAGATCCAGGTACTTTTGAGCATACGGGCTGGATGGAGTGGCGACCAAGGAACTTGCTGAAACCATGCCAGATGAATTTGACAACTCATGCGAAGCCATGAGAATAACTCGCGACTACTTCTTGTCCGCAGCCCAGAGTACGCTGGAGCTCATGATGTGATTCGGACCAGTCTTCGTTTCCGGATGAGGGCTGAAGCAGATAACGCGCCCCTTTCCGAACGATGCGCGGATGATAGCGTGTGTGCCGAGCATGGCCGTTCGCGGAGCGCCTTTTGTAGCGATCTCCGTTCCGTAACTTGCCAAGACTTCGTACGGAGGAAGGTGTGGATTGTTTCCGGGAATCAACAAAGGCCCTTGGCCATAGTATACATCTAGCATTTTCCCTTCGTTGGCGAGTGCGCGTTGCCCCGTTTCGCTGAGCAACATGCGAACTTGTCCGTTGCCCCGCGCCCAGTGAGCACGATCCCAGACGCGTGCATTGATGAGTCCGAGAGACCATTCGTAGTGAGATGAAGCCAGGTAAGAACCGGCGCAAATACCAACATAGCCGCCGCCCTGATCCACAAAGTCACAGATTGCTTTTCGCCCTTCGACTTTGAGATGCTCCGCCTGCGAACTGCCGCTGCCACCGGGCATGATCAGCACATCAATATCGCTGAGGACGCCTTGACGAATATCTTCCGGTGAAACTCGTCGTGCATCAAAACCATTGTTAATTGTGAGGAAGCTCAGCAAATTCTTGGGGCCGTTGGCAGTACCTGGGGAATGGTCATAGATCGCTACACGAACGGGCGCTTCCCGAGTGGTGGACGAAACGGCGAAGTCCCCCCGTATAGCCGCGTCCCGCGCCTGCTGCAGTTCAACTTCCATTGCGACCATGGCTCTTGCGGCAAGTCGTAAGTGCAAGTCGGTGAGCTGGTCATCAGAGAAGACAGATTGCAACCATTGATTGCGATGTTGGTTAGTTTCGGCCACTAGAGACTGTTCCAATGGCCAAATATCTTGCCAGATTCCGGGCAATCCGGCAGTGATGACTCCATGGCGATCGAAAGTCAAACTCCAATCCCGCAAGGAACGAGCGATTTCACCGAGTTCGCCTCCTCGCGGGTCTTCCAGAGGATCGGCAATTTCATTCATTGTTGCCCAACAGGGAACCGCGATGGAAAACTTGGGGTCCCCCAGAACGGCCCACATGGTCGTCAACCGCGGATCCTCATCTTGCTTGACCCCATGGAAGACCGCGGCCGCTACTGTCGTCGTGCGACTGATAGTATTGGCTGTGTTAATTTCGGCAGGCAATGGCTCGTTGCGCGCGTTGATGGAGCCAGGAATAGGTTGGCCGGATTTGTCCGCCATGTCGCGGGCCATTTGTTGAAGCACAAATGTCACATCAATTCCGTTCTTGCCACCGGCTGCTTCAATGATCTGGCACGCGCGCGAAAAACGGTCAGCAGAATAAATCTCAACCAATTCAGCCGGGTCGGGATCGGGTGGCAAATTATGAGCGGTAGTCGCAAAGTTGGATCGAACGATGTAGCCTCTGGGGGCGACCTGTGAGTCGTTTGCGTCAAAGAACTTGAAATGTGTTGGTCCCGCCTCAAAGATTCCGGCGCCCCCACGAGCATCGATGACGCCGAAGTTTGACGTTGTCTTGCGACCGCTTTCATTGGTTTTCTCCAAAAGCGCTTCAACATCTTTGATAGTTGCACATGTTTGCAAAACCAGCTTCATAAAGCCACCGTTTGCAGGACCACTGTTGCTCGATTCGTCGGCTAAGTCTTTGCTTAATGAGTTCTCAATGCAGAGGCCCACCTCATTCACGCCCATCCAGATCGATGAGCGGGATCCTGCGTTGACCACCGCCACGACGCGAAAGTTTCCGTCGTTGAACAGAGCAACCTCATTGTGTGGCGCCGACGAGAAGTCGCGATTCTTCCAAAGTATCGGTCGGCCATCGACAGTGGCTCGACCACTAATCACTGCGGTGGTGCAAGAGTGACCTGATAGCGGAAAGCCCACCAGCCCAACTCCCAAGATGCATAATGCGCGAATCAGAACGTCGTAGCGAAGCAGTACCATGGCGATAATCATGTCTGGCTGTCCCACGAAATGAGTGAGTGAAATTGATGGTTTGACCTTCGCTCAGACTCCGCAGAAGGGGGCGCCCCGTTCCACCTCGCCTTCGCATCGGCCCCGTGACCGGTGCAGGCCGAAGCGAAGGCGATGCGGAAGGGAAATAGTCGATCGAATTGGATAAATGAAAGGTGCATCTGGCGGGGAAATCGGTCATTGGTTTTGGTGCTTAAATCAACCCCAGCAACCTCATGCCCCAGGCCAGATGCAACTAAAGACTATCCTCAATCATCGCCATCGACTCAAGCGGTTTGTGTACGCGAAGGCAACAATTTCTCGAGAACGCCGGCTGATGGACTTCCATCCGCACAAGAACAGTCGGCCAAAGTGTGGTCAGTGCCTGGTTCTTGGTCCAGTGTACGATACGCGCTCACGCAGAGAAATTGAGTTTGTGCCAATCCTGGGTATGGCCCTCTTTTTCGTGTACGCGACGCGAAGGAAAATGCGGAAAGGAAAATGCAAAAAAATGAAAAAAATGCGGACACAACACTTGTGAAAAAAATGCGGACACAACACTTGAAAAAAAATGAGGAAAAAAATGCGGACACAGCACTTGAAAGGAAAAAGCACTTGGAAATTCGGACACAGCACTTGCACTTGAAAACAAAAAAATGCGGACACAGCACTTGAAGATGCGGGACACAGAAGGGAGGGGTGCGGGACACAGCGGACACAGCACTTGATGGCGGGGATCGTTGAATTCTGACGTGGGGATTGTCGAGAGTAGCTTGGTGACAGGTTGGTAGCCGAAGAGAATCGATGCAACTCGAAACATCGAGTCAAGACGTATCGACGCAGAACCACCGGGTTGTGAGTTGGCTGCGGCAGAGCTAGGGAAAAAAATGCGGACACAGCACTTGAAAGGAAAAAGCACTTGGAAATTCGGACACGGAAAAAAATGCGGACACAGCACTTGAAGATTCACTTGGGAAAAAAATGCGGACACAGCACTTGAAAGGAAAAAGCACTTGGAAATTCGGACACTGGAAATTCGGACACAGCACTTGCACTTGCACTTGCAATTGGAAATTCGGACACAGCACTTGAAGATGCGAAAAAAAAATGCGGAC
>JAGQPR010000031.1:0-21074 GCA_020426625.1 Planctomycetales bacterium
GCGGGAAGCGGAACAGCTCAAGCACCCGTAAGACCGGCGGTGAGCGATGCCACAACTCAGTCCGCGGCGACCGAGCCTGCGGCATCCAATGCTGCGTCGCCAGGTACCACACCCCAAGTGCAAGAGAGTCCGAACGAGCAGTTGAAGCGGAGCATTTCCGCCAGGTTGGAGCAGATTCAAGCGGAGAATAATGAATCAACCGCTGAATTGCGAGACGCCTTGAAACAGCGTTACCAACAGTCACTCGTTGATCTTGAAGCGACCAGTACCGCCGCGGCCAAGCAGCGCGAGTGGGAACGCATGATTTCCGCTGCACCGGAATCGTTGAAGACTGTGCAAGCTCGTCTGGTCGAACTTGAACAGTCCAGAACGAAGGTTTCCGAGCCACAGTTTGAAAGTGTTGACGACGCAAACAACCAGATCCAGACTCTCAATGCCGAGCTGGCGACCGCTACTGGGTTAAGAAGCCAGTTGACCGAGCAGGAGACAAGTCGGGAAAAAAGACGCAAGGAACTACCGCAGCAGCTTTCTGATCTCAGGCTGCGCGCTTCGCAGCTAACTCCACCAACGGCTGCGCCTGATGCACCGCCGCTAATGGTTGAAGCCGACAACTGGTCTTACGAAACTGCGCAGCAGGCGGTCAATCAGCAAATCGCCGCGTATGAAACTGAGCAGAGGGCCTACGAAGCGGAAGCAACACTGTTGCCGCTAAAGATTGAAGTCGCTCGAGCGGAAGAAGCTCGACTCAAGGAGCAACTGCGGAAGGCCAACGAGAGATTGAACGCTATCAAGTCCGATAGGATTTTGCAGCATGAGTTGGCGATGCGTGCTTTTCTGAACAACGCAACGGAGGCTGAGTCGGCGTTGATTGAAAAGGTTCTCAAGCGAATCGACGAATGGCGGCAGCTGGTGGCCCAACAAGCGGACTTAGAGGATTCCGTGGAAAAGAGGAAGCTGGAGTTGGCTTTGTGGCAGGAGCGGCGATCGAAGGTGGAAGGCCGCGTCGATCCATCGGCGGGTTCACAGATGTCGGCTTTCAACAGCTGGGTGGGGCTCATGTTGCGTGACCAGCGCTCCGAGCTGCCTAATCCAACGACTCTGAGAGGTGAAATTCATCGACTGCAAGATGAGATTCGAAGAACCAATGCCCTGCTTTTCGACTTGGAAGATGAACTTCGAGAGATCGATCTTACCCAGGCGGAGAACGATCGAGCACAACAGATCGACACTCAGACGGGCATGAACGATGCCGCAGGCAACGAGCCAAACGAAGAACAACTCACGTTGCTGTCTGAACGCAAGGCGGTAGCGCGCGACATGAAATTCGATGTAAGCGCTTACAGCGATGACCTTATCGAGGCGGCAGCAGTCGTGCAGGACACGATTGACCTGGTGCTAGAATACCAAGAGTTCATCGACAAGCACATTTTGTGGATTCGCAGTTGTGAACCCTTTCAGCGTTCGGACCTTACTGTTGCCAGTCAATCGCTCAGCTGGTTTGCCTCAACGCCGCGGTGGGAAAGCGTGGCGTTGGCGTTGAGGCAGGACTTGTTCCGTCATCCCTGGTGGTATTTGATCTTTGGCGTGGGGATGGCGACGCTGATCTTCAATCAAAGTCGCTTGCGGCAGCGACTGGCAAATTTTTCGACCATGGCAGCCAAGAACAATTGCACGGATTTCTTGATCACGCTGCGCGCTCTGGGGCTGAGTTGTCTGTTGGTATTGCCGACGACGACTGTGCTGCTGTTCTTTTATTGGCGGTTGTCGGCCTCGGCCAGTGGTCGTCAGGGTTTCACCGAGGAAGGCGCGCTAGCCGATTGTTTGGCAAATGGGTTATTGTTGGCAGCTACCGTATTTACTCCTTTGGAGCTGCTGCGGAGATTCAGTCGCCCCAACGGCTTGGGAACTCAGCATTTCGGCTGGCATGACGAAAGTTCGCAAATACTGGCGCGGGAGCTAAAGTGGCTAATTTACGCTATGGTACCGTTGGTGGCTGGACTGGGTTTGGTGACGTCGTCCAGCAGCGACTCTCGCTGGGAGTCATCCATCGAGCGATTGGTTTACGTGGCCCTGGTGTTGCTGTTAAGCGTCTTTTTCGTACGTCTATTGCTGCCCAAACGGGGTGTGCTGAGCTACTTTCTGAGGAAGCATGCAGGCGGATGGATCGATCGAACTCAGCTGTTGTGGTACCCGGCTGTCTGCATTGGACCAGTTCTGTTGGCGGTCGCCAGCCTGTATGGGTACCAATACACGGCGCGGCGGATCGCGTTGCACATTAATTCCACGCTCTGGATGATGGTGCTGCTGTCGACCGGGTATTGTTTACTCGCCAGGTGGCTGCTGCTCAATCGACGAACTTTGATGCTCGCTCAGGCTCGCGCTCGATTGCAAGAAGCTGCTGCCAGGCAAGGCGATGCCTCCACACAGCCGGTAGCAACGGATACTCCGGTGCTGAGCATGGTAGATCTCAACGAGCAGACACAGCGTTTGTTGAGAAGCGTTGCTATATCGTTAGCTGTGATTGGCGTCTATTTTGTATGGTCAGACGTCTTGCCAGCCATAGCCATGTTGGACAGCGTGGAGTTGTGGCAGGTTGCCGGTGATACGCCAGACAGCCAGGTTAGTATTACGCTGGCCAATATCGTATTAGCGCTGCCGATAACGGTCTTAATCGTAGTCGCGGGCCGCAATGTGCCCGGCCTCCTGGAGATCGCCCTGCTGCAGTATCTACCGCTGACCCACGCTGCCAAGTATGCGATCACAACGCTCAGCCGCTACGCGATTTTCATGGTGGGTACCATGGTGTTGGCCTCAAACATCGGCTTGCGATGGGGCAATATCCAATGGCTAGTCGCGGCTTTGGGGGTAGGCCTCGGCTTTGGCTTGCAAGAAATCTTCGCCAACTTTGTCTCTGGAGTCATCTTGTTGTTTGAACAACCGATTCGCGTTGGCGATATCATTACCATCGACGGCGTCACCGGGAGCGTCTCTCGTATTCGCATGCGAGCGATCACGATCGTAAATTGGGATCGCCAGGAATTGATCGTACCGAACAAAGATTTGATCACCGGTAAGTTACTGAATTGGACGTTATCGGATACAACCAATCGAGTTACCATCGAAGTGGGGGTGGCCTACGGCAGCGATGTAGTCAAAGCCTGCCAGATCATCCAGCAACTGTGTGACGAGCACCAACGTGTGCTTCCCGATCCAAAGCCTCTGATAACCTTCGAGGGCTTCGGCGACAACGCGCTGACGGTTGTCTGCCGGGTCTTCCTGGCGTCGTTGGAATACCGGCTCGCGACAATCCATGAATTGCACCAGCAAATCTACGAATCCCTGGGCCAGGCAGGTATCGAAATCGCATTTCCACAACGTGATTTGCATGTCCGCACACTTCCGCCAGAATTGACTCGTTGGCTTGACGGAAAAACGCCTTCCGCGATCGAGCCCCGGCGATAACGAATCCTTTGCGCCTATCTTGCTTTACCTTTGGTTTTACTAGACATCTGGATGAACATTGAGAATGTCACAAGACAATGAAGCTGTTCTAAGAGTGATTGTTGTCGGTGGGGTCGCAGGGGGAGCGTCCGCCGCCGCCCGTGCTCGACGGTGTGATGCAAGAGCCCAGATCACCATTCTGGAAAAAGGTCCGGTTGTCTCCTTCGCGAATTGTGGGCTTCCCTACCACATCGGTGGAGAAATTGAGGAGAGAAGCAAGCTGCTAGTGGCCACGCCAGAGTTATTCTGGGAGCGGTTCCGCATTCGTGTGCGAGTTCAGCATGAGGTGAAATGCATCGATCGGCAGGCAAGAACGGTTACTGGCGTCGACGACAAGGGCCAAGAATTCAAGATGCCCTACGATCGCTTGATTCTTGCCACAGGTGCCGAGCCCTTTTGGCCACCAACCTGTGTGACGTCCGCGACAAACGTCTTTCAGCTGTGGACGTTGACGGATATGGATCGCATCCTGGCCTACCTCAAGCAGCGCCCTGCCAAGCGTGCCACCGTGATCGGCGCTGGCTTTATCGGCCTTGAGGTTGTCGAGCAATTGCAGCGGCGAGACATTGCGGTAACTCTCGTTGAACGGTGCGACCAAGTCCTGCCACAGGTAGATCGTGAGATCGCCAAGCTGCTACAAAAACAGTTGGAAAAAAACAATGTTAACGTGCAGTTGAGTGCCAGTGTCGAAGCCGTGCTTACCAACAACCAGCTAGCGACGGCCGTCAAGTTGGCTAGCGGCAGTTCGATTGCTTCCGAGTTGGTGATCGTGGCCGCTGGCGTGCGTCCGCGAACGCAATTGGCAAAGGAAGCGGGCTTGACTATCGGCAATAGCGGTGCCGTTGCCGTCAATGAATATGGACAGACCGAGGATCCGCTGGTTTATGCTGTCGGCGATATGGCAGAAGTGCAGCACGGTGTCCTGAATCGCCGTGCCCACGTGCCTTTGGCTGGACCCGCCAACCGCGCTGGCAGAACGGCGGGTTCGCATGCCGTTTTCAGTTCTGCGATGGCAAACGGGAGTGTAAACGCTACGGCCATTGTTCGAGTGTTCGATCTGGCCGCTGGCGTTACGGGATTGACCGAAAAGGCCTGCATCGCGGAAGGGATCGAATACCGCGTGGCTACCATACAGGCCACACATCATGCGAATTATTTCCCTGGCGCTCGTGGCCTGACTATCAAGTTGATTTATAGTCCGAGCAGTGGCAAAGTTCTCGGAGCTCAGGCAGTTGGTGGACAAGGGGTTGATAAGCGAATCGACGTGATCTCGACCTTGTTACACTTCGGCGGCCAGGTCGAGGATCTGGCTAATTTGGATTTGGCTTACGCACCGCCGTTTGGTTCCGCCAAGGACCCACTGCACATGGCCGCTTTCGCGGCCCAGAACGACTTGGCTGGCATTCCAAGCCTGCTACCCAGCGACGCAGATTTATCTGGCTATCAAGTCGTCGATGTACGCAAGTCCGATGAATTGAAGACATTGCCACTCCCGGGGGCGATGCATATTCCAGTCGATGAATTGGCCGATCGTTGGAATGAGCTAGATCCTCTCAAGCCGACAGTCACCGTCTGCCATTCCGGCAAGCGGGCGCACGTAGCCGCCTGTTGGTTGCGTGGCAACGGATTCAAATCCGTTGCCAATCTAAACGGCGGCATGTCGATTCGCAGGTTGTTCGACAATTGTTCTTTGCCCGGTACAGAATGAGTCTCGCGCAATAACGGCCTGATTGACCGGAGCATCGCAACTGGACGCGCCCTGTAAAGTATCCCCCTAGCGTGGGCTCAATGCGACTGTTTGCCCTATAGATTTCGCGTTGCGAAATGCTCGCTGAGCTGGTTCACTAGTAGAAGCCAAAAAAACCAAAACTAGTGAACAAATACCCATCACATGTGTGTTCCTGCTCCCACACTGCGTTTGCCTAGCTTGTTTTTCGTACTGTCCACCGCGCTGGCTTGCTGCGTGGGGTGCGACGTGCCGATCGCTTCGTTTGAGCCTAATGTACTTTATCGAAAGCGCATGGAGTTGAGTGAAGATGTCAAACTTGACAAAGCTCAAGAGGACATCCAGGCGGCACTCGACGAACTTTTTGGTACTCCGGACAACCCCAAGTGGCCAGAGTTTCTTGCCGACGACGAAGAGTTTGCCGATTTGGTAGCGCTGGACAGGTTGCAGCGGGCTGCTGGTCCTGTCCGCAGCGACGAACAGGGGGTTCATTTCGGTCTTTTCCGCGAGCATTGCGTGCATTGCCACGGTGTGACGGGAAATGGTCGTGGGCCAACGAGCCAGTTTCTCAATCCTTATCCGCGTGATTTTCGGATGGGCAAGGTCAAATTCAAATCCACCACGATTGGCCAAAAGCCCACGCGGAGCGACCTGCTCAGGATTCTCCGCGAAGGCGTCATGGGGACCAGCATGCCGTCATTCAGGCTGCTGGACGATGAGGACATCGACGCTCTGGTCGACTACGTCATCTTCTTGTCGGTGCGTGGCGAGGTCGAACGAAGGTTGATCGCGGAGGCGGCTTTTGAATTGGACTACGAATACGGGGATCGATTGTGGAATCCTGGTCTGAAGGAATCAAGCGATGAAGAGGACGCCGAGGAGTTGGCGGCGCAATGGGAGGTGATCCAAGATTACGTGGTGGAGGTGGCTGATAGCTGGATTCAGGCAGCGGGAGATGTGCCGGAGATTGCGGGAGCGGCTGAGGACTATCCACTCTTTGGACGTGACAATGCGGCCAGTCCCGAGCAGCAGGCGCGATTGGCAGCATCGGTTGCCAACGGGCGCAGGTTGTTCCAGGGCAAGGTCGCCAATTGTGCCAGTTGTCATGGGGCGACCGCGATGGGTGATGGGCAAGCGAATGACTACGACGAGTGGACTAAGGAATGGACGACGGCCATGGGCCTGGATCCGAAAGATCGCGAGGATATAGCTCCCATGTTGGAGCTGGGTGCGCTCAAGCCCCGAAATATTCTGCCGCGCAATTTGCGGATCGGCGTCTATCGTGGCGGCTCGCGTCCGATAGATTTGTACCTGCGGATTGCTCAGGGCATCGATGGTACGCCCATGCCAGCGGCAGCCATGAAGCCAGCTAATCCGCAAGGCATGACAGAGGAAGAGGTTTGGGACATTGTCAACTATGTGTTGAGTTTGCCGTATGAGCACATTAGTCAGCAGGGTGATAACGTTCCACCGTTTCAGCGCGAACGGTTGTGAGATAGTGGGACATGAGGATGCATCGAATTGAAATTGGGCGCCGCCGGGGAGTGACTGTTGGGTAGGTTTTGGAGTTTACTTTTTCTGTCGGTTCCCGTGTTGGGAACCCTGTGCTATTTGGCTGGCATGCTTACCCGTTCGGGGCCGCTGGCGCTGTGGTTTCCCGAAAACGTCAATTCGATGGCCAATGAGGTGGATCAGCTCCATGACTTGATATTGGCTCTGATTGGAATCGTCTTTGTTGCGACTGGTCTGGTGCTGTTCTGGTTTACTTGGAAGTACGACGCCAGCGTGAATGATCAGCCGGTTCGATTTGTGCATGGTAGCCACAAGCTGGAATTCTGGTGGACAGCGATTCCAGCCGTAATCCTGATCGGCTTGGCCATCTATCAACTGAAGGTCTGGTCGGACGTGAAAATACGTAGGCCCATGTTGGCCGGACTGGATGGGCAAATGGACACTGCCGATGACCAGCCGATGCCGCCGCAATTCGAAGTCGTGGCTCGGCAATTCGAATGGCGATTCCGCTATGCGGGGGAAGACCAATTACTCGATACCGTCGACGACATCCTCGGAGATGTGAACGAATTGCACGTACCTGTTGGTGAAATCCAAGTTGGGTCATTGAAGGCGGCAGATGTGCTGCACAGTTTTTTTATTCCCGCTTTACGGCTGAAAAGCGATATTGTGCCCGGCAGTCAGCAGATCGTTTGGTTTCGCGCCGACAAGCCTGGGAGTTACGAGATTGTATGTGCCGAGTTGTGCGGTTGGGGGCACTACAAAATGAAAGGGCGGCTGGTCGTTGAAACCAAGGATGAATACCAGCTGTACTTGCAGTCGTTGCGAGCCAAACAGTATCAACGAGATTTTTCGCAGCCCTCAGTTGCGCAAGTTTATGAACGGGATTCCGGTGAAACTGGTGGTTCTGGCCCGCTGGGGACAAACCTCTCGTTGGCGGGAGGGGCACAATGAGCAATTCAACTAGGAGTGTTTGGGGTTGGCTGACAACCTATGTGTTTGCCCGTGATCACAAAATCATTGGCTTGCAATTCCTGTTTTCGACCATGCTCTGGTTTCTCGTTGGGGGCATGTTGGCCATGGCCATCCGGTGGCAATTGGCATGGCCCTGGCAAAACATGCCAATCGTAGGGCCGATGCTTTTCAGCGGGGAAGGTGGACAGATTTCCCCCGAATTCTACACGTCACTTGTGACTCAGCACGCGACGGTGATGATCTTCTTTGTCATCATTCCGATTCTCACGGCGGCGTTTGGCAACTATCTCATACCGCTGATGATCGGCGCAGAGGATATGGCCTTTCCAACGCTGAATATGATGTCGTACTGGATGATGTGGCCCGCGTTTCTGCTAATCGGCTTTAGTTTCTTCGTGCCTCCCTATGGCGCCGGGGCGGGATGGACTTCCTATCCACCACTTTCGGTTCTAGTGGAATCATCACCGGGCAGCGGCTTGGCCCAAACGCTGTGGCTAGGCGGCGTGGCCTGCGTAGGTGTGGCATCGATGATGGGTTCGGTCAATTATTTGACGACGATCATTCAAATGCGTGCGCCAGGCATGACTTTCTTGCGAATGCCCATGACCGTCTGGGGATTGTTCATCACAGCCATCCTGCAAGCCTTCGCGCTACCGGTGCTGACGGCGGGTGCTGTAATGCAATTGACCGACCGGTTGCTGGGGACCGGTTTTTATCTTCCCGAGCTCGCATCCGCCAACAACAGTCCGGCAGTTTCCGGCGGGGGACAACCGTTGTTGTGGCAGCACTTGTTTTGGTTCTACTCGCATCCGGCGGTTTACATCATGATTCTGCCAGCGATGGGCATGGTTAGCGACATCATAGCTACCTTCTCGCGAAAACCGTTGTTCGGCTACAAGCCAATGGTCTTGGCGACTTGCACCATTGCTGGATTAGGATTTGTCGTTTGGGGACACCACATGTATACGTCGGGCATGAGCCCGGTGCTGGGGATTACCTTTGCAGCGGCGACCGTAGCGATTGCGATTCCAAGTGCAGTAAAGGTTTTCAATTGGTTGGGCACCATGTGGGGTGGCAAGATCCAGTTTAGCAGCCCCATGTTGTTCGCCATTGGCTTTGTATCGATGTTCATTATCGGTGGTCTCTCCGGCATCTTAATGGCTTCAACTCCAGTAGATGTCGTCATTCATGATACCTACTACATCGTCGCCCACTTCCACTACGTGCTGGTCGGTGCAGCGACCATGGGGATCTTTGCCGGAACCTATTTCTGGTTTCCCAAGATGTTCGGCCGGCAAATGAGTGAGTTCTGGGGCAAGGCGCATTTCGCGCTGACCTTCATTTTTATCAACGGCACATTTTTCCCGATGCACTTGCTCGGTGCTGGAAACATGCCTCGCCGCTACGCCGACCCCTACCATTTTGAATTGTTTGCCGACATGCTACCGCTGAATCGTTTCATCACGATCTGCGCACTAGCCACTATGGCCAGCCAAGCTATCTTCATGTTGAATTTTCTCGGCAGCATTTTCTTTGGCAAACGTGTCGGGAGGAATCCATGGAATAGCAACACCTTGGAGTGGTCTGCACCCAGCCCGCCTGGACACGGTAATTATGATTTTCAGCCGATCG
This sequence comes from Planctomycetales bacterium, assembly GCA_020426625.1. Lineage (GTDB taxonomy): Bacteria > Planctomycetota > Planctomycetia > Pirellulales > Pirellulaceae > Aureliella. Next base: position 9,347 of record JAGQPR010000031.1, read on the forward strand.
TGCATCGCGGACCCTATGAATACGGCAATCCGAATCACCCACGCGATTTCCATCCACAAACCGAGCCAGGCCCCGAGGATTTGACGTCTCCATTGCAGGAGGTCTCTCATGAATCGTGAGGCGGTTATCGCAGGTGAATTCTATCGTCCTGTTATCCATCGGCTGGCCGTAGCGTTGACGGTCGCTGTCTTTCCACTGATTTGGGTGGGCGGCCTGGTCACAACTTATGACGCTGGCATGGCCGTGCCCGACTGGCCTGGCACCTATGGCTGGAATATGTTTGCCTATCCCGCTTCGACTTGGCTGTTTGGGCCGTTCGACTTGCTAGTGGAACACAGTCATCGCCTGCTTGGCGCGTTAGCTGGTTTTCTATCGATCGCTTTGCTGATTGCGGCAATTCGGTTTGAACGCCGCGCTTGGTTTCGATGGTGGTGTGTTGGTGTATTGCTGTCTGTGATCGCCCAAGGGGCCCTGGGTGGAGCGCGAGTGGTTTTGGACCAGCGTACAATCGCCATGATCCACGGGTGCACCGGTCCACTTTTTTTCGCGCTAGCCACGGCGACGGCAGTCATGAGTTCGCGATGGTGGTTGTCCCAGCAGACTGAGACGACTCGAAACGCCTCTGGCTTTGAAGCCTCCCGTTCGCCAATGACGCTGGCACACCCCTGGATGTGCCGAGCCGCTGGTTTGCTGGTTGTCGCTAGCTACGTGCAGCTCATAATAGGGGCTCAGCTGAGACATGTGACTGGGGCGCTAAGTCATCGAGAATTCATGGCTTTTGTGCATGCCCATCTCACTATGGCCGCCGTCGTCCTGTTGTTGGCCAGTGGATTGTCGCTGACGGCCATGTTATCTAGCCGCTTGGCAGGATGTGTGCGGTTGCCTGCGGAATTACTGTTTTTGCTGGTTGTTGTGCAAATTGTTCTGGGAATTGGCACCTGGATCGTAAACTATGCATTGCCGTGGCCGGAGATCAATCAGACACTGGCTGGCTACACCATCCTTTCCAAGGGATACTGGGAGAGTCTTGTCGTGACGGCACACATGGCGACTGGGTCGTTGATCCTGAGCATATCGACCGTAGTCGCACTTCGAGCGTGGCGCTGGCAACGTCCAGCAGAACCGACCGCCGCTACACAGAGTCAACTTGGTTTTTCAAAGTAGGCAAGAAAGTGGAAGCATCAAAAGTAGCTCCAAACACATCGATCGCTCCACCTTCGGTGGCTGTCATACAGCAGGGTATCGGTCGTCGCATCGCGTTCTATATCGAACTGACCAAGCCGCGAATCTTGGTCATGATCCTGATAACGGTCGTCATTGGAATGGTGTCTGCCGGCAGTGCCGTGGGCTTGCTGGCGGTGATTCACGCATGCGTGGGCACTAGCTTGGTCGCGGCAAGTGCAAGTACGTTGAACCAGTGGCTGGAACGAGAGCGAGACGCCGTCATGAAACGCACTTGCCGACGTCCCATTCCCAGCGGGCGAGTTGCATCCAGCCAAGCGGCATGGATGGGGTGGGTCCTTGGGATCGTTGGCTCAGCCTACTTGGGCCTGATGGTTAACGTTCCGACAATGCTATGCGGTTTGGCAACCTGGGGGTTGTATGTCTGGGTCTATACGCCGCTCAAGATGGTCAGCTGGACCAATACGTTGGTGGGCACATTGCCGGGAGCACTTCCCGTATGGATGGGCTGGACTGCCGCAGGGGGCTCGCTATTTGATGGTTTGGCTTGGGTGCTGTTAGGGGTGGTTGTGGCTTGGCAGCTACCGCACTTTATGGCCATTGCCTATATGTATCGTGAACAATATGAATCAGCTGGGTATAAGATGATCACAGTGACCGACCCCAGCGGACGAGGTGCTGGCTGGCACGCAATTCTTGGATCGATGGCTCTCATTGTCTTGAGCGTATTTGCGGTTCCGCCGACAAGCTTCATTGGCGGAGTATTAACGATCTTGGCTCTATCGGTCGCGGCCTGGATGGCGATGGCTTCGATTCGCTTTGTACGGCAACCCACGCATGCTACGGCACGTCGAATGCTCCACGTCAGCTTGTTGCACTTGCCGCTAACCATGCTACTGATTTTGCTCTCGCATTGGCTCGCGTAAGGCAGTAAAGCGTAACGACCAACCCTCCACAATCTCATGGCCGCCAGCTCCCCACCAGCCCAACACCATCCGATCCAATTGCAGTACCAGCGCGGCTTGCCCATGTCGCGCGGCAAGGTCATGTTGTGGCTTTTCTTGTCCACGGAAATCATGTTCTTCGCGGGCCTGATTGGTAGTTACGTAGTGCTGCGTTTCGGAGCGCCAAGTGGAACGTGGCCACGGCCCGGCGACGTGCATGTCGAAGAGTGGGTTGGTGCCGTCAACACCTTCGTGCTGATTTGTTCCAGTTTGTCGATCGTTCTCGCGCATGAAGCAGCCCGACACGATCGAGTGTCGTCAGCCCGTCGCTGGTTGCTGGCAACCTTGCTACTGGGGGCCACATTTCTGGGGTTCAAGGCGTATGAGTATCACAGCAAATGGAGTCACAACCTGATTCCCAAAGCGCCTCACGGCAGCATGTACGACCGGGCCGACACGACTTATGTGTCGGCCGTTACCGAACGATTGGCTCAGTTGACAGCTGATATGTACGCCGAAACGGCAAGGCAAAATGACTTGCAGGTCCTACTGGACGGGCTGCCGGATCAGCTGAAGGGGCTTCAGCGCGAAATCGACGATTTGACGCAGGAGCAATCCGAATTACGCCAGCAGCTGGAACCGGCCGCTTCAACAGGATCTAACGCTGAGTCCGAAGCTGATGTGGGACCTATCGAAGCATTGGATGAAGAAGAGCGGACCGAGCTGCAAATGGAATTGGACGAGGTGACTGAAGACTTGGCCGCTGCCAGTGAAGAATACAATCGTTTGCGTCGCCAGTCGCCTGACATGCGCGACGAATTCAAGCGACTCAGTGATGCGCAGACCACTCGCGAGAGCCGGCTGAAGATCGCCGAAGGATTGCTGAATTCGGCTGCCAAGTGGACTTCGAATGTTGTAGGTACTGATCCCGACGCGGTTACTCAGCAAATGGCTATGATGACTTTAGCCTACGATATTTATCCATTGGAGGCGTACGCGTCAGTGGCCGAGCATTATCGCAAGATGGAAGCGGTGCAACTGGAACAAGCTGTCCGCGACCTCGGTCGTCTAACTGCTCAGTCGACAAAGACTGAAGAGTCTGCCACTGCGCAGATGAACAAATTTCGTGAAAATGTCGCCTTCCTAGTGGAATCGCAGCAGCAGTTAACTGAGGCATTGGCCGAGCTGGCGGAGAGCGCTCCCGAGAATTCCGCCAACGATTCAAATGCAGAGACTGCAGTAGAGCAGGGACCCGCGGACGATGGAGCGTCAGCCGTAGAGGCAGCGTTGGAGCAGCCAGTCGCACCTGAGGTGGAGGAGGCAGCCACAGCCGACCGCGAACCCACGCTCGCAGAGCAGCTGGTGATCGTGCGTCAGCAACTCTCGATCGCTAACGAACAATATGCCGCGGCTGCGACAGAAGTCACCGGAGCTCAACAAACGTTGCAAGACGCCTCAACAGAGTTGGCCCGTATCAACAGTCGACGCGAGTTGGTGAGCGAAGTTGCCAACATGCATGAAGGCTTGAACCACCATTTTTCTTGGTTGAGATTGCCCATGAGCGTTCCTGGAGGACACATGTGGGCATCTACCTATTTCTTGATTACCGGAATACATGCCGTTCATGTGTTGATTGGCCTTATCGTCTTCGTGATCATCTTGCCCATGCGGCTTGATCGAAGACGGGCGGGAATCCTGGAAAACACTGGCTTGTATTGGCATTTCGTGGATATTGTATGGATTTTCTTGTTCCCGTTGATCTATCTTTTTTGAACAAAATAGAAGCTTATAGAATTCAAGATGGCACATCCTCTTGTAGATGCACAACCACCGCAAAAGCATGAATCGGAAAACCACGGTTCGCTAGTTCGCATTACGCTCACAGTGTTCATCGCACTTTGCATCCTGACCTGCGCTTCTCTGTTGACCTATACCGACTTTTGGCAGGAGCGAGTTCCGTTGACAGTGGGCCGGGCTGTCATGATGGCGGTTAGTATCACGAAGGCATTCTTGGTATCGACATTCTTCATGCATCTGTGGTGGGAGGCTCGTTGGAAATACGTGGTTACCTTGCCCGCGATGTGTGTCAGTACGTTGCTCTGTTTGGCGTTGGTTCCAGATATTGGTAAGCGAACCGTACACTATGATAATGCGCGGTGGTTGAATGCTGCTGAGCCGATGCCCTATTCCGTGGGGGATCATGTGCGTGTTGCACAACCGGCTCGTGGGTCTACGATTGAGTCTGCGGAATCTTCGTCAGCGGGCCATTAGTTCGAAACCCAGCACAAACCACAAAGAAAAGAGAAGTGGATCGATGAAAAGTGTCATTGCGGTTGTTGGCTCACTGCTGTTGGTTTTTGGCGCGACGTTGTTAGCCTGCTCTCGCCAGTCTCGTTTGCCGGATGGTCAGGCTGGTGTGGCCTATGTGGAATCGGAGGACGGCCAATTGGTAGTGGCTGATGATGGTCCCAAGGCCGAGGGCACGCCTGCTCCGACGGCGGAAGAGATTAAGACCATCGTGGGCGGTGATGAATCCTGGCTGACCAAGTTTGAACTTACCGAGCGCTCGGGAAAAACGGTTACCAGCGAACAACTCAAAGGACAGCCGTACGTTGTCAGCTTCTTCTTCTCGCTTTGTCCTTCGATTTGTTTGCGACAAAATGAGAAAGTTCAGCAATTGCAAGAGAAATTCAAAAACCGTCCCGTGCGGTTTGTTAGTATTTCCTGCGATCCAGAGGTGGACAAGCCAGCTGTGCTGAGCCAATACGCGAACAAGTTTGGAGCCGACAAAGATCAATGGATGTTTTTGACGGGCGATTTGACTTACATACGTCGCGTGGGAGCCGAGATGTATTTTCAGCCAGTTGCCTGGCGGTCGCATACTGAGAAATTTGTTTTGATTGATGCCGCAGGAAATCAAGTCGGCTACTACACCTGGACCGACCCAGGACAATGGCAAGCGTTGCAAGCTGACTTGGACCGATTACTGCAATCCGGTGGTACCTTTTCTGCCGAATCGCAGCCCGCCGAATCGCCGCCTGCCGAATCGCCGCCTGCAGATGCAGATCCTGTCGAATAGATTCCCGCTGGAGCGGAAGTCAGGTGAGCGGAAAATAGAACGAACAAGCAATCGAACAAACGGCAGAACAAACGGTCGAACAACGCATGGAAAAACAACTAGTTGAACTAGAAGGAATTATCTAACTGTGGTGCAATGGTTACCCCACGTCAATGTCTCGCTCAATGGACTTGCTACGCTACTGCTGATATCTGGCTACGTATTGATCAAACGGAAGCAAATTGCTGCGCACCGACGCGTAATGTTGTCGACCTTAGCAGTGAGCATCGTGTTTTTGATCAGCTACTTGATCTATCACTTCAATGTTCCTACCAAACCGTTTCCCAATGATCCCGCCGTGGCATCAGCGGGCGTTCGCTACTTCTACTTGAGTTTGTTGGCTTCGCATATTGTGTTGGCAGCTCTTGTGCCCTTCTTGGCCGTCTGGACGATTTATTTGGGGCTATCTGGGGCTGTACAACGCCATCGTAAATGGGCTCGCTGGACTTGGCCGATTTGGTTGTACGTTTCGGTAACTGGAGTTATCGTTTACTTAATGCTCTATCAGATCTATGTGCCGCATGAAACGACAACGTAGGAATGCTATGCGGATTAACGTGCGATCGGCAAACGCAATTGCTCGAACTCGTTCTTGCTGGGGTCGTCCATTGGGCCTTCGAGTAATGACAGCTAGTTGCGTTTTTCTGCTCCTCTGCGTGACCTGCGATGCAGGACTCATGGCCTGTCCGGACTGCAAAAACAGTTTGACTTCAGGGCCAGCAGGGGCGGAGCTGGCGCGAGGCTTTGAATTGAGTATCTACCTAATGTTGGCGATGCCCATCTTGATCTTGGGATCTCTGGGGACCTTATTCTACGTGCAGATTCGTCGCGCGCGGCGAAATCCAGACCTATGGCTAAATGCGATTCCAGGTCACGCACCTGCTGGGGACTGAAGGCCGGTGGCAGGCGTTTGCATCGGTGTAAGCCAACTCTGGGCGCGGAAACAACAGCCCGATATTGAGCGAGGTTGCTGGCAAAGTGCGTAGTGCAAGTTTTCAGTATTGCGAGTTTTCTCTTGCCCGCAAGGCTGACGTGTGTCTGTGGTTGCTCGTGGCCTTGCTTTGTTTGGTTGAATGCGCCTACGCCCAAAACTTGGATTTTCAAGATCCACCGCAGATCGCAACTTCAGAAGAGATGTTGCTAGTCGAGCAAGTGAATCAACTGGTCAATGCGGAGGCGGCCGATGAAGCCTTCGCGATTTTGGAGCAACTATTTGATCGTTCTGGCAATGGATTGATCATCAATGGCTCGGAGCAACGGGCTGGTACGCAAAGAATTCGTAACTGGATTCCACTGGAATATTGGGCAGGAAACAAGACCGCTGAATTATTGCGGGATAGACCGGAGCAGCGAAGAGAGTATGAGGAGACACTCGGTAAGCAAGCTGTGAAAATCCGGGATGAGGCGAATTTGCGACGAGATTTGGTCAACGCGCGGCAGATTGCCAACCGTTACTATGCGACCTCCGCCGGGCCGAGCTTGGGGTTTCAACTGGCAGACCTGTACCTGGAACATGGCTGGTCGTTGGCTGCGGCCCAGGCCCTGTTTCGAGCCGCTCCACGATTGGGCTTGGATATAAGAAACCCGCTTGCAACTGCCAATAACGTTGGTTGGGTTTTGCCATGGCCTGTGGTTTGGATGCAGGGGCAGGGCGGCGCAGCGGCGAGTAGCCTGCTGGATGTTTGGTCTGAACAGCTGCTGGCTAGTGATGCCGCGGAATTAGAAAGGTGGCAACAAGCAGCGGGACGCTTGTTATATGCCACATCAATTAACTCGGCGCACCTGGATCATGTGGCGGTCGGACGGTGGCTGGACGCAGTCGCCGCTGCGCTGCAAGGCAAGTTCCCGACCAAGCTTGCCGAATTGCAGCGGGCCGCCGCCACCTGGGAAACTCTGCCAGCCACTGAAGCTCGCAACTCTTGGCAGGCAATGTCAGCTTCATCGGTAGAGCAATTGGTTGCTCCTGAATTCTCGCCCCTTTGGAATGTCCCGCTGATGCGCTTGAGCGGTAATAGCAAGAGTTCTGTGGAAGGCGTGCCAATCGCTGAACGAGCCGATAACCGTTTGACTCACTATCCAGTGACTTATGACGGAAAAGTTTTCGTAAATCAACTGGCAAGCATACTCGCGTTTGATTTGACTACCGGAAAGAACTGGCCAGTTGCTACACTTGAGAAGCCGCTGTTTGATAGCCGCACGACGTTGACGAGACTTATTCCCGAAGATCAACCTCTGGCCGGCACCCCCCGCGGCATGGTTTCGATTGATCAGGCGTGTTTGTACGCGCGAATGGGCAGCCCAATTACGGGCTGGGCACAGCGACAAGCTGCTGCTGACGGAGGTTCCCAGAGCTATTTGGTGGGGCTCGATCTTAACAAGCAAGGCAGCATGCTCCGCGGCTTTCCTTTGCGTTTGCTGCCACCGGAATTTGTGGGTTGCGAGTTCGAAGGTCCTCCGTTGATTTGGGGGGACCTGCTGTTGGTGGCGGTTCTCGCTCGCGATGAAGTTGGTCTGCGGAGAAGCGTGGTTGCTTTCGATCGGTTCAGTGGACAAGTCCGCTGGCGAACGCCCACGATAGCCAGCGGAGTGATCGAGGACTTTCCCTACGCGAACTGGATTTCCAATCAGCTGCTGACCATGGCTGGAGGTCGATTGTTCTACAACACAAATCTGGGCGCCATCGTTTGTTTGGATCCTGCCAATGGCCAAACGATCTGGTTGACTCAGTACGCGCGTCCCGATCGTGCACGGCAAACCTATCCCAGAGCCAATCGGTACCTCGATCGCACGCCTTCGCCCTGCCTGGTGTCCCAGGGAATAGTGTACTGTGGACCAAACGATTGCCCCGAGATATTTGCGTTGGACGCAATCACTGGAAATCTCGTTTGGTCTACCGACGACGATCAGGTCGCTGATGTCAAGTTCCTGCTGGGGGTTTCGGGAACCAATTTGATCGTCAGTGGCGATCGGTTGCTTTGGATCGACCGGCTGACTGGGAATATCGAATTCGGTTTTCCCAGTTCAACAACACCCGGATCGCTTAATGCATTGCCGAGTCCAAGAGGGCTAGGACGCGGATGCTTGGCCGACGGTTGTGTCTATTTTCCAACTGCCAGCAAAGTATTTATCTTTGCGGCAGAATGGCAAACCTCCGCGGAAAGATTGCCCCATCGCTTTGGTCCCCGGCTGATTGATACCTGGACACCACAGATACAGCGGCATGACGGTGGTAATTTACGCGTCGAGGAGGGAATTCTGTTATATTCGGGAGATCGGCACATTGATGTTTTTCAGTTCGATCGGTAGCGATCGTTGGAGCCGGTAGGACAGCTCGTGAGCGTCGTTAGCAAGACTAGTAACAAGGCGGAGAGACAACACGATGAATCCATCGACCGATAACACCATAAGTCGGCGCAAGCTATTGGGAGCCGCTACGGCGGCCAGCGCAGTGTGGACGTTCCCAGTGCGGTCCGCCCGGGCGATGGCCGCTGATGATATTCGGCTCGGCTTCATCAGCTGTGGTAGCCGTGCTGGCCAGCACATGAAGGTCTTCAGCGAAATGGATGGTGTTGAGATTGCCGGACTCTGCGATCCAGACGAAACTCGACTGAATGGCACGGGCAGTTTGTTTCCCAAGGCAAAGAAATACGTTGACTTACGTGACTTGATTGCGGATCCAAACATTGATGCTGTGGTCGTGGCTACCTGCAATCACTGGCATTGCCTGGCATCCATTTGGGCTATGCAGGCGGGCAAGGATGTTTATGTCGAAAAGCCGCTGTCGCATTCGCAGTGGGAGGGCGAGCAGACTATCCATGCTGCGCGCAAATACGGTCGGATCTGCCAGGTTGGTACTCAGCAACGCTCTGATCCGATGCAGGCTGAGATCAAGAAATTCCTACACGAAGAAAAAGCACTCGGAAAGATCCTTAGCTGCCGAGTCAACCGGTACGGTGTCCGGCAGCCCATCGGTCGCCGTCAAACCCAACTGCCGATAGATGATGCTGTGAGCTACGATTTGTGGTTGGGGCCAGCCGAGGACAAGCCCATTTACCGCAACGAGCTGCAATACGATTGGCATTGGGATTTCAATACCGGATCCGGGGAGATGGGAAATTGGGGTGTTCATGTCCTGGATGACGCACGAAACAACGTGTTCCAAGATAAAGTGAGCCTGCCGACGCGTATCATGGGTGGGGGCGGACGTATCGCTTGGAATGATGCAGGCAACACTCCCAACGTGCATTTTGTCTACTTTGATACGGGAGAGATTCCAACGGTCATCGGCTTGTCGAACCTAACCGCAGGACACGAAAAAGAGCGATCACCCGAGCATCCCGGACCGGGCAGTGGTTACATAGCCTATTGCGAAGGTGGCCGCTTGGAAGGACATCGCGGTGGCGCCGAAGTTTACGATGAATCTGGAAAACGAGTCCGTACGTTCAAGGGCAATAGCGGCGGCAAGCTGCATCACGAGAATTTTATTGAATGTGTTCGTAGCCGTGACGCTAGTAAACTGAATGCAGACATAGAGGTTGGCCACTATTCCACTGGATGGTGCAATCTCGCCAATATTGCTTATCAAGTTGGCGCACAATACTCTTCTAACGCGGCAAGTGAATTGTCTAAGGAAGTGCCTGCCTGGAAGGGCTTGATTGAAGAAATGGAATCCCATGTGCGAGCCCATTCGGTCAACATGTCTGAATTGAGACTGAGCGGGATGTTGGAATTCGATCCCAACGTCGGACGATTCCACGGCGAGAACGCCCAGTTGGCCAATTCGTTCCTCAAGCGAGAGTATCGCGGGCAGTACTTCGTTCCCCAGATCTCCAGTCCCGTTTAGGTTGTCGAGCAGCAAGCGAGCGCAGTTGTCGGCGATTTAGGATGGCGACTGCGACGGACGAACCGATTCTAGCGGAGGCCAGAACACGCGACGCAATCGTCGTGACTCTTGACTCCGACTTCCACGCATTTCTCGCGTTATCGTGCGTCAACGCCTTCAGTTAGTCGGATACGGATGAAAGGGCTGAAGGGTGACGATGTCGCCAATGTCATTCTCTGAGTCATCGCTGCGGCGCAAAGCGAACTGACAGGCGGCGCCGCACTAATGGTGACGAATCGTCGACTGGCACTCCGCAAATTTCCGCTCCTTCCGGTCTCGGATGAAGATGCAAGCAGCTAAAAGAAAAGCGTAGTACCGCGGACACCTCACAGCATCAGGGATGTTGCGGCTCGAATTGGGAACTGCCTGATGGAAAACAAGACCTCTTCCGCCGAACAACTATTATCATGTCCCCGGGTAGCGTCTGCCCGCCTGCCGCTAGGTTCGATGACCGGCGGCTCTGCTGTGAAACGCCCGCAGCGTGTGGAATAGTATTGAAGTCCCTGGTGCGAGCCTACTGTGTGTCTTGTTGGGACGCATTGTCTCCTTCGTCAGACGAATCGAGTGTGACGCTTTGGATCACGACCGTCTTCTTGGGCAAGGCCTGGAATTCGCCTTGAACGACAGTAGGCACAGATGCGATCTGGTGTACAACGTCAAAGCCCTCGGTGACTTCACCAAAAACGGTGTAGCCAGCGCTTTGACCAGGTGTGTAGTCCAAGTACACGTTATCGACTTGATTGATGTAGAACTGGGCTCTGGCGCTATCGGGATCATCTCCACGGGCAAAGGCTACCGTCATCGATAGATTGGAAAGCCCATTGTTGGCCTCATTTTTGACGGGCGGAAAGTTCTCGAGGCGGGCCGACAGATCCGGTAAATGTCCTCCGGCTTGGATCATAAAGCCATCGATAACTCGGTGGAAAATCGTGCCGTTGTAGTGGCCGCTGCGAGCATATCTGGCGAAATTCGCCACCGAGTGAGGTGCCTTTTCAGGAAACAATCGTATTTTGATCGTTCCCATGTTGGTTTCAATTGTCGCAGCAGTCGGTAGGAGTTCGCTTTCCGTGGCGAGAGCTGTCTGCGACGACGAAGGCTTGGATGCCGGCTGGGGGGTGCAGCCACAAACCAAGCTGAGAGCGCCGATCCAAGTTGCCCAAGTGAGTACTCTCGCACAACGATTCATGGGTCCAATCAATTTTCGTAAATGTGGCGTGAAGGTGCATCCACCATAGAATACTACTGGGTTTCGAGATCTTCCGCTTTGATGCAATTGGTAGTTAGGTAAACCACTTGTTCCCAGGCTCTGCCTTGGAACTCACTGTCTTCGCGGCTCCGTCTCGCCGGTTTTGTCGATTCACCCCGTTGCGGTTGACGTAAGCTGCAGGCAGTGCCTGCAAACACTGGGTTCCCAGGCAGTGCCTGGGAACCGGATAAATCCGAAGCAACTTGCGTTGGCAAGGTTAGTTACGTTTAACCTGCCATGACGCTGGACGACAAGTGTAAGTCTATCCAATCAATTATCACGGCGGAGCGTGATGACTGCGATGGAAGCTAGGGGATTTCATGGATGCGAATATCGCGCCAACGCACTTCAAAGGG
>JAGQPR010000031.1:21174-31002 GCA_020426625.1 Planctomycetales bacterium
CCGCGGTCGCCCACGCCGTGAACTTGCAAGCCGATGAATCCTTCTTGGAAGCTTTCTGGATCGTAGATGTCTTCAATGGCTATTCCGTTGATCCAGGTCTGGATGCGCGGGCCAACGGCACGAATCACAAATCGATTCCACTCATCGTTCTTGAAAGCATCAGTCGGCGGTTGGTGAGGGCTGAGCCAACCTCGTCCGGTGGCTTCGCCGTAAACATACCCAGCTTCCGCAGGGCCTGTTTCAATTTCGACCTGAGGACCGTGGACTCGTCCGTCATTGAATTCTGCGAGGCTCTTAGAGCGTATTTGTACACCTGAGTTCAGGCCTTCGTCGACTTTAACTTCGAAAGTTAGCTCGAAATCGGCGTAGTCTTTTTCAGAACACATGAAGGAGTTGGGGCTATTGATAGCCGTTTTACCGACAACCGCGCCGTCCTGGACGTGGTAGGTCGCCAAGCCGTTTTTCTGAGACCAGCCGCTCAAATCACTACCGTTGAAAATAGAGACCCAGTTGCCTGATTCGATATCGGGAATCTTGGAGAAATCTGCTTTATCATGCCCAACTGGCAACTTGAGCTGAGTGGGATCGCGCATGACAGGTTCTTGAGCACTCATGAGAGCAGCGGTTACCGATGGTTGAGTTACTTTGCCAGTAGCAGCCCACTCTGTGCCGCGATTCAAGGTCACTTGGAAAGCGGTTCCGCTCATCGACTTGTTATCATGTCCCATGGTGGTATGGAATACGCGGCCCTTTCCAAAGGACAGTACCATCAAGATTGGTTCGTGCTCTCCCGTGCCGCCAGTCGATTTGTCGCTGAAGGCAGTCGCCAGTACTTCCATGTTGGTTGCTGGCCCACGTAGCTCGGCGTACAGTTCGTCTTCGGCTTGCAACCAAGATCCCGGAATTCCCTTAGTAATTGGATGTCGCGTATCGCGAACGATCACTTCAAATGGATGGCGTCGTCCGTGGCTGCCCCCGCGGCCAGGTGCCGTGTCGCGGACAAATTTGTCATCGCGAAAACGAACGTAGGGCCCGTCCTTTTCATTCCGGCCGCCCCAACCGCCCAACCCAATCATTTCGTTGTACGCTGGCCAATCTGGGAATGAATTGTCGGCAGCGTGGACGGAAACGAAGCCACCACCATTGCTGACATATTCAGCAAACGCCTGGCTGGTCGATTTGGACCAAGGTTCGCCATTGTAATTGGAAACCACCACAGCGTAGTCGGTGAACTTTGGTGCAAAGGTTGACATATCGCCGCCCTTGGCTGGGCTAGTGGCGACGTCCACCGCGAAAATCCCTGTGCTCTCTAAACAGCTCTTGATCAGCGGAGTGGTCTCCTGCCACTTATGATTGTTCTGACCATCGACGAGCAGAACTTTCAGCGGCTCTGCCCCCAGGCATTGGGGTGACAGGAAGCAGGCAAAGGCAATCAGCCAGGTTACGTAGGGCAAACAAAACTTGGTCATGGCATGCTCACGGTGGGAATTGTGGAATAGGTTTATTCGTCAGAGTTGAATCTCAAGCCCATAGAAAGCTGGGCAGAGGCGGAGAAGGAACTATCCAAAGCACAACGCAATCGTTTTCTGATAATTGAACGTCCCTGGTTTACGCCAAAGCGGCCAATTATGCGGAAATACTTCTGCGTGAACGCATAGTATACCAAATGTTAGCGTATCGGGCGTTAGCGTTCACGGTGGGACCTGCACCTGGATATCCAATCCCGACAGTCGCACCGCGAATTTCTCAATCGCTATTTTGGGATTGTCCAGCCAGGTTCCGTCTTCGATCGAAAATCGCCAATGGTGCCATGGGCAAGCGACTGCACAGCCAGCAATGTAGCCGTCGGCCAAGGATGCACCCTGATGTGGGCAAAAATCGTCGATGGCAAAGTACCGGCCTTCATGTAGAAAAACCGCAACTACCCGTTTGCCAACGGTGAACGCTCGCCCCTGACCATCGGGAATATCGCCTTGTTGGGCAACCGTGACAAAAGGTGCTGGCGGTGGTTCGTCTGGAAACAGCGGCAGCTCTCCATTTTCCGACATCAAGCAACTCACTCCTATTGATTTTCCCCGGTTCTAAGCAAATGGATTCACGCCATGCCACCGCGATTGAACCACCTCTGCCAGCATGAGCAATTGCATCAGCTGCCCTAAATGGAATTCGTCGACCAAGGGCATCACCAGCGACGAAAAAGGCTGACTATGATCGCGCATCCTCTGCATGTGTTGGTTTCGTGTATGTTCTTGTAACGCTGGTAGCGAACCAGTCTGCAAGCTCGGGTCTTTGGGTTCGTTACCAGTTGACCAAGTTAGCGGATCGAAGCGACATCCTTCAGCTAAAACATGATGGACCAGCGGCAGATTTCTCATATCGTAGCGGTAGCTGTTTTTGTAATCGATCCGGCTGCATGACGCATCGCTAGGTTGATACTGCCGTGGTGGTAAGTTGCGAAACCACGGAATGATTGCATCCAATGCACTGTCCCAGACGTGTATCTCGCCTGGAAGTCCGCAGCGTTTCATCTCCCACAGGTTTATCGCGGCGAACTTTAGGACGATATTGTCCGACGCTCGCTGCAGCCGAAAGTGATCGCTTATCGCCTGCGCTCCAGCAAGCAGCCGCATGATGTTGATACCCAACAGGGCCGAAGGTATTAGGCCCACAGTGCTCAAGGCGCGGAAACGGATACCGACGCTTGGGTCCGTATAGAACAGTTCACGGCAGCCCCATTGCTGGGCCAGTGCGGCAAGATCGCTTGCCAGCTCCGTGACGACGATCAGCCGCTTGTTCAGTGTCTGGACTTCCTGGCCACAGTTCGCTTGAAGCGCTCTCACAAACTGCCGGAAAGCAAAATGCTGCAGAGCAGGCTCTCGCTCGCCGTCGATCAAAACGAGCCCCCAACGGTTTTCAAGATCTTTCGCAGGTTGAATTCGGTGGGCATTTACCAATTGCAGCAGACCTTGGACGGTATCATTGTCCAATAGGTTCGAGCAAAACGTTACACGCGGGCGGCTGCCTCTGGCTCCGCGGGACAACTCATTGAAGTACGGTTGGCAGCAAGCTTGCATGATCGCGCGCATGCCCAGTACCGCGCAAGGTGGCCCTAGCACCAACACACGATCGACCTCGGACATCAATTGCTTGGTGGCCGACAGCACTCTCGCCAGCTCACTGCCCATTCGATCCGCCTGATAGCTTTCGAGCAATTGTTGTGGGAGCAAGTAGAATCCCGTCCCCAGAGGTTGCATGGCGTTCGGAGTGGTTATTGCTCCACTCAACATTTTTACCTCAACGTCGCAAATCGAGTCGCGCAGTTTCTCCAGGCGGTAGAATTCTGAGGTAGCGTCTGCCACATTCAAACCACTTGCTGCGCTGGTCGCATCAGCGACATCAAATCTCAATGTTGGCAACATGCTTGGCTTGTCTAGCGACGCGGTGAGATAGCAGAGGCTGAATTTGGAAATTCACCAAGAGCATGAACTTCGCAAGCATGTTTTGGCGGCTCGCATGCTTTTCCGCGATCCTAAACCAATGCTCCTTGATAGACCAGTAGAGACAAGGTGGTTGAAAATCGGGTCCAAGATACAAACAATGCCGCTGATGAAGACCGAAGGTGTAAAGCTTGACATCCCAACCCTGCATGTTATTCTCTGTCAATGCTCGTGGTGGCGCGGACCCTTTTTTCTGGGGGCCGCGCGAACAGGGAACTTCGGTGTAATTCCGAGACGGACTGGCCGCTGTGAGCTACCGGCGTCGAGTATTCAACCAAACTGGGTACTCGAAGCAAATAGAACCCTCTTCTTCAGAAGAGCCATTGTCCCTTGGGCGGGATGAGAAGGCGTAGGGTCTTATTCGGTAGCAAGTCAGAAGACCTACCTTGAGCTTTGCAATCCGCCCTCCAGTGATGGGGTGTGTTGCACCAAGCAAGCCGACCGGCTTGTCTGCTTCTGTCATTCATAGGTTTGGAACGTCATGCGCCGCCAAAGTGCCTTTACGTTGGTCGAACTACTAGTCGTCATCGCCATCATCAGCGTTCTCGTCAGTGTGTTGCTGCCAGCCGTCCAAGCCGCACGTGAGGCAGCGCGAAAATCGCAGTGCCAGAACAACCTGAAACAGCTGGGAATTGCTCTCCACAATTATCACGGCGTGCACTCGTCTTTGCCTACTGGTTGCATCGAGTGGCGAGGCGGAAATGCACCCTCGACTCACCGTCAGTTTGCCTGGTCTGCCTTGTTATTGCCATTTCTGGAACAGCAGAATCTTCAATTGCAGATTGATTTTCGGCTGCCCTTTGACGATCCTGTCAACGCCGCTGCGGCAGCCCAACGCATCCCTGTTTACGAATGCCCTACGGCGCAAGAGCGGCCAACGATACGTGGGAAAACGGACTACGGGGGGCTTTTTGGTGAAACTTTGGTCGACCGTCGCCAGGACGATGGAATATTCCTTTACGACCAACGCATTCGCTTTGCATCTATTTCCGATGGCTTGTCTAACACGTTGGCAGTCTCTGAAGACATAGGTGGGCCAGACAACGAATGGATCAACGGACGCAATGTTTTTGTACAGTCCGGTGGCATCAACGACCCGCATGCGTGGATCGGAGATAACGAGATTCGCAGCAAGCATAGCGGCGGTGCCATGCTTCTGTTCGCTGACAGTCATGTGCACCTGCTGTCCGAGCAGACCTCTCCACTGGTACTCGGGGCGCTGATCACTCGAGCTGGAGGGGAAGTCTCCTGGAGTAATACCAATTGATCTATTCTTCTAATATCAAACCTCAACTAGGATCTGCTCACGTGAAATGTATTGCAATAAATCTCTTGTGGATAATCCTGGTTGCGAGCGGTCTGAGCTCCGGTTCGTTTGCAGGAATTGTTACCTTCGAGGATTTGACCGCCTTTACTGGAACCAGTGGCAACCAGGATGGGCAACCCGGCGGGCAATTCTACAACGGTGATGCGGGCAACGGTACGAACTCAAACGGCTGGAGCAGTGGGGGAGCCCTATTCAGCAATACCTATGACACCAGTTTTGGAGGGTTTTGGACCGGTTGGGCCTATTCCAATGTGGTCAATCCCGTCACGACTGGTTTTTCAAATCAATACGCTGCGGCGGCTGGAGGGGGGGCCAATGGAAGTGGCGGAGTGAACGCTGGGCAAAATTACGCGATTGGATTTGAGGGAGGTACCGTCAATTTGCCACTAGGCGCGATCCTGCAGTCCGTTGAAATCACCAACACGACATATGCTCGATTCTCTCTCGAAAATGGAGATGCTTTTGCCAAAAAATTTGGCGGAACGACTGGCGACGACCCCGATTTCTTCCGCGTCAGTTTCACCGGTTATGACTCAATCAATGGAAATGGCAACCCAACAACAACCGTTGAAGTGGCGTTGGCGGATTTTACTTTTGCCGACAACACCCAAGACTACATAGTGACGAACTGGACTTCCGTGGACATTTCGTCGCTGGCCGGTTCCCGGTCAATCGGAATATCCTTTTCATCATCGGATGTTGGCGTATTTGGAGTTAATACGCCGACCTATGTGGCAATTGACAATTTGAGTTTCTCAGCGGTTCCGGAGCCCTCACTGCTCAGTTGGCTTAGTCTGTGCGGCACTAGCGCGCTCATCTGGCGTTCTAGGAAGGGTGTTGGCCCCTAGTTCGATCTGCAGGAATTGTGATAATCCACGCTGTTTGAGATGCTCGATGGTGGCAGACTTCAAGTCCCGCCAGTTGGACCCGTCAAGTTGTCTTTTACTGGAGCTAGGCTATGCCAAGTCATTGGCTTGGGGCGGCGTTGGATTTCCGTCACTCAACTCCACTGCTGTGCGGGAATTCGTTGGTCGTCCTCAGACCGTGGCCTGATTAGTTAACCAATTCCTATTTGACTGAGAATAACCGATGGACATGCATACGCTAACTCGCGATCTGATGGCCAAGAATCAATCCAAGATTGTCATGCTGGTCGGTGACGGTCTGGGCGGGCTGCCCATGACTCCTGGGGGAAAAACCGAGCTTGAAACTGCCAGTACGCCCAACCTTGATGCCTTGGCGACCAAAGGGGTGCAAGGGTTATCAATCCCGGTCAAGCCTGGCATCGCCCCCGGCAGCGGTCCTGGGCACCTCGGACTTTTCGGCTACGACCCATTGCGCTACCAGATTGGTCGTGGAGCGCTGGAGGCCACAGGGATTGGCTTTCAAATGCAGCCCGGAGATGTCGCGATTCGTTGCAACTTTTGCACACTCGATGCCCAAGGCAATATCGCCGACCGTCGAGCCGGGCGAATTCCCACTGAAGAAAGCGCACCAATCGCCATCTCGTTGCGCGCGATCAAAATTCCGGGTATCGAGATCTTCGTCGAGCCAGTGAAAGAGCATCGATTCGTTGTGGTCTTTCGTGGCGAGGGCTTGAGTGGCGATGTCAAAGATACCGACCCACAAGCAACTGGAGTACCGCCGCTGGATCCCGTTGCGGAAAACCCTGCCAGCCAGAAAACAGCAGAAGTTGCCAAAGAGTTTTTAAGGCAAGCGAGGGAGTTGCTCAAGGACCAGCCGAAGGCGAATTTTCACACGATGCGGGGGTTTGCTTCCCGCCCAGACATGCCTTCGTATCTCGAGGTATACGGCCTTCGTGCGGCAGCCATCGCCGTCTACCCGATGTATAAGGGGTTGGCCAGCTTGGTTGGTATGGACATCGTCGGCGATGCCACGACACTCGATGAACAGATGCAAGTCTTACGTGACAATTGGGACAAATACGACTTTTTCTTCATCCATTTCAAGTACACTGACAGCACCGGTGAAGATGGCAACTTCGCTGAAAAGGTCGCACGGACCGAGCAGCTTGATGCCTGCATTCCGGCCATCAACGCCTTGGGGCCGGACGTATTAATTGTCACTGGTGATCACTCGACGCCAGCCTATTTGAAGAGTCACAGTTGGCATCCCGTACCCACATTGCTTGTTTCAGACTGCTGTAGACCTGACCCTCATACATCTTTCGGTGAAACGACGGCGATTACTGGTGGTCTTGGGCAATTCGAGGCGCAGTACTTGATGCTGCTAGCTCTGTCCAATGCTGGACGTCTTGGCAAGTTTGGAGCTTAGCATTCACGCCGTCGATGGAACGGATGTCGCGACAATCGAACCAATCTTGGATGGACAGCGTGATCGGGCGATGAACAGTTCGATGATGCGGCAGCGCGATTTATCTCGTTCGCAGGCTTTGCCTGAGCACCCAGTGTTTTGCACGCTCTGCTCTGGCTGTGGCTTCTGTCAGCCGCGATGGGGGAACTGCAAAACTGCCGAGGCAAAGCCTCCAGGACAGTACGTTCCCAGGTAGGCTGGCAGATCCTGGGAAAAGTGGTTTGCCTACGCGCGACTTCGCGGAAACTGAGTACCGCTCCACTTGAGGAGAACGCAGGCTGAAATCACCCAATTTTGAGTTTCTTGCCGCAGTTCAACATGGCAGACGGGGAAATAAACGCCAAGTTAGCGACGATCATGATGGTTCCGAAAGTAACCATTCCCAGTCCGATCGCAATGCCTCCATGGACTAGAACGGCCATTGCCAATGTGAGCGGACGAGTCAATCTTGACCATACTAAAGCGCAGTAAAAAGTCTCCCAGAAAATGGTGACTGCGGTCAATGTGGCGATCAGAAATGGAAAATGTCCTAGCCACGTTAGATCCATGGACTGGTATTCATAGTTGACCGCCGTATACCATAACGCACTGCCTTCAAACCACATTTGGCCGCGCATCTTACTCAGACCACCAAACAAGTAGATTACGCATAGGTGGATTT
The DNA here is from genome assembly GCA_020426625.1 of Planctomycetales bacterium. Lineage (GTDB taxonomy): Bacteria > Planctomycetota > Planctomycetia > Pirellulales > Pirellulaceae > Aureliella. The sequence goes on from JAGQPR010000031.1 coordinate 28,994, forward strand.
GAATCAGTCGCGTAGCGACATTGTTGCTGATTGCCGCAGCGGACGAAGGACGCAGCCAGCTGCCTGCAGCTGCATCGCGGTGTTTGGAATCCAGGCTCCATACGCTGCCGCTACGTGCGACCATCAAGTACATGGTAAGCATCACTACGACCTGGTCTAAGCCGAAAAGCGCGCCCGTCAAACGATGGCAAACCATCAATGTCAGCCACCATGCTAGCGGGATGGCGACGCGGGTGAATAACCCCAAGGTCATCAGCACTCCGGCGCACACCGCGACTATCTCGTGGATCACTAGTACAGTTGGATTGCCGACATAAAACAGCCAGCTCCAAGCCCAATCGTCGGCATGCAGCTGTCGAATCGTGGGCAGGTTGATCCAAGCATCGGCGCCCAAAAAATCGTTGATTGCGAATAGCCAAATTAAATGCACATAAGTCAGCATCGCCCCACAACAGATACGTATCGTCGCCAAGGTATGCGGTTGAGCGGGGCTGAACCAAAAACGATCCCAGCCAATGCTCCAATCGATGAGCCATTGTTTGGTCCAAGCCAACGCAGCGTTCATGACTCGTCTCCGCTTGCCGAAGAAGATAAACCATTTCCGGGGGACTCCTGGCTTGGCGAACCTTGCCGTTCGGGCAGTAATGCATCGGACTGCGAATCGGGAAGCGATAGGTAGAGCTGAGCATCATCCAGCTTCATCCCTGCTTCCAGTACTTCTTCGCTGCTGGGCAGCCTATGTTCGATGCGAAGGATTCTCGCGTCGCGCGCTTTGTAGCGTTTGATTAGGTGGTCTTGCATCGAGTTGCGAACGGTTTCGAATTGCTGCCGAGCCTCCCGCCAGGGACGCATTAACTCGGGATCCAAGCCTGGTGAAGGATTTGCTGGAGGCGGTTCGACATGCATCATATGCAGAAACTCTGCCAGCATGAAATGCCGATGGTATAGCAAACGCGGCCACTGGGCCGACTTGTCTGGAAACCTCAGTCTGGCCGCTTCCGCATCTTCAAACGAAAGTTCGCACTGCATCAAGTGGCTGGGACCGGGTTCGGGTGCAAAGAAAAAGTAGCCGTGATTCAGATAGGCAAACTCGGTGTACGGCGCCACCAAGTTGCGGAAAGGCACGCTAGCCTCTGACACGCCGCGCTGACTGCGAGTGAAGAACTGGAATGGTTCGGCAACCACTGCCAAGACATGGAAGGCGATTGCACCGCTGACGATCCATTTCATCCGCGGGGAAAGTCTGGCGGGCAAGGGGTGTGCAACCGACGATTTCGTTGGAGGGTGGGACACAAACGACGCCTTCTGGTTTGGGGAGATTCCGTTCTGCGAGCCTGCAAAGGACTCGTCTCACCAAACTACCCGATTTTCGATCTAGCGGAAGTCGACAAGGGGTTTACATTCCACTGCGGCGTCAAACGGACGCAAGCCGCGGCTGTGTCAGGCTTTGTCTCAAAACGTCGAGTTGGTGCCATGTGTCGGATGGCTCCTGGGGCTCCTGGATAGGATGGCGGCCCCGGCCAAACATGTGATTCGGCTCGGAAACGTTACCGTAGCTGCTCCATGGGCTAGCGGAAAAACAGCTGGGCATTTTCATCTGCCTCTCCCGTGCCGCACGGAGAACAGCATGGAGAGGTATCGAGATGAAGGACTATAAATCGCCAAGCTATTTTTCCCTGGGGCTTTAGCTTAGCTTAGCTTAGCTTAGCTTAGCGGCGAAGCCGCGGCAGCATGTAGCCGTTGGCGCTAGCCAATGGATCGAAATCGGACTATCCCCTGCAAGCCGCGAAGCGGCGACAACAGCATTACCCGACATGTTGACCCTCGAACAGGAATAGCTTTTCAAAATCAATACCGTGTCTGTTCAGAAACTCGACATACGCATCACGAAATGATGTTTACGTTCCTGCTGTCGCCGCTTCGCGGCTGTCTTAGGATGGGGAAAAATAACTTGGGCATTCTTCATCTGCCTCTCCCAACCCCAGGTTAGTTAACAGCGCCGCGCAGCA